>NZ_BBJM01000001.1 GCF_000740055.1 Secundilactobacillus oryzae JCM 18671 | reverse complement strand
AAGTAACGACTGATGAGATCCTAGCAGCACTTGAACTAATTAATCAACGACCATTAAAAATACATCATCAACAGACTGCCATTGAAAGATTCCGGGCTTGTTCGGATTAAACTTGTAATTTGCCCATTAAAAAAATAATTATTAAAATGTAGCACTTAACGATATTCGTTGAGTGCTATTTGTTTGTCCTAAGTAAGACGTAAAAAAGCTTATTTTTTATACCTTGATTGCGGTCGCTCCGCGTAATAAACTGCGAGAGAGGATGTTTTTACTATGAAACGAGACCAATTAAAAGAATTAGGTTTAACAGATGAACAGATCGACAAGATTATGGGCCAGCACGGTGCTGATGTGGAGAAAGCTAAAGTCACAGCAAATGATGCTGAGTCACTCAAGACTGAAATGACTCACTTAAAGCTCAACTGACCGAAAACGGTAAGAATATCAAGGCTTTGACAAAACAGGCGGGCAACTCAGATGAGTTAAACAAACAACTCGAAAACCTGCAAAACAAATATCAAGCCGATACCGAATCCCTACCAGGACAGTTACAGCAAGCTAAGCTTAACGGTGCTTTAGACACTGTCTTAAGTTCTTCTAAGGTTCGTAATCCTGAAGCTGCTAGGTATTGCTGAATATGGACGAAATCAAGTTGACCGATAAAGGCGAACTCGAAGGTGTCGATGCACAAATCGCTTCACTCAAAGTGGACAGTTGCGTTATTCTGCACATATATAAATTCTTATTGTAGTATATCAAAAATACACAAAATATTGACTGATTTGTGAAAAAGAAGTTATTTTTCCGTTGACAAATGTAGACGCCTATTCTATATTTAACTTGAGGTTTACAAATGTAAACGGAAAGGAAGTTATTCTCATGACACAACTTATTACTCTAGTATTAAGCATTCTGATTGTTGGATTCGTTATCTGGTGGTTTTTTGGTCATCGTGAAGAGGAGGCCGTTCAAGCTAACGTGGCAGACGGAACGCAACAAGTCGACATTGTCGTGGACGGTGGATACTCGCCAAGCACCGTGGTCCTCAAACAAGGGCAACCAGCTAATCTTATTTTTGAACGTAAAGATCCTTCTAACTGTTTGGAACAGGTAACGTTCGCTGATTTTGGTATCAACGAATTTTTGCCGCAAAAAGAAAAGCACGCTATTTCGATTGATACCAGTAAGTTTGGTGAATACGACTTTGCCTGTGGCATGAACATGTTTCATGGCAAGGTGGTGGTTCGCTAATGTCCTACACAAAGCGCTTTTACATTACTTTAATTTTATCGATCCCGATGTTGGGGCAAATGGTACTCATGCCATTTCATCTAATGATGCCAGCTTATAACTGGGTGGCGCTGATTACGACGACTATTATTATGTTGGTGGCGGCGTTGCCGTTTTGGCAAAGTGGTTGGGCAGCCTTCAAGCACCATAACGCCAACATGGATACTTTGGTAGCGATTGGGACGTTCGTTTCCTACTTTTACTCTGTGTTTGCGATGATGACCAATCGGGAGGTCTACTTTGAAAGTGCGGCCTTTATCACGGTATTTGTGCTGCTAGGTCAGGTATTCGAGGAACGGATGCGTAACAACGCTTCGAACGCTGTTGAAAAACTCGTGCAATTGCAAGCATCCGATGCTGAGGTGCTCCGGGATAATGCGTTTGTTCGTGTGCCGTTGGAAGAAGTTGTTAGTGGGGATGTCATTCGGGTCAAACCGGGAGAAAAAATTCCGGTGGATGGTGTGATCGTTTCGGGAACCACAACGATTGACGAGGCGATGGTGACTGGCGAAAGTTTACCGGTGGCCAAGGGCGTTGACGATTCTGTCATCGGGTCCACCATGAATACGACTGGGACCGTAACCTTCAAGGCGACTAAGGTGGGTGAGGAAACTTTGCTTGCCCAAATCGTTGAAATGGTGAAACGCGCCCAAACGAGTCATGCGCCAATTCAGAAACTAACGGATAAGATTTCCAACATCTTTGTCCCCATTGTGCTCATTGTAGCCGTGCTAGCATTTGATATTTGGTATGTATTATTAGGGGCCACGGCTGTACACGCGCTACTATTTGCGGTGGCCGTTATCGTGATTGCTTGTCCATGTGCATTGGGATTGGCGACACCAACGGCATTGATGGTTGGAACGGCTCGCAGTGCCAAGATGGGTGTCCTCATTAAAAGTGGCGAAGTCCTAGAAGCCGTCAACAAAATCGATACGATTGTCTTTGATAAGACGGGAACCCTGACGAAGGGGACACCAGAAGTGACGGATATTGTAGGTGATGAAGCTAAACTGTTGAGGATTGCGGCTAGTTTGGAAGAACAGTCCGAACATCCGCTTGCGAGTGCGATTTTAGACCGTGCCAAACAGCAACAAATCAAAGTAACAATACCGACTAATTTCCAAGCCGTCGAGGGAAAAGGCGTGCAGGCTGAACTCTTTGGTCAACATGTCTTTGTCGGTAACGAAAAGCTAGCAATAAACGCGCAAATCAGTGAGCGTTTGAAAGCTCAAATGACCGCACTTCAAAAAGCGGCCAAAACGGTTGTGGTGGTTGGTGAAAATGATACTGTCATTGGATTAATTGCCATTCAAGACGTGGCACGTGAGAATGCAAAGGTCACTATTGGCCAATTGAAGGATCAGGGGTTACGAACGGTGATGTTGACGGGAGACAACGCTAATGTTGCTAGGGCGATTGCCACTCAAATTGGCATTGATGACGTTATCGCGGATGTGCTACCCGGTGAAAAAGCTGATCATATTAAACAGCTCCAGCAATCGCACCGGGTTGCCTTTGTGGGTGACGGAATCAATGATGCACTAGCATTATCAACTGCTGATGTTGGTATCGCGATGGGCGCTGGAACAGATATTGCGATTGAGTCAGGCGGGATTGTCTTGGTTAAAAATGACCTTCAAGGAGTTGTTCGGGCACTCGCAATTAGTCATAAGACCTTTAACCGCATTAAATTAAATCTGTTTTGGGCCTTATTCTATAACGTGATTGGGATTCCAATTGCGGCTGGCGTCTTTGTCGGCGTTGGTCTAACGCTAAGTCCGGAATTCTCAGGATTGGCTATGGCCCTGAGCTCAATTTCAGTTGTGGGTTCATCATTACTATTAAATAAAGCTAAGATTGTGGATGACCCAGCGTTGTCTACGAAGTGAATTAGACTAGAAAAGCCATCGCACGCGAACGTGATGGCTTTTTGCTTACTTAAATTTAACAGCTGTTCCGTATGCGGCCACAGACTGCATATCGGTACCAATTGAGCCAGAATCAAATCGCATCATAACGACGGCATCGGCGCCCATGTCCGCTGCATTTTGTTTTAAGCGCTCAATGGCAACGTCACGCGCTTCAGTCAGCATGTTGGTGTAATCCTTAATCTCGCCACCAACCACATTCTTGAGCGAGGCACCAATGTTTCGCACGATGTTTTTAGATTGGGTTGTTAAGCCAAAAACCTCTCCGATGACCTCATAATCTTTTCCCGGAATGTGTTCAGTTGTTGTCACTAAAATAGTTGCCATGCTGATTCCTCCTTAGATAGTTACAGATATTATTTTACATTTTTTGATTTGAGCGCAAATATTACCGTGAAAAAAATCGTACTTAAAAGTGTGAGCACAGAAAAACGATGAAAATTCAATGATAGCCCTCCTCATAATTCGAGACCTTTATTCCGTCCTAATTATATCACGGTGTTAAAATTTTCTTTTGAATTTGAAACGAGAATTCCATAATGGGGTATTTTTTACCCTTTTTAAAAAATGAAATCCCGGTTTAAAAGTATTTTGATTTCAAAAATAAAGTTTTTTTGCCTTTTACGAAATTTCTTCGTTTTTTTGCTTATCATTCTCATTTTTGAAATGCTGTTATATCAGGCGATTTCGAAATTCGATTAAAATCAAATTAAGTCAAAGGTTGACCTACAACCGTTTTCACGAGCACTCGTTACCGTTTCCACGACCACTTTTTGTTTGGCCTCTCATTTAATAAAATTTTAGTTAGCAAATCAGAGGAGGATCACATTTTGAGAACATTTGAAAAAACAATTGAAGATCACATTGAGTCATTCGAGGCGTGCAAACGACATTTTAAGCCAGTCCATAATCCGGTGTTTGAGATCAAAGTCCAGAACAAAATTGGAGACGATCCCATCTGGGTGATGAATGATGGGATGAAACTACTATCACGCATGCTGATTTCGGACGGGATCATGGAGATTAGCGTCAACATCACGGGGACCGGGATCACGGTCAAGAAGCGTTATGCCATTAGAAGGGGAAAGTGCCAGTTACAAAGCTTTCGCGGCTATGTTCACGATGAATCGTTGGACTTTGGCATTTTCATGGAACGCCTTGATTCCGAACTATTACTGATTGTGAAAGTGGATAAACCTAGCGTTATTTTTCCCAATCTATTTATTGCAATGTAAAAAGCCTTGCCGTAGCAAGACTTTAAAGTGCGAACGTAATTAAAATTTCAAGAAGCGCAAAAGCGATGAGCCACAGATGCTGATCCAGTAGTCTGGCCTTTAGGTACCAGACAATGAGTAACAAGATAACTGAAAGGAAAGCCATAAATACGTGAGAAATCGCAAAGATAGCGATAATCGTAATTGCTAAGATGATTAAGGAACTCATGGTAATTGAGCGGTGGTCGTTGGTAAAGTACGGCTCTAGGAAGAATATGGTGAGTAGCCAAAGAACCAACAACTGATTAAAAATAGCGCTTGGAAAAAACTCGTACTTCGTATAGTAAATGGCAATTGGGGCTGTTGCAGAGACGATTAAGGACAGCACACCGAGGCCAAAGACATTCTGTAGTTTAAGTGACTTGAAACTCAGTAGAATAATGGCAATCACGTATAGTCCAGCTAGACCAGCAATCGAAAGGTTGAGTTTTTCAATTGCTAATAGAATAGGGATAATGGTAATTCCCGCAATCGGCAAAATAAGGTTTGATTTAAAATTCGATTTTAGCGTAAAAGCAGTTAAAAAGGCCGCAAAGAAGGTAAAGATGATGAGGGCAAGTGTTACTGCATCAAATGGCTTGGCGGAATTTTTACCGGTAAAATGACCAACAAAGAACCACCAAGCCACCGCTTGTAGGCCTGAGTAGAGGAGTAATTCACGCATTTTACGCTGTCTGAGAAAATTATTGAGAGCTGACTTCACGGTTGTAGACTCCAATTTCGTTTAATTAGACACCATTATAACGTATTCATCGGTTTGGGGAGAGTCAAATGTCGAATTTATGCCTTTCCTCATTACATAAGAAATTGAGTTGTGCTAAACTTGTAAAGTTATGAGTTTTCCATTCCCGATAGGATTCGTAATTTTACGAAGAAGCCTTGTAACCGTATTTAATTTATCAGGGGGAATTTATTGTGCAAGAGAAACATTTATTTACGTCGGAGTCCGTTTCGGAAGGACATCCAGACAAGATTGCTGATCAAATTAGTGATGCTATTTTAGACGCCATTTTGGCGCAAGATCCAGACGCTCGTGTGGCCTGCGAAACTTCAGTGACGACCGGACTTGTCCTCGTTTTTGGTGAAATTTCAACTAAGGCATACGTTGATATCCAACACGTTGTCCGTAATACCATCAAGCGCATCGGTTATACTGACGGCCTTTATGGCTTTGATGGTGATAATTGTGCCGTGATGGTGGCGATTGACGAACAATCACCTGATATTGCTCAAGGAGTTAACGATTCACTCGAAACTCGTGAAGGTGAAGAAGATCCACTCGACAAGATTGGTGCTGGTGATCAAGGTATGATGTTTGGTTACGCCATTGATGAAACGCCAGAATTGATGCCATTACCAATTTCATTAAGTCACCGCTTAATGCGTAAAATTGCTAAGCTTCGTAAGAGTGGCGAAATTAGTTACCTTCGCCCAGATGCTAAGGCTGAGGTTACGGTTGAATATGATGATGATAATCAACCAATCCGGGTTGACGCCGTGGTTTTAAGTACCCAGCACGATCCCGATGTTGAGTTAGAAACGATTCGTCAAGATGTCATTGATAAGGTCATTAAGGAAGTGATTCCTGCTGACTTGCTTGATGATAAGACGAAGTTCTACGTGAACCCAACTGGTCGTTTTGTTATCGGTGGTCCTCAAGGGGATGCCGGTTTGACAGGACGGAAGGTGATTGTTGATACTTATGGTGGTTACGCTCGTCATGGTGGTGGTGCCTTTTCTGGTAAGGATGCCACTAAGGTGGACCGTTCTGCTAGTTATGCAGCTCGTTACATCGCCAAGAACATCGTGGCTGCTGGGTTAGCTCACCAAGCCGAAGTGCAATTAGCTTACGCAATTGGTGTTGCGCAACCAGTTTCAATTTCAGTTAACACGTTTGGTAGTAACAACGTGTCAGAAGTTGAATTGACACAAGCTATCCGTGAGATTTTTGACCTTCGTCCAGCTGGTATCATCAAGATGCTAGACTTGAAGCGCCCAATCTACGAGCAAACTGCTGCGTATGGTCACTTTGGTCGGACTGACATTGATTTACCATGGGAGCACCTAGATAAAGTTGACGAATTAAAAAAGTATTTTAACAAAGACTAAACAAAGGGCAGAGACGTGCTTTGTCAACGACAAAGCCGTCACTGTTTTTTAATGTCTTGATTTTCTATGAAAATTGTTAATCTAAATTTGGAGGGGTTTAGTTGAAGCTTTCAGTTTTGGGACCTAAAGGCACGTTTACAGATATGGCGGCACAGGCTTACGTTAGGGAGGCTAATAACTTAGATTTAGAGATTCAGTACTATCAGTCATTTGATGAAGTTAGCGATAGTGTTGAGGGCGATAATCTAGGGCTATTACCATTGGAGAATCAGCTAGACGGATTTGTGTTGGCTACGCTGGAAAAGTTGAAAGTTGCGCCAATTTCAATTCTTGCGGAGTTGGAGGTGGCGGTCAATTTTGGCCTGATTGGTCACGCTGAAAAGCTGACTGATATTAAACGCCTATTTGTCCAATTCAAAACGGAAGGCCAGTGCACAAAATTAATTAAGTCACTGCCAAATGTGGAAATTATCACCACTTCAAGTAATATTATTTCTTTGAATCAAGCAATAGCTGGACAGCCTGGAGATGCTGCAATTGTGTCAGAGGCTGAAGTAGACAACGTCTCGTTGCCACTGAAATTGCATAATGTGGCGGATCGGGAGGACAATCACACTAGATTTATTGTGTTCAAACGACAGTCAGCCGAGACGGTTCACATGGCTGAAAAGTTTAAGGCAAGCCTCTATGTAACGCCACCAGACGATGGGCCTGGGACGTTGTACAATATATTAGGGTACTTCGTTGCGCATCATTTGAATCTAGTGGCCTTGATTTCAGAACCGACCAAGGAACAGATTGGCCGCTACTCGTTTTATATAGAGGTTTCTGGAATGCCGGAACAACAGGCTGATTTGATTAAAGTGGTCGGTGAACTGTCACAACAATTTGAAGTTAATTTTTTGGGATTGTACCCCTTTAATAAAAAACCTAAGTTGACTGAAAAGTCACTTAACATCTAAATAAGGAGGAAATAGCTTGGAAAAGAAAACAAACGTTGTACTTGTTACTATCGCGGTTTTCGTTGCTTCATTTATGACCGCGATTGAAGGAACTATTGTATCCACCGCGATGCCAACGATTGTTGGAGACCTTCATGGGGTTTCCATCATGAACTGGATTTTTTCAATTTACTTACTGACCAATGCAATTGCGACACCATTGTACGGTAAATTATCGGATACTATCGGTCGGAAGAAAGTGCTTATTTTTGGACTAACCGTCTTCATCATCGGTTCCGCAATGTCAGGATTGTCAGAAAGCATGATGACGCTGATTATCTGGCGGGCGGTTCAAGGAATTGGTGCCGGTGCGATTATGCCGGTGACGTTCACCATCATTGCCGATATTTACCCATTTGAAAAACGGGCGAAGGTATTGGGCTTCAACGGGGCTTCATGGGGAATTGCTTCGATTGTGGCGCCCCTAATTGGTGGTTTTATCGTCGATCAACTAACCTGGCACTGGATTTTCTTCATTAACGTACCAATCGGGCTATTAACGATTGCCTTAATCGCAATTTTTCATCACGAAACTTTCGTGCCGCGCAAAACTAAGATGGATTATCAAGGCAGTTTCTGGCTGTCTATAACACTGTTAGCTATTATGTATATTTTCCAAATGCTCAGTGCAACTAATTTAAATTGGCTTATGGTGGCAGTAGTAATTGTTGTTGCGGTCGTCGCCGGTTTCTTGTTTGTTCGTCGAGAACAACGGATTGATTACCCAATTATTCCGCTCGATTTATTTAAGAACCGGACATTTGTGACGCAAAATTTAGTAGCCGCTCTAATTAGTGGCTTTTTGATTGGTTTTGATGTCTACATTCCAATGTGGGCGCAAGGTATCAACGGCTTGCCCGCAACGATTGCTGGATTTGCCCTGGCACCTAGTTCCATTATGTGGATGCTGGGATCGTTTACGGCCGGCCGATTGTTAGTAAGCTTAACGCCCAAACGAGTCGTGATGATTAGTTTATCACTGGTTCTCATTGGTGCCGTTACGTTCTCGCTATTCCCAGTATCGATTCCGTTTGGCTGGTTCTATCTTGTGGCTGCCATTTGTGGAACTGGATTTGGGATTACGATTACGACTACAACCGTCACGGTTCAAAATCAGGTTTCCAATCAAGATGTCGGAATTGCAACATCCTTGAATACGTTGAGCCGGACATTAAGTCAAACACTGATGGTATCGGTCTTCGGAATCGTCTTGAACGTCATGATGGCTAGAGGTGTAGATGCTCATCCTGGGACAACGATGACCATGATGAACCAATTAATTAATCCTAAGACGGCTTTACAGCTGCCGGAAAAATTATTGCCGGTATTGCGGGATATTCTCTACCAAGGGATTCACTATGTCTTCATCTTAGGTGTTGGCTTGATTATTGTTGCCTTCCTAATCAATGCATTGGATCGACCAAAAGCAAAATAGAAAAAATAAACGCTAGCGATTTGTCGTCGCTAGCGTTTTTGTATAGCCAGTAAAATGGGTGGTTCATGAATTTGGTTAATAAATTGATAGGAAAGTACTTGGAACTGTTTTTGATCAAGGGTACTTGCAAAGTGAATGACAGCATCTTTTTCTGCCTTACCACCTGGATGCCCGTAGTAGAGTACCGCAATGACCACACCGCCAGCACTAAGATGAGCAAGCATTTGTTGCAATGCCTGCAAGGTCGATTCCGCATGAGTTGTAATCTGTTTATCGCCACCGGGTAAATAGCCAAGATTGAAAATAGCAGCCGATATTGATTGATTTTCAGGCAAATAAGCAGCTAAATTTGCGTGGCTATCGTGAATGAGTTGAACTTGTGAGGCCAACCCTGCATTATCCAATCGTGTTTTGGTTTGGCTGAGGGCAGCTTCTTGGATGTCGAACGCCAAAACGTGGCCACTTTGTCCGACTAATTCTGCTAGTAAAGCAGTATCATGGCCGTTACCGGCCGTACCATCAATAACAGTATCACCCGGTTGAACGGCGGCTTTTAACAGCTGATGACTGAAAGCTAAGGATGATTCAAGTTGCATATGTGCTTACCTCCATTTGATTCCATAGAAAAAGGCTTGAGAAAGGGTGAGTAGGACGAATCCCAACAAGAAACCTGCCAGTACATCGCTAGGATAGTGAACACCGACGTAAATGCGACTAATGCCAATCAGCGCAATCCAAATTGCTAGCAAGGCGACGAGTCCCACTCGGATGGTTTGATTTTTGACCAAATGCCATAGCATTAAAATGAGTGAGCCAAACAGGAGCATGGCTGTGATTGAGTGGCCGCTGGGGAAGCTGTACGAAGTTAAGTGAAACAGTGGATGCTGGTCTGGTCGTGGTCTTTGAACGGCATTTTTAATTAGTGAATTGGCTAAACCACCGAATGACAGTACGTTGATTAATAGGAAAGCGGCGAATTTATAGTTTTTTAGAAATGAGCTGATGATGGCGAGGATAAAAGTGAAAATACCAACTGGGACAGGGTTGCCAGATAACGTAACAAACGTGAGGAAGCCCCGGAAATCTTGAAAAGTGGCGCCACGAAAGAAATTAATGAGACTTTGATCAAATGAGGTCAGCCACGGCTTTCCCGTGAGTACGCTGATTAACAGAATGATGAATCCTAGTAAGGCGATGACAGAGAGGCCAAGTTGAGTGCGCTTAACCTGCCAATTGGTTAAAGTTTGCGATGATTTCATGTGTGATAAATCCCCCAGATTTTCTTTATCACTAGTATACCATCTCGGAAGGTAGGATTTTCTACTGGTTGCCTTGCTTTTTGCCATTGGCTTTGGTAGCATTAGGTAATCTTATTAAATATTAATGTTACGAGGATTAGTAGACTAGTCAACGTGTTCAGAAACTAAGTGGTTGTTGCGAACTTAGCGCGTTGGCCTGCCGAACTCACCTCTTTATCTTCTGGCTGAACAATCAGTAGGCCAGGACGTCTGGTTCGCGTTACGAATTTGAGAGCCCATTATTGGGAATATTAGGTGGTACCGCGGCTAGTTCGTCCTATAAGAAGCAAGAGCTTCTTGTAGGCTTTTTTTATACCAACTTTTAGTTTTAATCATAATTTGAGAGGGAGCGTTTTGAGTGGCATACGATCACAAAATAATTGAACGTAAGTGGCAACACTATTGGAAGGAAAATAAAACTTTCAAGACTAATGATGACAGTACTAAGGAAAAGTTCTATGCCTTAGATATGTTCCCATATCCATCTGGACAAGGCCTGCACGTTGGTCATCCTGAAGGTTACACGGCAACGGATATTATTTCCAGAATGAAGCGGATGCAGGGCTACAGTGTATTGCATCCAATGGGCTGGGATGCTTTTGGTTTGCCAGCAGAACAATACGCATTGAAGACAGGCCATAATCCCAAGGACTTTACAGCGCAAAATATTAAAAACTTTAAGCGTCAAATCCGTTCACTAGGTTTTTCATACGATTGGGATCGTGAAATTAACACGACAGACCCATCGTACTATAAGTGGACGCAATGGATTTTTGAACAGTTATACAAAAAAGGCCTCGCTTACGAGGACGAGATTATGGTCAACTGGGCGCCAGACTTTATGGGCGGAACCGTTGTGGCCAACGAGGAAGTCATCGACGGAAAGACGGAACGTGGCGGTTATCCTGTTTACCGCGTACCAATGCGCCAATGGGTCTTGAAAATTACGGCCTATGCCGATCGTTTGATTGATGATTTGGATGACCTTGACTGGCCAGAAAGCATTAAGGAACAACAACGTAACTGGATTGGTCGTTCTGAAGGTGCCAGTGTCTTCTTCGATGTCGCTGGTGATGCGGATAAGAAGATTGAGGTCTTTACAACACGTCCTGATACTTTGTTTGGTGCATCATACATGGTCTTGGCTCCAGAACATGAGCTGGTTGATGCCATCACCACCGATGAACAGCGTGATGCTGTTGCAGCTTACAAGAAGCAAATTGCCACGAAGTCTGACCTTGAACGAACTGACCTGAACAAGGATAAGTCTGGTGTCTTCACAGGTGCTTATGGTGTTAATCCAATTAACGGCAAACAAGTACCTATCTGGATTGGTGATTATGTCCTTTCATCATACGGAACGGGTGCAATTATGGCCGTTCCCGCACACGATGATCGTGACTACGAATTTGCTAAGAAATTTGATTTGCCAATCCTTCCCGTTATTGAGGGTGGCGATGTGACTGAGGCAGCCTACACAGGCGACGGCAAGCACATCAACTCCGGGTTCCTCGATGGCATGGATAAAAAGGAAGCCATCTCAGCAGCCATCGATTGGCTGGAAGAACATAAAGCCGGGCAAAAGAAGGTTAACTTCCGTCTTCGTGACTGGATTTTCTCTCGTCAACGCTACTGGGGTGAACCAATTCCAGTTATTCACTGGGAAGATGGCGAAACCACTTTAGTTCCTGAAGATGAATTACCATTGAAGTTGCCAGCAACTAAGCAACTTGAACCTTCTGGGACGGGTGAAAGCCCACTGGCCAAGATTGATGACTGGGTAAACGTCGTTGATGAAAATGGTCGTAAGGGTAAACGAGAAACGAACACAATGCCACAGTGGGCGGGTAGTTCATGGTACTTCTTGCGTTACATTGATCCACACAACGATAAAATGATTGCGGATCCTGAAAAATTGGAGCGTTGGCTACCAGTTGATCTTTACATTGGTGGCGCTGAACACGCCGTCTTGCATTTGCTTTACGCGCGTTTCTGGCACAAAGTACTTTATGATTTGGGCGTTGTTCCAACGAAGGAACCATTCCAGAAGTTAGTTAACCAAGGGATGATTTTGGGAACGAACCACGAAAAGATGTCTAAATCAAAGGGTAACGTCATCAACCCAGATGAAATTGTTGAATCTCATGGGGCGGATACGTTACGACTCTATGAAATGTTCATGGGACCTTTGGATGCCTCAAAGCCTTGGAGTACTGAAGGTATTTCGGGTGCTCACCGCTGGTTAGATCGAGTGTGGCGTTTGATGATTGATGATAACAACCATCTACGTGATCGCGTCACAACCATTAACGATGGTAAACTCGATAAGATTTATAACGAAACGGTCAAAGTTGTGACCGACGATATGACGCACTTGCGTTTCAACGTGGCTATTTCTCAAATGATGGTCTTCGTCAACGAAGCATACAAAGCTGATAGTTTGCCACTTGTTTACATGGAAGGGCTTGTGCAGATGCTTTCACCAATCGCCCCTCATATTGCCGAAGAACTATGGCAATTATTGGGCCACGACGACACAATTACTTACGCCACTTGGCCAACCTACGATGAAAGTAAGTTAGTTGAGGACGAAGTTGAGCTAGCCGTTCAGGTGAACGGTAAGGTTCGTGCGCACGTTAAAGTACCAGCAACAGCCGATAAGGATGAAATCGAAAAGTTAGCGTTAGCTGATGAAACGGTTAAGCAACATCTCCAAGATGTTACCGTCCGTAAAGTGATTGTTGTGCCAAACAAGATTGTAAATATTGTAGTTGGATAAAGAAAAAATCCTGAGATTTTGATAATCTCAGGATTTTTATTTTGCCCAAAGGAAATTGATGAGGGCACGATTCACAATGAAGTTATCTTCATGAAGGCTTGAATGCTGTGCATGTTCGCCATCAACTTTCAATTCTTTGTACTTGGCAACCCGACCACGAACAATGAAGCCTAGTGATCGAGCAGAAGTAATGGTGACGACGCCGTCCGAGTTAGACCCATTTTCCAGGTCGCCATAGATGTTTAAAATCTTGACGCCTCGAGGAATCTGCTTTCTAAGATTCAGTAACATGCGGTATTCGCTGTGAATAATCTTTGGGCGACCATTTTTTAAGAGTTTATTCTGGTTAGGCATATCAGTCCAAAGCTTACTTAACGGCAAATCTGTCGGCTGATTTAATTTGTGGTTATTAATGATGCCATCGTAAGGTCCCGCAATTAAGACTAATTTATTTGGTCGGGGAAGGTTGCGATTCTTGCCATATAGCAGGGTATAGTAGAGCAGCGCGTAACTTCCCATTGAATGGCCAACCGCATTGAATTTCGTGATGCCGTAACGAGCCTTAAGGGATTTAACGACCTTTCTAATCCAATGGGCGTCTTTAAATTCACCGGCTCGATTGTTGTCGAAGACCACCTCAATCATCGGGTTTTTAGTTCCTCGGAAATAGTGGCCTTTGTACTTGAGCTTCCCGTTAGCCTTAACGTGAATGACCAAACGTTTCTTCGCAGCTCCCGATTTAGCGGCGGCATGCACCATTCGCTCTTCGGACTTGATACTTCCTGTCCACCCATGGACAAACAGGGTGTGACTGTACGTATAAAGGCGGCGTAATCGTTCGTTGCGAACATGGATAGTAGTTATCCCCAGAACAATGGCAGCAACGATGACAATAACGGCAATCCATGCCCAAATTTTACGCTTCAACTGAGTGAGTCCCCCCTCGATAAAGTTATTGCATTAATCATAGCAAACTCTTTTTTGTAACGCTAGTTAAGGATTAGTAATAGTCGTTGCTAAGTCAAGGGTTTCATATTAAAATGGATAAGATTGATTACATAGAAGGTAGGGTACGACATGTCTGAGAATTCAGATCAAGGGTCTACACAAAGTGCTGCATCGGATGCGCAACGACAAATGGTGAATGGGTC
The DNA here is from genome assembly GCF_000740055.1 of Secundilactobacillus oryzae JCM 18671. Taxonomy (GTDB): domain Bacteria; phylum Bacillota; class Bacilli; order Lactobacillales; family Lactobacillaceae; genus Secundilactobacillus; species Secundilactobacillus oryzae. The sequence goes on along the minus strand of NZ_BBJM01000001.1, from coordinate 139,550 downwards.
TGCATGGATGACCGCAGGAAGTATTTTGTCACGTATCCTAGGTGCCATTTACATTATTCCTTGGGGAATATGGTTTGGAAGCTTGTTCTTCCAAGGAAACGCGCTTTTTGCAAAGGGCTATAATATTTACAGTTTCTTTTTAATTGCCGCGATTGCGGGGATTCCATCGGCTATCGCCAAGCAGGTAGCCCATTATAACGCTTTGAATGAGTACGGGGTCGGGGTCCGACTTTATAAACGAGGACTAGTACTGGCTGCCATTACGGGAATTGTTTGCGCCTTAGTCCTTTACTTTGGTGCGCCGCTATTTTCTGGTGGCGATGAGAATGTGATTCCAGTATTGCACTCATTGGCATGGGCTGTACTCATCATTCCAACAATGAGTTTGACCCGAGGTTATTTCCAAGGGTATCAACAAATGGCGCCATCTGCCATTTCTCAATTTGTTGAGCAACTGGCACGTGTGATTTACATGCTGATTACGGCATTTGTGATTATGCGCGTGATGCATGGTAACTGGGTAACAGCGGTCTCGCAATCTACTTTTGCTGCATTTATCGGTGCACTGGGTGGGTTACTGGTCCTAGGCGTCTACTACTGGCGACGGCGTGACGAATTCCGCGGTCTAGTGGCGAACAGCAACAATGAAATTATTGTGCCTGCTAGCCAACTTTATCGAGAAATTTTGCAACAATCAGTACCGTTTATCGTACTGGGGGCAGGTATTACGATCTTCCAGTTGATTGACCAATTTACCTTCTTCAAGATTATGAAAATGGCAGGCGATTATTCCCAAGTTTACTTGAATGATTTATTTGCGATGTTTGCGGCTAATGCCAATAAACTTATTATGATTACGGTTTCGCTGTCATCAGCTTTGGCAGTGACGGCCGTTCCGCTTTTATCGGAAGCCTACACGAAAAATAATAAACATGAGATTAGTCGGCAAATTACGAACGTCTTTTTGATGTTTGAATTTGTGATGATTCCGAGTGCGTTAGGGATGGCAGCGATTGCGCAGCCACTTAACATTGTTTTCTACGGTGCTCAACAAGCAGGCTTGGCTACTCAAATTCTGGAATTTTCATCGTACATTTCGATTATCTTAGGTTTGTTTACGGTGACTTCCGCTATCATGCAGGGAATTTCGCAAAATAAGCGAGCTGTTAAGTATTTCGTGGTTGGAACGATTGTGAAGTTTATCGTTCAGTATCCAGCAGTTTACTTCCTTGGGAGTTTTGGAACGCTAGTGGCAACTGGAATTGGTTTAATTGTTGCCAATTACCTCATTATTCGTTCTTTGAATAACCAATTCGGACTGGATTACCATGCGATTAGTGATGATACGAATCGAGTATTGATTTTCGCTCTGATGACCTTTGTATTAGCTTGGCTCATGACCAAATTATTGGTCAGTTTTACCGGCTGGATTGGTCTTGGCAACGGTAAGATTATCAACCTTGTGATTGTTGCTATTGCGACTGGATTAGGTGGTTATAGCTATGTCTATCTTGCCCTACGTTCGCGATTGGCGGATCGGGTTATGGGACCTCGCATGGGTCGAATTAGAACCATGCTGAAAATTAAATAACCAAAAAATGACTATCCTGAGTTCAAATAAACTCGGGATAGTCATTTTTAGTTGGCTTGATGCTGGTGCATAAACTGTGGAAGCTGCCGAATAATCTGAGTGGGCAGCACCACGTACTGATTTTGCGCTAATAGTTCAGCAATGGCGCTGTGGGCATAGACCGCAGCCATCACTGCGTTATCGGTATTAGCGAATTGCGCAGTAAAACCACCAATCATTCCTGCTAAGGTATCGCCCATACCACCAGTGGCTTGTGCTGGGGTGCCTAGCGGATTTTGATAAATGCCGTTTGCAGTGTAGATTTCGGTACGGTGCGATTTCAAAACCACCGTTGCGTTGAGCTGATCACGAACTGCTTGATTAGCGGCCTCGGTTTGGTCAGTAATTTTAATGCCCGATAGTCGTTGCCATTCCATTTGATGAGGTGTAAAAATTAACCTAGCATCAGGTAAGGCCACTGAATGGGTGGCTAAGATGGTGATAGCAGATCCATCGATCACGACCGTTTGATCGGGCGTGATTAAGTGAAACACATTCCGTAGCAAATTGACGCTTTCTGGTCCTTCTCCAAGTCCCGGTCCAATGACCACCACATCGGCGGACTGAATTAGAGAATCAAACGGGGTACTCTCCATGAATACGTCAGCAAACATGGCTTCGGGAAGCCTAGCATGGAGGGCGGCTGAATTATCTGGATGGGTCAATGTCGTTACTAAGCCAGCGCCAGAATAAACAGTCGCTTCACTAGCCATAATGATGGCGCCACCAAAATTTTGATTCCCGCCAACTAAGGTGACACGTCCATAAGTGCCTTTGTAGCTATCGTCTGGCCGGATTCGAATTGTGTTGGTTAAAATTGATTGATCTAGTCGTTTCATCTAACCACTTCCTTAAAATGAGTATACCACGAGTTTTGGAGCCGAATGGGTATTAGTTTTAATGAAAGCTATGCTAGAATAAGGGTATCAAAACATTACAGGAGGCCGAAATTTTGCCAATTAATTGGAAACAAGAAGCAGACGCCCAAAAGGCTGCTTATTTAGAAGATTTAAAAACGCTCATTGCGATTGAAAGTGTGCGGGATGATTCAAAAAAGACTGAGGATATGCCACTTGGACCTGGACCAGCCAAAGCACTGCAAGCCTTTTTAGGTTTAGCAGAACGCGACGGTTTTAAAACGAAGAACCTTGATAACTTAGCCGGTTACGTGGAGTATGGAGAAGGTGACGAAACGGTGGCCATTCTAGCCCATGCAGACGTGATGCCAGCTGGTAATGGTTGGGATACGGATCCATTTACATTGACTGAAAAGGATGGCAATGTTTATGGTCGTGGCACTTCGGATGATAAGGGGCCTGGGTTGGCCGCATATTACGGTTTGAAGTTGGTTAAAAAGTTAGGCTTACCTTTGAATAAGAAGGTTCGTTTTATCATTGGAACTGATGAAGAAAGTGAGTGGACCGGTATGACCCACTATTTCAACTCAGAACCAGCACCAACGATGGGATTTTCGCCGGATGCTGAATTTGCGTTGATCAATGGTGAAAAGGGTAATGCTTCATTTACGTTCCATTCAGAAGGTACAAATGGAAACGAAGATCGCTTGATTTCATTTGATTCTGGTCTACGTGAGAATATGGTCCCTCGTGATGCAGAAGCAGTTGTCGAGACATCAGACAACGAAGCATTAGCAACTGCCTTTACTAAGTTCTTAGATGAAAATCCAGTAACGGGTGACGTGTCGGTCTCAGGTGAAGGTGTTGCACTACATGTGATTGGTAAAGCGGCTCACGGGATGGAACCTAAAAATGGGATCAATGCCGGAACTTATTTGGCGGTTTTCCTCCAAAAGGCAACTCAATTAGGTGGGAGTGCTCAACAATATATCGACTTCATTGCCGATCAACTTCACGAAGATTCACGTGTTGCTAAGATGGGCATGGCGTTTACTGACGCTACCATGGGTGACCTTACGATGAATGTCGGTGTGATGAAATTCCAAGCCAATGAGGCAGGGGAAATCGTGCTTAACTTCCGTTATCCTAAGGGCATGACGAATGATGACATTGAAGCTGGTTTGAAACGATTTGCCGAGGCAGGTCACTTTACTCTGACAGCAGGTCGGACGATGGTGCCCCATTATGTAGATCCTCAAGATCCTATCGTGCAAAAATTGATGACCGTTTACCGCAACCAAACTGGTGAAACGGATGCGGAACCAGAAGTTGTGGGCGGTGGAACTTATGGCCGACTGATGGACCGCGGAGTCGCATTTGGCGCCTTATTTCCACATACAACTGATAGCATGCATCAAGCAAATGAGTTCCAACCAATTGCTGATTTAATCCAAGCCATGTCTATCTATGGTGAGTCAATTTATGAACTAGCTAAGGATAAAGACTAAGCAGTTACTGATAAATGAAGGTGAGGCGATTCTAATGGCAAGCATTCCATACAACCGAATTCTAGTCGGTATTGATGGGTCAAAGCAGGCTAAGCGGGCTGTATTAAAGGCGATTGCATCTGCCAAACGAAACGATGCGGAACTTATTATTGCAACCGTGATGCGCCAGAGTGCCACGAAGACTAGTTTTGGCTACATTGACCAAGAGATGCTAGATGAGGTTAAAACTGAGTTTGAAGAACTAGTGGCTAAGTATAAGCAGGCTGCCTTGGATGAGGGACTAAAAAACGTTGAAACGATTGTCAAATATGGAAATCCCAAAACGGAACTGGCTAATACGCTTCCGCTGGAAAAGGGTGTCGACCTTATCATTTTGGGCGCAACCGGTGCTAATGTTGTCGAACGGATGATGATGGGATCGACTGCGAGTTATGTCGTTGCAAACGCGGCGAGCGACGTGCTAATTATTAGAACGAACCAAGCCAACGAACCGCTTAAAAGATAAATAAAAAGCCACTCATCGGCTGATGAGTGGCTTTTTAAATTACATTGCTTCAGAAACGCTTGGCTTGCGGATCTTGGCTAATGCATCGTCGATTTGGCCGAGCACGATTTCTTCGTTGCCAGGTTCTTCCAAATCATATTTTTGAAGGTCAATCTTAATCTTAGGACTAATATCATAGTTTTCAAACCATTCTTGGTAAGCCGTCCAGATCTTCTTGTAGTATGATTCGAGTTCTGGGTTACCATCGAATTGCTCGTAGTCACGGCCACGCTTCTTAATACGGTAAAGAATGGTATCAAAGTCGCTTGAGGCGTAAACAAGTAAATCTGGTGCCTTCTTAGGTAAGTCCTTTAATTCCGTCATCATGCTATCAAGTAACGTTAAGTAAACGCTCAACTCAGTATCTGAGATGTTACCTTCAGCATTGTTCTCACGCGTGAAAAGTGCGTCTTCATAAATTGAACGGTCTAAAACGTTGTTGTCGTCTGCCAACGCCTGCTTAATCATTGCAAAACGCTTGTTTAAGAAGTAAATCTGAAGCAAGAAGCCGTATTGCTTTGGATCCTTATAGTATAGTGGCAAAACTGGGTTGTCGCCAACTGGTTCGAAGAATGGCTTCGAATTTAAATGTTCTGCAATTTTTGCTGATAATGTAGTCTTACCTACACCAATCATTCCTGCTGTAATAATCACCATGATAGCCCCTCTTTTTATTGAAATCTACAACATATAGTGTAGCATATTATTCTACGCCACAACATCTATTTTTAAGATTTCTACCAAATTTTGAATTAGAAAGGGCGATGTTATAGTCAGCTAGTGTTGATTGGCTTGCTTTTCCAACAGTTTCTTGATTTCCTTCAAGTAGGTTTCGGACGGTGTTGGAACAGCTTCTGCTTTTTCTTTGCGGACGACTTTATTAATCAACTTAACCAGTAAGAAGACTACAAAGGCGATGATGAGAAAATTAACAATCGCATTTAGAAAGGCACCATATTTGAAGACGGCATCACCAACCGAAAAGGATAATCCAGTTAAGTTCATTTTGCCAAGAAAAATCCCCAGTAACGGGTTAAGTAAGTTGGTGGTCAGGGAGGTCACAATTGCGGTAAATGCCGACCCAATGATAACCCCAACGGCTAAGTCAATCACGTTTCCTCGCGAAATAAATTCTTTAAACTCTTTTAGCATTGTGTCACTCACTCGCTTTCTAAACTATTTAATCCTAGTGTAGCGAATGCAGGGGAGTCATTGCAAATGAAAAGCCGTTCGGTCGAACGGCTTTTCTTACTATTTCACACCATTGACGACGAACTTAGGCTTGTTGCCATTCAATACGGAAACGGTATTGGTTGCGACAATTTCAGCCATGGCATCGCGGGCTTCAACGGTGGCGTTGCCAATGTGTGGCGTTAAAATGACGTTATCAAGGGATTTGAAGCCATCATCCACTTCGGGTTCTTTTTCGTAAACATCTAAAGCAGCGCCAGCAATTTCACCTTGTTTTAACGCATCAAGTAAGGCGAGTTCATCGATGACGGGTCCACGGGCTGCATTGATGAGGAACGCACTATTTTTCATTTGTTTGAATTCTGCAGCCCCCAGCATGTGGTGGGTTTCGGGTGTTGCTGGCAGGTGAAGCGTAATCACATCAGAATCGCTAATTAGGGTGTCTAACGGAACAAACTTGGTGCCCAGTTTAGCTTCTACTGTGGCATCTAATTGGGTTCGTTGTGTATAAATGATATTCATATCAAAAGCTTTTAGGCGAGTCGCAACCGCTTGGCCAATTTGACCCATACCAACAATGCCGACTGTTTTATGAGCAAGTTCACGGCCCAAGAAGAATAATGGCGACCAACCATTAAAACCAGTACTGCGCATCAGCTTGTCGCCTTCGACAATTCGATGTGCGAGGCTGACCAATAGACCCACGGTAACTTCGGCAGTTGAAGTTGTCGAAACTTTAGGCGTATTGGTGACTGGAATGCCTTTAGAGGCTGCATAATCGGTATCAATATTGTTAAAACCAGCACCGTAGTTGGCGATTAATTTCAAGTTTGGTGCGGCATCAATTACTGATTGATCAACTTTAGTTGAGAGTGGGGTAATCAAATAATCCACGTCAGCAACCCGACTGATTAGCTCTGGGGTTGTGATTAGTTTTTCACCCTTAAACGTGTCAATTTCTAGACCGGCTTCTTGTAAAATAGATAATGCATGTGCTGGAATTTCTCCAGTTAATAGTACTTTTGCCATTAAAGTCACTCCTCTTCCGATTTAGGTTACACCTCCATTCTAGCGCAATTCTTCGCTATTGAAACCGGTTTCTTGGAAAATGTGGCAATGCCGCCGGTTTTACCGTAAAATAGGGGACATAAACTTTTTGGAGTGGAAATAATGACGAGATATAAAATGATTGTCACAGATTTAGATGAAACATTATTACAAGCTAATGGCGATTTGTCCAAGGTCAACGAATTGGCCATAAAACAAGCAATTGAGGCAGGAATTCTATTTGTCCCTAATACAGGGCGCCAATTTGACTCCATTCAACCGCTGTTGGAGCAGGTGGGGGTAAAAGATCAATCAAACAACTATGTCATTTCCTTCAACGGTGGCGCCACCGTTGAGAATTATCAAAATGCGGTTCAAATTCTTCATCCACTAGATCGTGTAATTGCGGACAAGGTCTTTCATTTGGGCTTGAGTTTTCCGAATACGTCAGCGCACATCAACGCTTTGGGAAAAATGTTTGCTTATGGAATCAGCTCCGATGAAAAGCATTACTTAGAAACACGAGGCGTCTTTTTCGATGAACTACCTGAACCCAATATGGATCTGATTGGCGACCGGGTTGTCATGAAGGTTATTTTCAATAACGCCGATCCTGATGTGAGAACGCAAATTCATGATGCAGTGCTGGCTGAACTGCCAACTGAACTAGTTGCCACTTATTCATCAAATCGGTACGTTGAATTTAACCCAGCTGGTGTCAATAAAGGTACGGCGATGTTAGAATTAGCAGATAAGTTAGGCATCGCGCATGATGAAGTCATCGCGATTGGCGATAATTTTAACGACTTGCCAATGCTACAAAAAGCGGGGTTATCAGTCTGTGTCGCTAACGGCCGTGATGAAATTAAAGCTATTGCCGACTACGTTACTGAGAACGATAATGAACACGGCGCAGTTGCTGAAGTCATTAATAAATTTATATTCGAATAGGAGAATTTCAATGCCAAAGTGGTTATCATATACCATCATTCTGGGAGTCCCCCTGGTGATTATTAGCACGGTCCTCTACTTTACCTATGGTTGGCCAATTAACTCAGTAACGACAATTATTGTTTGGTTTGTAACCTGGCTAGTTAGTATGATGGTGGTGACCGTCCTTTATATGTGGCTGATTATTGGCCTTTGGCGCAAATAAAAGGGCCATCACTGAAGTAATGGCCCTTGAAACAAGGCGCGTTACAAGATTGGGGAATCCCATAGCGCTATCACTCACCTAGGTAAATGATAAAGCATTTCATTGTGAAATGACTATCATTTCACAATCTAATTTTAACGCAGAAACCTTGTTTTTACTATTGATTGTGTCTTTAAATTAGAATGATACTAAATTTAAGAAGGAAGTTTGTTGATATGGATGAAAGGACACAGTTAACCTCTACAACGCCCAAATTTAACCGGTATCTCTGGTTTGCTTCGTTATTTGTTTTAATTCAATTTGTGCAAGTACCGGTGATTCTGTTTAAATTAATTCCTCAAAATAATATTGGATTGCGACTTGTTAATGCGGTGGCTTATATTGGGGCCTTCGCACTAGTGATCTGGCTAGCGTACTTTTTGCTAAAACGGTTGCCCAATAGAACCTACTTTACCAAATTAACGATGAAGCAGTGGGGGCTGACTTTGATTGGATTAGTGGCCTTCTTTGCAGCAGAAATGGTGTTGAGTACGCTGAATGCTGCTATCGATGGGCAAACTCAGACGGCTAATAATGAAGTCATTCAAAACTTAATGAGCGCTGACAAATGGTCGCTGTATTTGATGGTCATTTCAGGCATTTTCTTATCACCCGTGTTGGAGGAAATGGTATTTCGAGGCTATCTCATGAATGCCTTCTTCAAACCAGAGTCAATTTGGTTACCGGTTATTGTAAGTGGGGTGATTTTCTCACTCGGCCATGGAAGTACAACGATAATGAGTTTCTTGATTTACGCAACTATGGGGGCAATTTTAGCGTTTGTTTATCGGCGAACGGGAAGTTTGAGAGCTTCTATTGCTATTCACATGATTAATAACGCGTTTGCGATGTTGGCACTTTTAGCATCTATTCTAGTGACAAAATAACCACGCTGTCCGAAAACAGCGTGGTTTTATTTTGCTTTGAGATCTTCATTATTGGCGACAGTTTCAAGTTTTTCGCCGATTTCTTTTAATTTATTTACAGCAGCTTGATATTCATCAACCGGAATACCAGCCATAGTTAGGCAACTGTTGACACGGTCGTAAATTTCATCACGGTGTGAGTTAGCGTAATCCGTCAAATTAATATCAACTTGGCGTTCATCTTCAGTGTTGCGCTTACGACTTACCCAGCCTTGTTTTTCTAGACGTTTGAGTAGTGGCGTGAGGGTACCAGAGTCGAGGTTTAACTCCGCACCCAATTGACGAACGCTCAAGGGAGACTTATCCCAAAGTGCTACTAACGTAATAAACTGAGGATAGGTTAAATCAAACTTGCTTAATGCAGTTTGGTAAAAGTGATTATAGTTTTTATTTGCCGAGTAGATAGCAAAACAGAGCTGGCTATCTAAATGAATTGGTACCGTATGAGACATGAGCAAAACCAACCCTTCTTATTTTTAGTTCGTAAATTACATTTTACACAATTTTTCCCTGGTCGGCAAACTTCCTTTACGTTTCCGAGCTAAAAGTCGAAGAACGGGTTAAAGTGGGGTATAATTGAATTAATTAAAAGAGAAGGGATGATTGCTATGGATGAAACGATTTTCTTCAACCCTGGGGATTCAATCGGTAACTTTCATGATTATAACGAAGCAGTTGCCAAGGCCCAAATATACCGCGAAAAGAACAACATTGAGAATGGCCACGTTTTAGTGGTGAAGGGCGTCGATGACAATAAGTCATTCGATATTTTCCTTGCGGATAACACTGTGAGTCATGTTGACAGTCCTGCAAATCCCGAATCAAGTAAACCTTATAAAGTTACAGAACGATTTTAAATAGTGACGGTGCAACTTGTGTGCACCGTTCTTTTATTTTAAATAGGTGGAGTGATAGTCATGTTTATGAGTACCGGTGGATACAATCAGGCGCATGTTTTGAAGGGCGTTATCAACGCAACGGCAAAGGTCATGATGCGTTCTGAAAGACCAGATCAATTTGAACTTTTTGACCAATTATTTGATGAAGTGAAGCAAAAATTATTTGCGCAAGCTCAGGAAAAAGATGGGGATGGCGTCATCGATGTTCGATTTAATACCGAAGTGGTGAATCTGAATGTCGCACCCAAATTTTTGGTGGTTCACGGTTATGGCACGGTGATTGCGTTGCCAAAGGAACCAAAAGAATAGATTTATAGAACCTCGCTCCTGTTAATGTGGGAGCGAGGTTTTTTCGGCCAAAAATAGACCAAACACTTTTGCCATTCAGTGCTTTTCCATGCAATTGGCAAAAATAAAAACGCCTATTTCTAGGCGTCTAGTGGAACTGTGATGCATCCGAAGTATTAACTTATGCCCCGAGCAAGATTCGAACTTGTACTTGGTCTCCCAAACAGCGACCTGAACGCTGCGCGTCTGCCAATTCCGCCATCGGGGCAACAACAATAGTAAGTTTACACTATTTTTGATTTTTAGAAAAGGTGTTTTTGCATAAAATCATAACTTTGAATTGGCATTTGGATAAAATTGAAATTTGATGACTAGTTTAGGATTGCCACGCCGACAGTCAGATATGTGGCAAATAGTAACCATAACAGGTAAATACTAAATGAATAACCACTAAATTTATTAGTGACGTAAAATGGTTTAATGCTCATGGCTACAATGATATCCATCACCAAGATGATAATGAGTCCGGCCCAGAAAAGTTCAAATTGAAAGAATACAATGCTCCACGCAAAATTTAATAGAAGCTGCATCAGGAACTTGATCAAATTAGCTTTTTGTAGCGTGCCTGGTGAAACATTGATGAAGAGTAAATAGCCCGAAATAGCGATTAACAGATAAAGGACGGGCCATACGATGCCAAACAAATAGTCAGGTGGTGAAAAAGGCGGCAATACGAGAGAATGGTAGATAGCTTTGATATCGCCCGATAAGACAGATGATAGAAAACCAATGCCCTCAACGGCTAAGATAAAGCCCAGTAAAATGAGTAGTCTCTGTCCTGTACTTTTGACTGTCATTTGAAAGTCCTCCTCTGCTTAGAAATTAATCTAGGTTTTGTAGTTTCTCCAAATTCTCTGTGGTAATCGCGTTATTATACCGAACCTTTAAAGTCATGGCACTGAATTTCAAGATAACTGGATCCTCATAGTTGAGTGTTTTTTGAAACGTAGTGAGTGCATTTTGTAGCTCGTCGTTGATTGGCTCAGATTGCATGATTCGCAGGGTTCCCTTCAAAGATACGGAAGAGTAGTCTGCTTCGTTAAAACAGAAAATTGAAGCGTTGGAGGAACGGGTCATGTTTCGAATGATGGTCGTTTTGCCGCTTGTATAAAACAAAACTGAATTGCCGCTACGATTGATGGGTAAGGGGGTTAATGCAACCTGACAGGGAAATCCTTGCTCATCAATTGTGGCAACTTGAAAAACGTTCGTATCCTGAATGATTTGATTGGCTTTCTTGAGTGCTTCAGTTTTCATGATTTTCGCCTCGATTAGAGAATAGTTTGGTCACTATCAGCCTAACAATAATATGCAGAAGAATGCAATAAAAATGCTGACCCACCTAGAAATCGGTAAGTCAGCATTTTCTAATTGTTTTAGTTCCAGCGACCTGGCTTTGATGGTAATAGCATTAAGATGAAGAACCAGATACCACCGATGATTGGCACGATTTGAATGAGTACCCACCAACCGGAGCGGTCCGTATCGTGAAGTCGACGAACTGAAACAGCAAGTGTAGCAATCCAAACTAGAAGCGCCACAATATTTCGAACTGAGTCGACGCCCAGGTCTTGCCAATTGTAGATTTCTGAAATTGGATGTCCTGTAATGGATTGGATAATTGCAACAATAATAACACCTAAAATCCAGTTAATAATAGCTGGCCACCATTAGTGTGGACGGTCTGAAGTCCCTGAGAAATTAAAAATATTTCGCCAAAAGTCTTTGTATGCTTCAACCATGAAAATACCTCCTAACCTAATCGCAGCTTTTTACGTCTTCAGTATTGGACGAATCGATAAGTAAACCTATCTCCTAACCATAAGTATAATCAAAAATCGAATAAAGAGGGTAAAGTTTGCTCACGGTTTTTTCGAGTAGCTTAATTAAGAGAGTTAAATATGACAAAATAGGATTGCCTCGTGAAATAAACATTGTGAAAGGGTGACTTTTTTAGTATATTTATTGCAGTTATAATGGGATAACTAAACTATTATTTGGGGAGGAACAAAAATGCAAAAGGGGACATTCGCGTCGTATCGTGAAAAGGCCAGGCAGACGCTGGCCGGTCATTGGGGGCTAGCAGCGCTGCTGATGTTGGTTACTTTTTTATTAGTCTCATTTTCGGGTTCGGTTGTTTATGGTATTTTGTCGGCAGCCATTTATTTCACACGGGTAGGGGGGGCTCGCCTTTTTACTAATCGTCGTCTATCTATGTTGGATGGTGATTAGTCAAATGGTGACCTTGGCGCTCAATTTTGTTTATTTTAATTGGTACACGTTAAAAAAAGTACCTAGAGTTCTAGATGCGTTTCCCCTAGCAGCCAAGTACGCTTGGGGGTTATTCAAACTTCAATTTTTGATTGGCTTATTCACAGGACTGTGGGCATTACTGTTTTATATTCCAGGAATTATTAAGAGTTTTTCATATGCACAAAGCTTAAATGTCTATTTTGACCGTTTGAATCACGGGGAAGATCCTACAAAGATTAGTGCTTTGGACTGTATCACGCAAAGTCGACAATTGATGAATGGCAACAAGTGGCGGTTATTTTTACTTCAATTAAGTTTTATAGGCTGGTTACTACTGGCAACACTAACATTGGGAATCGGTTTTCTGTGGCTAACACCGTACGTTATCATGACGCAAATGGCATTTTACGTTGGCCTAAAGGGAGCATCTGATCCGGTTCCTGATCCTAACCCGATGGTCAGTCCGGGTGGCTCAGACTTAATTAGTAGTCAGGTTGCTGAAACTCAGGGAGTTGGTGAATTTAGTCTCGGTGAGCCGATTAAACCGGAACCTACCGTGGAAGATTCGCTCTATAATCAAGCCATGGGAACAACGAATCAAACGCCTAATCCAACACCTAAACGAAACTGGATTTGGTGGCTAGTCGGTGGCGTGATTGCCGTTCTGGTCGTGCTAGCACTGGGCAATGTCGTGAGTCATGGGATTCAGTCTGCGCGGGAAAAACGGGCAGAAACACAAGAATCGAGTTCAACTAGGAAGATTACCATCGATACAGATTCTGACGATGGAAAGGTTGCACCTCATAACGGTATTAAACCCGTAGCTGATTTTACGGATGCCTTAAATGAACGAGGTGGCGCTAGCCGGGCCTCTTCAAACAAGTTTGATCCAAGTTCTAGAACGCTGGAAGTTAATTATGATGTGAAGCCGAAAATTACCGGTATTCGCAAACTTGCTTTGAACTGGCAGAGTGAAAAGTGGCTTGATTCGCGAGCAACAATTGAGAATGCATGGATTGTGAAGATTCCTCAGCAAAAGTTTGAAGTGGGGAGTGGCGAAGAGACGACTGGTGGCCTATTAGTTTTTCACATCAACATCAAGACTGGAAAGTATGATAACAATTATTATCCATCACAGATGACTGTGAAGACGAACTTCGGTAAAGCCTATGATTCGCACTACAAGAGTACTTATATCGATGGTGGTATTCCTAACGATAAGAGCCGTTCGGAGTACGTTTACGTATTTTTGAAGAAATTACCATCAATTAAGTCAATTAACAAACTAGAATTTACGTTTAGCGCATATGCGGGGGACGAAAGCACCGAAGATGGTGATGAAGCGAGTTATGAATTTGGTATGAGAGCAACAAACGTCAGTGGTAATCGGATGAAGGTCACTGATTTGAGTCGAACAGAATAAGATAGGGGCGTGTTGATTTTGTTAATTATTAGTATTTTGATTTTAGTTTTAGTCATTGTGTGTTTGGTATTTTCCATTCGAATCGTGGTTCAGCCCAATGTTGGGGTTGTCATGACACTTGGTAAGTACGAAAAAACGTTGAATCCAGGGTTACATTTTATCAAACCGTTTATTTCCAAAATTGTGACTGTTAGTACAGCTCAGACACCACTTGATTTAGATCAGCAAATTGTGATCACTAAGGATAACGCTGAAATCTCAGTGAAAATTTCGCTTAAATTTCACGTGACCAATATTTCCGATTTCGTCTTTAAAAATGAAAACTCGGTTCGCTCAATGGTTCAAGATACACGGGCATCGCTTCGAGGCATCATTGGTAATAAGGAATTGAATGAAGTGCTGAACGGAACACAAGAAATCAACGCTGCTTTGTTCAAAGAAATCTCGTCCGTGACTGCTGGCTACGGTTTGAATGTTGACCGAATTAACATTGATTCAGTTAATCCATCCCAAGACATCCAGAATTCGATGAATCGATTACTACAAGCTACCCGTGAACGTGATGCAACGATTGCGACCGCTGAAGGTAAGAGTCGTTCTATCACCTTGGAAAATGAGGCTAACAACCGTGCCTTACTTGAAACTAACAAGGCCGAAAACGAAGCTATGGTCACTCGGGCACAAGCAAAAGCAACTTCAGTTAAAATTGAAGCTGAAGCCGAAGCGGTTCGAATTCAAACGGTGAACGATGCGTTACGAGTGGTTGATGGCAACTACTTCGTTGACTTGAATACAAAGGCATTTGAAGAACTAGCTAAGTCGCCGGCCAACACCATTGTGCTACCAAATAAAACGGCAGATACGATGGGGCAGTTACCAGCGATTGGTGAACTGTTGAAAAATAAAAAAGCACCTGCTACAGACGCAGCAGGTGAGTAATGAAAAAGTCCAGATCAGCTGATCTGGACTTTTTTTAGACTTTATAAGTTTTGACTTTTTTGAACCAAGTTGCAGATTTACCGCTTACTGCGAAAATGACCTTACTAGTTGTTTTCACCTTTTTGCTTTTATAAATGGTGATAATCCAACCACCTAAGCTTTTATTGTATGTGGCAGCAACGTATTGCCCCTTGTTGACGGTGCCATACTTTTTAGCCGTATTCTTTTTTAAATCGAAACGGTAAATAACACGCGCCTTCTTCACTTTTCCTAAGTAGACGGTTTGTTTCTTCTTTGTTGCAGCTTCAGCAGTCTGAACGTGATTATCGTTCACCATAGCTGGGCAACGGCCCCAAAACTACTCCCTAAAGTCAAAGCTGCAACAGCCATAACGAGTGACTTGGTTAGCTTCTTAAACATAGTCATATTCTCCCCGTAATTTGAATACGCTTGCATTATAACATACTAAGCGAAAGTAATTGAACGAAAGTCCTTCAAAATATTTAATAAGAAACTAGTGAGCTTTCCGTTAAGAAATATGGTGAAAGCATGATACCATTGTGAAGTAGATTGAGATAGAAGGGATGAGCGAACATGGAAATCGGTATTATCGGTGCAACTGGCAATGCAGGGAAAGCAATCTTTGAAGAGGCGGTCCGTCGAGGACATGATGTGACAGCCATTGTACGAGATCGTGAAAAAGCAGTTGAAGTATTAGGTCATGAAGCAAAAATTTTGGAAAAGGATGCTTTTAGCCTCAGCCAAGCTGATTTAGCGGGTTTTGACTACGTGATTGATGCCTTCAGATCGCCAAAGGCATACGAGCATTTGGATCTTGCTGCCAAATTAATTCGACTATTTCGAGGAAATAAACACACCACACTCTTCTTTATTTTAGGTGCCGCCTCACTGAAAGATCCAAGTGGTAACCGTCTGCTAAAAGCTATTCTAGCTAACAATGCGAACGCCCCTTGGATTGAGACACCTTTACAACAAGTTCACGAGTATGATTTTCTGACTTGGATTGATAATGTTAACTGGACAGCCATTTCACCACAAGGGAACTTCAAAGTAGGGCCAGCAACTGAATACGTGATGGGGACCGATCAGCTGATGCAAAATACTGAAGGTGAATCAGTGGTGACAACTGGAAATGTTGCGGTTGCCATTGTAGATGAAATTGAACATCCTAAGCACCTTCGTCAACGATTTACAGTTGTCGATAAATAATGATTGTGACAATGTCGAACAATGCGTTCGGCATTTTTTTGACGTTTGAACCGTTGTAATCAGTCTCAGTTAGCATGATAATGATAAAAAAGAGTTGAGGAGTAGTCGCAATGATTCGAACAGATAAGTCATTTAACGATTTTAATTGGGTTGAAACCGAAGCTTTAACGGATGAGGAACGAACTGCGCTGGCCGAACAATATGGGCTGACAGAGGAAATGATTACCTACGTTACTGATAAAGATGAAAGTCCGCACTATGTTTACGATGATGACACGGACAATGAATTAATTACGCTTCACGTGCCCTACATTCTGGATCAAACCAAACTAAAATATATTACGCGGCCAGTCAGCTTTTTAATGCATAGTGGCAACCTATTTACGTTTAATGAGAGCCGACTTGAGGAAGTGAATACTATTTTCCAACAAGTGGGCCGAGACTCCACCACTAAACGCGCAGACTTGTTTATTTTGGAGGCTATGTTTGCGATGATGGATAGCTATATTCCCGTCATGCGCCTGATTACCCGTCAGCGAAACCAAATGGACAAGGTGCTTAGCAAAAATGCTAAAAATAAAGATTTAATTGCGCTATCGTACTTGCGACAGACGTTAACGTTCTTCTCGAGTGCGGTCCAGCTTAACCTCGACTTATTAAATAAATTAGGCTCAACTCACTTTGGCAAAACTGGTGATGATGATCGGATGGACGGCATTGAAGATGTGCACATCGAATCAGAGCAGGTGCAGCGAATGATTGAAATTGAAACGCAGGTCGTTGAGCGAATTTCTGACACATTTAATAGTGTCGTTAATAATAATCTGAATGATATCATGGAAATTTTGACGATTTGGTCACTTACCATGGCCGTTCCAACGATTTTGACCGGCTTTTACGGGATGAATGTCCACTTACCCTTTGAAAAATGGGCGAACGCCTGGGTGTTCATTATCATCTTATCCGCGGTCTTCATCATTTGGTTACTAATGATTTTGAAGTTCCACCGACGAAAATAGGTTGTCATTAAAGATGCAATTATTTGATATAATGAACCGTTGGATGACGGTCGAAGGAGGCAATTGAAATGCACATGGACGATAGTTTTGAAGAACGAAAACGCTGCGTAAAATTAGTGCCTATTTTTCAGGGGCTGGATGAAGAACAGACTGGGCAGGTTGCTGAATTAATCGAAATGAAAACGGCTGAGAAAGGCGAATTTTTGTATCGAGCAGGTGAATCTTCAGGAACACTGTACATTATTCACCATGGGCAAGTTCGAATGACTCGCGTGGGTGAGTCCGGTAAGGAGCAGCTTTTGAAAGTGGTAACGACTGGTGAAGTCATTGGTGAACACCAACTTTTTAGCGTGAGTGTGCACGAATCGTTTGCTGAAACAGTGGTGCCGACACATTATTGTGCCATTAAGCACCAGGATATGATTGATTTGCTGAGTCAATATCCTTCGACCGCGATTGCACTGTTAGCCGAGATGTCTAAGCGTCTCGAAGATAGTGAACGCCGCTCAGCTTCATTGACGACTGAAAGTGCTGCCGAACGGTTGGCCAATTATTTGCTCGAAGCAGAGGGGCAAAATGGTGAATATTTCGAACTACCGCTGACCAAGAAAGATCTGGCCTCATACTTAGGTATTACGCCGGAATCTTTATCACGGAAACTCCGAGAGTTTGAAGCGGAAAATTTAATTAAGCAGAGTGGTCGACGCAACATCAAAATCTTGGATCATGATGAATTGAGTTTCCAAGAGTGAAGAAAGCTTAAAAAAGCGTTATGTTGCTAGTAATAGCCAAACAAATTTGATAGTATATTTCTGTTGTGTAATTAAAATAGATTATTTATAAGAACTAAAGGGGATAAAAGCATGTGTGGATTTGTTGGTTACGTTAACCAAAAAGATGTCCCAAGCGACACGATTATTAACATGGCAGATCGGATTAAGCATCGTGGTCCAGATGACGATGCTTACTTTAGCGATGAGGGTGCCGTTATGGGCTTCCGTCGTCTTTCAATCATTGATTTGGCTCATGGTAAGCAACCAATGTATAACCGGGATCAGACCAAGGTCCTCACGTTTAACGGTGAAATTTATAACTACCAAGATATTAGAAAAGAATTAATCGAACTCGGTTACGAATTCCAAACTGAAGTGGATTCAGAAGTCTTGATTCATGGTTACGATGCCTGGGGCCCAGATTTGTTACAGAAGCTCCGCGGGATGTATGCCTTTGTTATTTACGACAAAGCCACCAAAGAAGTGTTCGGTGCGCGTGATCACTTTGGTATCAAGCCACTCTACTACTATGACGATGGTGATACTTTCCTTTGGGCTTCTGAAATTAAGGGCTTCCTTGAACATCCTAAGTTCGTTAAGGAGTTCAACGAGAGTCTTTTACCAGTTCATTTGAGCTTTGAATTTATTCCATCAAAAGAAACGATGTTCAAAAACGTCTTCAAATTACTGCCAGGCCAATACTTCTTTCACAAGGATGGTCAGACAGAAACCCACACGTACTATAAGTTTAACTACGACCACATTGATAACTCACAAACCATTGAAGAAGATGCCAAGAAGATCCGCGGCATCGTTGATGATTCAGTGAAAGCTCACATGATTGCCGACGTTGAGGTTGGAAGCTTCCTTTCAAGTGGGATTGATTCAAGTTACGTCTTGAATGAAGCCGCTAAGTTGAAGCCAATTCAATCATTTTCACTTGGATTCAATAACTCTAAGTACAGTGAGTTGAGCTGGTCGACTGAATTTGCCAAAGAAATTAAGCAAAAAAACACGCCACTCACGATTACGGGGGATGACTACTTTGACATCCTGCCAACGATCATGTACTACATGGACGAACCACTTTCAAACCCATCCGCAATGCAACTCTTCTTCTTATCAAAAGGCACTCGTAAGAGCGTCAAGGTTGCACTGTCTGGTGAAGGAGCCGATGAGTTCTTCGGTGGCTACAACACGTACTTAGAGGCTGTGCCATTTGAGCGCTACCAAAAGCTAGTACCAAAGCTAATCCGTAAGGGACTTGCTAAGGCTGTTGAAAACTTACCTCGTTTCCACGGTAAACGGTTCTTGACGCGTGGGGCGCAACCACTTAGTGAACGTTATTACCGGGTGAACTACGTCTTTAACGAACATGAACGGGATCAAATCTTAAAGAACAAAGCTTTGAACAAGGATACGGCTGAGTATACCCAACATATCTTTGACGATGTGAAGGATAAGGATGAGATTACTCAAATGCAATACTTCGATATCAACACTTGGTTGCCATATGATATTTTGCATAAGGCTGATCGAATGAGTATGTCGAACTCACTTGAAGTTCGGACACCATTGGTGGATAAAGAAGTGGCTAAGTTCGCTTCAACAATGCCAACTAAAACGCGAATTCAAGGTACTGAAACTAAAATTTCACTTCGGACAGCCGCTTTAGCAGAATTACCAGAGCGAGTTGCTAAGAAGGAAAAATTAGGCTTCCCATCACCAATTGCAAGTTGGATTAAGGAAGACAAGTATCGTAAGCGAATTGAAGAAGCCTTTGCCTCAGACGTTGCTCAAAAATTCTTTGATACCGATGCTTTGATGCACATCTTACAAGAACACATTAACGGTAAATCAAGCATGCAAAAGATCTTTACGATTTACACGTTCATTCTTTGGTACCAAGTCTACTTCCCAGAAGATACGACTGCAGATACTTTATCAAAGGTTCACCGTACCGTCGTTTAAATTCACAAAAGGAAACTGAGTCCTGAAACTGACCTGTTTAGCTTAAGTTTTGCTGTCAGTTTGCTAACCCAGTTTCCTTTTTTACATATTCGTGAAATAATAAACCTAAATGATTAGTTGGAGATGAATGTTTTATGTCACTCGGCATTAGGGAAACAATCGTGTTACTTAAAGAGCACCATTTGTTGAAATCTGTGACGCTGGCAAAGGATACAGATCAAGCATTCAAAGCTGTGACTTATGATTCCCGTCAGGTAACGGCTGATACACTTTTTTTCTGTAAGGGAAATTTTAAACCGGTATATCTAACAAGTGCCCGCAATCAGGGGGCAACGGCTTACGTGGCTGAGCAAAGCTACGCCGAAGGGGACGGCTTGAGTGCAATCATCGTGACTGACATTCAAAAAGCCATGTCTTTAGTGGGTGCTGCCTTTTATGATTATCCGCAAAATGATTTGTTTATCGTTGGGATTACCGGAACCAAGGGAAAGACCACCTCGGCATACTTTACTCGGGGCATTTTGCAAACGAGTACCGATGAAAAGACGGCGTTATTTTCGACGATTGATCGGTTTGTGGGCTCACAACCAGATCAACACTTTAAATCAAATCTCACGACGCCAGAGTCGCTCGATCTGTTTCATGATATGCGCACGGCAGTGACAAATGGGATGACTCATTTAGTGATGGAAGTTTCGTCACAAGCTTATAAGCGTAATCGCGTTTTTGGTTTAAAATTTGATGTCGGAGTTTTTCTCAATATCACACCGGACCATGTCGGCCGAAACGAGCATCCAACCTTTGCAGATTATTTGCACTGTAAGGAACAGCTCTTAGTTAATGCCAAGCGATGTGTGATTAATGCTGAAACGGCACATTTTGCTGATGTTTATGGTGCAGCAAAAGCGACTACACAACCGGAATCAATTTATCTATTTTCTAAAAAAGGTGCCCAGGTACCAAGTGACGTGACCATTGATTTTGAAATTGAAAATCAAGCGGAGTCGCTACATGGTAGTGAATTTGCCCTGAACGCCAGAACTGAAAAAGCCCAGGCACTGGGAGTGGCGGCCAATTATACGGTTCACATTCCTGGTGATTATAACGAAGGTAATGCAACAAGTGCTATTATTGCAGCTGGGTTAGCGGGTGCTAATCAGGCAGCAGCCCAAACAGCATTACCCGATATTCACGTTCCTGGTCGGATGGAGTACATCAAAACCAAGCATCATGGCACAATTTATATTGACTACGCACATAATTACGCCAGCATGCGGGCGTTACTTGCCTTCTTGAAGAAGCAGACGGATGCCGGAGAAGTGATTGCGGTCGTTGGTAGTGCCGGTGACAAAGGTATCTCGCGGCGGGAAGGCTTTGGTAAAGCCCTTTCTGAAGAAGCTGATGTGGCTTATTTAACCGCAGATGATCCTGGATTTGAGGATCCAAAAGCGATTGCGGATGCCATTGATCAGCACATTGATCACGAAAAAGTGACGGTTCATTTCAATATGGATCGAATTAGTGCGATTCGCGAGGCCATTGAATCTAGTTCCAATGACGATATCGTGGTTATCGCAGGGAAGGGTGAAGACCCCTACCAAAAGGTGAAGGGCGTTGATACGCCATACCCATCCGATGTGACCGTTGCAAAAACTATTGTTGAGGAGATTGAATGATGACAACCGAAACGAAAACAGATGTCCAATTCACGCCCATTCTGTTGGGAAGTGATTTTAACGTTTATGGGATGGCGCGCTCATTCTATGAATTGTATGGCAAGCCAGTTAAGGCGTTTGCTAGTATTCAATTAGCGCCAACTCGTTTTACTAAAGTCGTTGATTTAGAGTTAATCGATGGCTTCGATGAGGATCCCGTCTGGATCGAATCAATGCGGGAAATCAAAAAGTGTTATGCTGACCATGATGAACCGGTTATTCTGATTGGATGTGGGGATGGCTATGCAGAACTAATTTCAAAGCATAAAGCTGAATTGTCAGATACGTTTGTTTGTCCTTATATTGATTTTGATTTGTTGAAGCAATTGAACAACAAAGAAAACTTCTACAAAATTTGTGATCAATACAACCTGCCTTATCCTAAGACCAGTATCGTGACGAAACAAATGCACGATGAAGGAGGGCGTATTGAACAACCATTCGACTATCCGGTAGCACTTAAGCCTGCTAACAGTGTGGAGTGGCTAGATGTGCATTTCGAAGGTCGGAAAAAGGCGTTCCGGATTCAAAGTCGTGAAGAGTTTGACCGGATTGTTGACTTAGCTTACACGAATGGATACAAGTCTGATTTTATCTTGCAAGACTTTATTCCTGGGGACGATAGTAACATGCGTGTTTTGAACGCCTATGTGGATCAAAATCATCATGTGAAAATGATGTGCCTAGGCCATCCATTGCTGGAAGATCCTTCACCATCAGCTATTGGGAACTACGTGGCAATTTTACCCGAGTATAACCAAGCCGTTTATGATCAAATTCAAGCCTTCTTGGAAGCCATTCAGTTTACTGGCTACGCAAACTTCGATATGAAGTATGATTCGCGTGACCAAACATTCAAGTTGTTCGAAATTAACCTGCGTCAGGGACGTAGTAGTTTCTTCGTCACGCTAAATGGTTACAATTTAGCAGATTGGGTCGTTCAAGACTACGTTACTGGTCAGTTGGAGAATCAAGAGACTGTCTACGGAAATCGTGATGAATCTAAACGCCAGTTGTGGCTTGGCGTTCCCGCTCGTGTCTTTAAGAAGTACGCCCGGGACAATGAGGAAAAAGCAATTGCAGTTGATTTGATCAATCGAAAGCAGTTTGGAACGACCTTTGCCTATTCTAAGGATATGAATCCGAAACGTTGGCTGTTAAATAAGTGGATGAATCACATTTACGCCAAGAATTTTGACCGTTACTTCGCCGAAAATAAGGGGTAGAACTATTGAAAAAGTTTTTTACTATTTTAGGTGGCATGGGAACCATGGCCACGGAAAGCTATATTCATCAGTTAAACCAACGGACACCGGCACATCAAGACCAAGATTATTTGGACTACGTGCTCATTAATCATGCGACGGTACCTGATCGGTCTGACTATATTTTAGACCACAGTAAGCCAAGTCCTCTATTGCCATTGCAAGAGGATATTGAGCAGTTAAATGCCATGAATCCGGACTTTTACACGATACCATGTAATACGGCTCATTATTTCTTTGAAGAGCTACAAGCTACAGCAAATGCCCCAATTTTGCATATGCCACGGGAGGCTGTTAAAGAAATTCAGGCTCAATATCCGGATGCCAAACGAGTAGGAATCGTTGCGACTCGTGGCACTATTGCGGATCATATTTATGATGAAGAAATTGAATCAGCTGGATACGAATTTGTACGACCTTCCAAAGAGATTCAAGAAAAAACGAATGAATTGATTTATGATGACATCAAGGATCAAGACATCGTTGATCGTAACCTTTATCATGAGTTTGTTCAGCAAATGTTTGATGAAATGAATTGTGATGTCGTGATCTTAGGCTGTACTGAGTTATCATTGGCACAAGAACGTGAACCAATTGAAGGGCTTAACATCATTGATGCGCAGTCAGTTTTAGTGGATAGAACACTTGAATTAGCCTTAAAGGAACAAAAGTAAACAAAAAGAATCGCCAATTGGCGATTCTTTTTTAGTTATTTGGTAATTCCAGTTGATGGTATCCAGTAAGTAGTTTTCCCACTGATAATTCGGTACCAAAGTTTATTGTTTATGGTAGCATTTTGATTAATTTTGAATTTTGTTTTTGGATAGCTATTGCTAGAACTGACCTTTTTGGATAAGAAACGAGAATTTAGCACGTGGTTATAAAGTGGTGTGCTGTTTTGGGCCAATTTCACTGTTCCGCTAGCCTTGGCATATTTGATGGTTGGGAAACTGATGGTACCAGAGTAAACCCAATACTTGGGTGCGGTTGCTAATTTACTGAATCGAATTCGGTACCAGGTCCCTGACCAGCCAGCGCTCTTAACACCGCGACTGTCGACGTAAACCATACGGCCGGCATAATCATCAGTCAGTGCCTGCCAACCAATCTTAACGGCGTTACTGGTGCCTTTAACGTGGTTATAGACGGAATATTTAGTGTAGTTTGATTTTAAAATGGCAGTTTCATTATTTGAACCATGGTAGTAGGTCACTTTCCCGGCTGGCTTAGTAACAGTTGGGGCAGTAGCCGGTGGAGTGGTTTCAGTTGTGGTTGACGGACCACCCAAAGCACTGTATTTCGTATTCACTAAACTCATAAAATCAGTCATTGTGTAAGCTTGACCGAAATAGTTCTTTCCTGCACTTGCCCAATAACCGTCAGGATCGGTGTGATCTGTACCACCTAGATAGGTACTGACATCGTGGTGAGAGTAAACTGTGCCACCTTTAGCAGTTCCACGACTAGGAGTTAAACCATACTGCTGCAACGTGTAGGCGGTATAATAAGCCGCGTTGTTAACCTCACGAGCAAATGCAGATTTAGAATGAACTTCAACTTGTTCAAATTGAACAAAGCGAGCATTGGCGACTGGTCCGGATCCCCAGCTTAGATAAGCTGGATTCGCGATGTTAATGATGTTCGTAGAATCGATAAATGTATGTACAAATGCATTTTGGTAATTTGATTTCATATAAGCAATTTCGTTATAGATAGTTGAATTTGGGTTGGCCGTTTCGTGCACAACCACACCCTCAGGCTTGCCATTGCGATAGCTATTTTTTGGAAACCCACTCCAGATGGATTTAGTAATGCTAGCGTTTTGGTAGCCCTGTGAACTGATGTAGTTGTTGACAGCACTACTTGCTTCTGCCGATTGGCCTGTGCTAGTTGCCAGGCCAACTAGTGTGAGTCCACCAAGAATAAGTTGCCATTTTTTGGTTATCATAATTATCCCTCCAAATTAATAATGCCCCATTTGAAGCTGATTATATCGTATTTTTGCGCATTAGCCTAATAGAATCGATGATGGATTGGATAAGCAATCATATTTTATCGAATATTTTTGCAAATTTTGCCTTGAATTCACAAAGAGACTTTGATAATATCTTGAAAACGAGAAAGCGTGGGTGACCGATTATGGCAGAACTTAAATTAGGGGATTACGTTAAGGCGCAAAAATTTAATTCATTGGAACACGACTTTGAAGGTACAATTGAAAAGGTCTATGAGAATACAGTGTTGGTCCATATCGATAAGTACGATCCAGAAGATCGTGTGACAGTGACCGATTTTAATGAACGCGCTGTTGTTAGTAAAAAGGTAACTAAGTTACTCAAAGCATCACCTGAAGTACCAGTTGAAGATGCTAAAATGGATGCTTAAAAATCCAGCTTTTCTGCAATTTCAACCAGAGATTACTGACAAAACCACCAAAAGTGTGGTATAGTAATTTCTGTTATTGCGGGTGTAGTTTAGTGGTAAAATTCAAGCTTCCCAAGCTTGTGTCGCGGGTTCGATTCCCGTCACCCGCTTAGAATGCAGGATTTTACGACTGGATTCTAATTCGAAGATAAAAGAGGAGTAGTCAGTTAGCCATTGATGTAGCGACCTTGGGACGGTGAAAGCCAAGGAAGGGCACTGATGAACCGCGCTTTTTAGAATTTACAATTAGATATTAAGTGGATTAACTATCAATTAGAGTGGTACCGCGGGTTTTCTCGTCTCTTGCAAAGTAAATTTTGTGAGGGATTTTTTTTATTCATTTTTATCACTGTTATAATGAACTTAGGTTGAATACTGGAGGTATTGATATGGATTACAAACAGCAAGTTGCAGCAGCATTATCGAGTGCCATTGACGGCGCTTTAAGTACAGAAGACGTTTACAACAAAATCGAACGTCCAAAGGATTCAAAAATGGGTGATTTTGCCTTTCCAGCTTTTGCATTGGCTAAGGTATTAAAAAAGGCACCACAACAAATCGCAACGGAATTACTTGAAAAGATTGACCAATCACAATTTGAAAAAGTTGAATCGGTTGGCCCATACCTTAACTTCTTCTTGGACAAGGCCGTTTTCAGTGCAGATATTTTGCATCAAGTTTTAACTGATGGCTCTGAATACGGAAGCAACAATCTTGGTAAGGGTGGCAACGTGCCAATTGATATGTCCTCACCAAACATTGCTAAGCCAATGTCAATGGGACACTTACGTTCAACTGTTATTGGGAATTCAATTGCTAACATTTTGAAGAAGAATGGTTACAACCCAATTAAAGATAATCACTTAGGTGACTGGGGAACCCAATTTGGTAAGTTAATCGTTGCTTACAAGATGTGGGGTAATGAAGAAGACGTTAAGAAAGATCCAATCAAACATTTGGTGGACTACTATGTTCGTTTCCACAAGGAAGACGTTGAGCATCCTGAATTAGATGATGAAGCTCGTGAATGGTTCAAGAAGCTTGAAGAAGGCGACGCCGAAGCAACGAGACTTTGGTCATGGTTCCGTGAAGAATCATTGAAATCATTTAACGCCGTTTATGAAAAGTTGGGTGTTGAATTTGACACTTACAATGGTGAAGCTTTCTACAACGATAAGATGCAAGAAGGTATCGACTGGTTAAACAAAAAAGGCTTGATGCATGAATCTCAAGGTGCTCAAGTGGTTGATCTTGAAAAGTACGACTTGAACCCAGCCTTAATCTTAAAGAGTGATGGTGCTTCACTATACATCACCCGTGATATTGCAACGGCAATTCATCGTGACAAGACCTACCACCCAGCTTTGAACCTTTACGTGGTTGGTTCAGAACAAGCTTACTACTTTGCACAATTGAAGGCTGTTTTACTTGAAATGGGCTTACCATCAGCCGAAAACTTGCACTACATTCCATTTGGTTTGATCACGGTTGACGGCAAGAAGCTTTCAACTCGTTCAGGTCGGATTATTCTTCTTGATGAAGTGCTTGACGAATCCATCGAAATGGCCAAAAAACAAATTTCAGAGAAGAACCCAGACTTACCAAACAAGGATGAGGTTGCCAAAGAAGTTGGTGTTGGTGCCATTGTCTTTGGTGATTTGAAGAACGAACGGACGAACAGTATCGACTTTAACTTAGCCGATCAACTTCGTTTTGAAGGTGAGACTGGACCTTATGTTCAATACTCACATGCCCGTGCCGAAAGTCTTTTGAGAAAAGCCGGTGCAACTGAAGTTAGCGCTGACGAGACCATTATGACGGATCCTGAAGCTTGGGATACAATCAAGACGCTTGCAGACTTCCCAGCAACGGTTATCCAAGCTAGAGAAGAATTTGAGCCATCAGACATCGCCAAGTACTCAATTCGTCTTGCTAAGACGTTTAACAAGTACTATGCGCACTCAAAGATTCTTGAAGAAGACGATCAAAAGTCAGCTCGTTTGGCCCTCGTTAAGAGTGTTTCAATTGTTTTGAAGGAATCCCTTCGTCTGTTAGGTGTTAAAGCGCCAGACCAAATGTAGTTAAATGATAATAGATTAAGATTTACCCTCGATGGCATTTGTCCTCGGGGGTATTTTTATTCAGCAAATGTTCATGAAAACGGTACGAAAGAATCACGAACCCGATTAGTTTTAATAAATATTCAAAATAAATTCGCTTATATTCTCTAATTTTGTTATAATAAAGGCGATTTATGTCATAAGGGGGTAGCGTGATGAAGAAGAGTATTCGCCAAGCGAGAATTGAACAGCTGATTAATCAATATCCGATTGGAACACAAGAAGACTTAATGGTTCGCCTTGAGGACACGGGGATTAAAGCAACCCAAGCAACCATCTCGCGTGATATTAGGGAGATGCAAATTGTTAAAGCCCAGGACGGACAAGGCAACTTGCGTTATACGATTTTTAAGGCTGGTAATAAGAGTGAAAAGGAACACCTTAGAGAAACAATTAACGAAGTGGTCACAGGGTTAACCCGGGTTGAATTTATTAATATCGTCAGAACGTTACCTAGTAATGGTAATCTATTGGCGGCCATTTTCGATGATTTAGATATGCCTGAAATCGCCGGTACCTTAGCAGGTCACGATACAATTTTCATTATTAGTCCATCTGAAGAGGTGGCTAAAACACTAAACGAACAAATCGCAGATAATATGAATCCAGATATTGTCCATTAACTAGAATTAATGTCGAGAAAGTTTAAGCTTCCTCGATTTTTTTGTTTTTAAGGGTTCGTAAAATTTATGATATGTTTTTATTAACTGGATGGTCCTGAAAAGCCGGTATGCTACAATAAAACTATTATTTTAGTAAACGAGGAAATGCAATCAACATGAGAAAGAGTGGATTTAGGGAGTTTCTCGCAACGGTTCGAAAAGCGATGGCGCCGTTTAATAGTTGGCTCAAAAAAATTTGGTATCGATTCCAACTAACCAGAGTGCTAATTGCAGCAATTCTAGCAGTTGTTTTACTAGTGAGTGGTATTTTGACTTACCAAGCCAAAACGGCCGATGTCGAGAATTTAAAAGCGGCATTGGAACAGCCAACGGTGGTTTACGATAACGCGGGGAAAAAAGCGGGGACGTTACTCTCCCAAAAAGGGACATATGTTAGTTTAGATAAAATATCAGTTAACGTGCAAAATGCCGTTATTTCAACTGAAGATCGCAATTTCTACCATGAATATGGCTTCTCAATCAAGGGAATTTTGCGGGCCTTTTACTTGTACAGCAAAAATAAATTATTAGGTCGCGATTTCATTAGCGGTGGGGGAAGTACGCTGACCCAGCAACTGGTGAAGAATGCTTTCTTGTCTCAAGAGCAAAGCTTCACGCGGAAGGCCAAGGAACTTTTCTTAGCGGTCGAAGTGGAAAATGTCTATTCCAAGAAAGATATTTTGTCGATGTACCTGAACAACGCTTATTTTGGCAATGGTATTTGGAGTGTTCAGGATGCGGCAGAAAAGTATTTTGGCAAGTCGGCGAGTCAGTTAACCGTTCCAGAATCAGCGACTTTAGCAGGAATGTTAACGTCGCCTAGTGCTTATAATCCGATTGATCACCCTCAAGCCTCCAAACAACGACGAAATGTTGTGCTTGGTCTTATGAAAGAAACCGGTAAGCTGACCGCAGCTCAGACGACCACTTATCAAGCGACGGCAATGACAACCGTAGATGGATACACGTATAAGAGTTCGTATCGTTATCCTTATTATTTTGATGCCGTCATTGACGAAGCAATCAATAAGTACGGTCTGACGGAATCAGAAATTATGAACCGTGGTTACAAGATTTACACGAATTTAGATCAAAACTATCAAAAGCAAATGCAAACGCAGTTTAAGAATCCGTACCTATTCCCAGCTAATTCTACTGATGGAACTAAGGTTCAAGCTGCGTCGATTGCGCTGAATCCGTCAGATGGTGGCGTCATGGCAGTAGTGGGTGGTCGGGGCAAACATGTTTTCCGAGGCTATAACCGAGCAACGCAAATGCGACGTCAGCCCGGATCAACGATGAAACCGCTAGCTGTTTACACGCCAGCCTTGCAACAGGGCTATTTCTATGAT
This sequence comes from Secundilactobacillus oryzae JCM 18671, assembly GCF_000740055.1. GTDB lineage: Bacteria > Bacillota > Bacilli > Lactobacillales > Lactobacillaceae > Secundilactobacillus > Secundilactobacillus oryzae. Next base: position 110,259 of record NZ_BBJM01000001.1, on the reverse strand, counting down.
TCTCAATTAAGTGATAAGAAGCAGACCTTTGGGACAAATAAGTACGCCCCTAAGAACTATGGCGGGGTCTACCAAGACAAGGTGCCGATGTATGAAGCTTTATCTCAAAGTCTGAACATCCCGGCTGTTTGGCTTTTAAATAAGATTGGCGTTAATAAAGGGTACGAATCAGTCAAGAACTTTGGTATCCCGGTTACTAAGAAGGATAAAAACTTGGCTTTAGCCCTCGGTGGTCTTAACACCGGGGTTTCACCACAGCAATTGGCCGCAGCTTATACGGCGTTTGCAAATGGCGGTCAAGTCACTCAGGCCCACTACATTACCAAGATTGTTGATGCATCTGGCAAAGTGGTGGTGGATTCACCTGACGTTTCAACTAAACGGATCATGACCAAGAAAGTAGCTAAGACGATGACCAGCATGATGATGGTTGTCTTCAACAGCGGGAGTGGTGCGAGTGCTAAACCGTACGGCTATACTGTTGCCGGTAAAACGGGTAGTACTGAAGCGGATGGCATTTCTTCTAGCGATGCCACTCGAGATAAATGGATTGTTGGCTATACCCCCGATATTGTGGTGGCCACCTGGGAAGGGTTCGATAATACAACCAAGACCGATCACCTAGAGAATATCAGTACCACCGGGGTCGCACCGCTCTTTAAGAATGAGATGCAGGCGATTCTTCCTTATACAAACAACACAGCCTTCAATACCCAGGATGCGGCAACGATAGCGAAGAGTGGTAAAAATGACTCAAGTAGCCTTTGGGATAGTATCTCTAAGAGTGCGTCCGATGTTGGGGATTCGGTTGCTAAAGGTGCCTCGGGAGCTGCTCAGGCAGTGAAAGATTTATGGGGTAGAGCTAAGCAGATTTTGGAATGATTCCTCTCGGCTCATAGTCATCTTGGGGCATTAATGATAAAATAAACTAATGAATAAATAGGAGGATGCATCCATGGCAGACATTATGGCAACAGCCGGACAGATCCAAAAAGATTTGGCCGCATCAGAAGAATTTAAGGGGTTATCAGATGCGTACGCTAGCATCAAGGCCAACCAAGCCGCATACGATATCTTCAAAGACTTCCAAGAAATTCAATTGACCTTGCAAAAGAAGCAAATGCAAGGTGAAGAACTAGCGGAAGATGAAATCAAGAAGGCCCATGACATCGCTGAAAAAGTTGGTCAGTTCGATGAAATTAAAGCCTTAATGGATCACGAAAAAAAGGTTAACGATCTTCTTCAACAATTAAATCAAGTCATTACACAACCAATTCAAGAACTTTATCGTAATTAAAGTTAGGTGGTTGAAAAACGTCGAAGTTGTTTTTATAACTTCGGCCTTTTTATTAGCGGGGTGAGAAATTGAAATTTATTCATACGGCGGATCTGCATCTTGATAGCCCATTTTTGGGTTTAAAAAATGCACCGGCACCAATCTGGCAGCTGATTACTGAATCTAGTGAAAAGGCGGTCATCGCCATTATTGACCGAGCCATCAGCGAATCAGTCGATTTCGTGGTTATGGTGGGGGATCTGTTTGATCGAGAGACGCAAAGCGTTAAAGCGCAAGTTTTCTTAACACAACAGTTAGAACGGCTTAACCAGGTGGGCATCCCAGTCTTTATTAGTTGGGGGAACCACGATTATTCGGCTCAAGTGAAACCTGATTTTCTAATGCCAGAAAATGTTCAGATTTTTGGTGCACACGTTAGCACTAAACGGTTAACGACGTCTAGTGGTGAACAGGTAGCCATCACGGGTTTTAGTTATCCCACTAGATGGTTAAGTACCGATTTCGCACAACAAATGCAGATGGCATCAGACGCTGATCATAATGTGGCCTTGCTCCACGGTGCCTTGAGTTCAGGAGACCAAGATCATTACGCCCCGTTTTCGCTCGGGGACCTGCGGCAATCTAATTTTGATTATTGGGCACTTGGACATATTCACAAGGCGGGTCAACTTGATCCTACTATTCCGGCTTATTATGCAGGAACGCCTCAGGGACGCAATCAGAATGAGACTGGTGAAAAAGGTGCTTTACTGGTTGAAATGGACAAATCAAGAGCACCACGGGTTGACTTTTTCGAAACGGATACAGTGGTTTGGCGAACATTGGATGTCCCAATTGATGACATTCAAACGACTGCAGAGCTGGAAGGCCAAGTATTGAACGTGTTGAATCAGCAGCCTACCACTAAGCTAAGTCTTTTCAAACTACAACTCCGGAGTCGAAAAGAGGCGGCGAGTGAACTATTGATTGCCTTGGAGAATGGCTCATTTTTGGAACGAATTCAGGCTAAGCTGGCCAATCAGGTTGCTTATTGGCCCTATGAAATCAAACTTCAGGCAGTCCCGGTTGCAACACCATTTGCCGATGTCGATCAAGCGTACTTTGAGCGAGCCAAGCAAGCTATTTTTAAATCTGAAGTTGTTGCTGAACTTGCAGACAACCTTTTTTCTGAAGGCTTCATTGCTGACCATTTTCAAAATCCACAAACGCAACAAGCACTTTTCCAAAATGTACTTGATCGGCTGCAAATTGAACGAGCGGAAAGTGAGGAACAACATTTATGAAAATCACCAAATTAGTGATTTATGGCTATGGTAAGTTCGTCGATCAGACTATTGAGATTGATTCTCAGTTTCAAGCCTTCGTTGGCCCAAACGAGGCAGGAAAAACGACGATTGCCCGGTTTATTCATGATATGCTGTTTGGTTTTCCGACGCGTAAATCGTCACTAAATCGTTATGAGCCCAAGAATAGCTCCCGATATGGTGGTGAACTCTTCTTTGAACATAATCATACAGCGTATCAATTGACGCGGGTTGCGGGAAAGGCAGGAGGAGATTTTAAGCTAAAAAATATAACTTCTCAGACGGATTTACCCCATCAAGACCTGCATACCTTAATTAATCCGATTGATATGGCGTTGTATGACGAGGTCTTTAATTTAACTGATCACAAATTAGATGCAGTGTTGCAACTTACTCAGCAGGATATTGCTAACCGAATTCGCCTGATAGGGACGGTGGGCAGTCATACGCTGACCGAAATGATTGATGCCTTCAAGGCTCGTTCAGATGAGCTTTATCGCCCGAGAGGTCGCAAGCAACCGATAGCGGTTGAATTGGAAAATCAGCATCAATTAGGTCAAAAAATTCAAGTTAAGAGACAGGATTATCGGCATTATCAAGACTTGGTGCAGTTAGCTGAATCTTTGAAGAAACAGCTTGAAGAAGCACATGAAACGATTCAGCAAATAACGAATCAGCATCAGCATTTACAATCACTAGTCAATTACTGGCCAGCTTATGAACGTTATCATACGCTTAGCTCAAAATTGAGTGACACTGGTCATACAAGTGAAATTACGGAATCAACTTGGCAACAATTCCTTAAATTACAAATGGCCTTAGAACAACTGCAGCAACAACTAAACGCCTTGGAGCAGAGACAAGCTCCAAACGGGACACAATCTCGTTTAATGCGGATTAAGCAACAGAATTTGGGGAACTGGCAGCAATTAGTCGACCAGTTGCCTGAAATGTTGCAGACGCAATTACGGCTTTCAGATTTTAAGCAGACCGTTGAAAAGTTGGCCTGGGAGCAAGAACAGTTAAGCGCGGATGTGGGGGATACCATTCCGTTTGACGTTGCTACGGAGGCAGAAGTCTCGCGTTTATTGGAGACGCAACCTTCTCGTCAAACCAGTCGGAGTCGGGTTGCTGCGAATCAATCAATTACGTCTCAACGCTCTTATGTTAATAGCTGGTCAATTGCCGGGACAGCGATTTTATTACTAGGGTTATTGTTTCTGCCTGGTGGTGTCAAGGTATTTGGTGCAATAGTCGGCCTATGGTTGATCGGATATGGTGTTCTCCAAGGCGGCAACGTTCAATCACCTAGATCCACCTCGTTTGGAAACCAAACTGGCTCAGAAACCCGATTACGTGAAATTTCTGCAGCGTTTCAGATGCAGTCATTTCCTTATAGCCAATGGTTTGTGATTCAAGCAAAGTTGCAGACGCTTGAAAAGAATCAAGGTGAGCTCACAAATGCCCAAACACAAGTCAAATTAGCTGAACAAAAATTGACCGATTATCAACAGCGTTGGCAGAGTCTTTTAAATCAACCGATGCCACAGGCTACCTTTTTTGCCGATCTGAAACGACATCTCAATGAAGTTGAGGTGGAAGAGCGGACAAATACGGAGTCTCTAACGAATCAAAAAATTCTTCAGCAACGTTCGGCCGAAATCCAACGCGCAATCGTGACACAGACAGCAGCCATGCAAGCGTTACTGGCGCAAAATCGAGAAGTTTCAGTGGCTGATTTTGAAACCCATTATCATCAGCAGCAGGCGGCGGTTCAAGATCGGGCCACACAATCTGCGCTGAACACCGAATTAACGCCTGATCTTCTCTCGGAGTTAGGTCAATATGACCAGCTGGCTACTTTGCAAACTAAAGTAAACCAGTTGGCAACTCAGCTATCCAAATTAAATGATCAGCAGCAAGTGACAACTTTGAAGTTAGCCGAGACGAAAATGCAAGTTGCTCGGCTGACTCAAGATGCGACCTATGAGGAGCTCTTGCAGCAACAGGCCGCTAAAGAGGAGCAAATTAATGATTTAGTATTTGAGTGGTTAAGTAATCAGTTAGCAGCTAAACTGGTTGGTCAGGTGGTTGATCAAGCCGTTCAAAACCGACAACCTGAAATTTTGACGCTAACAAAAACATATTTCAAACTCTTAACTCAAAACAGGTATAATGAAGTTAACTTCACAGAGCAGGGGATTAGGCTCACTCGTTTTGATGAGCAACAGTTTGATGTGGTTGAGTTATCAAAGGGAACCGCACAGCAGTTGTATCTCGCGGTTGCTTTAGCCTTTGCTGTAACAATTGGACGTCAACTGCCGATGCCTATTTTAATCGATGATGCCTTTGTCAGTTTTGACGGTGTTAGACGTCAAACCGCATTGAAATTGTTGGAAGAAATTAGTCGACAAAATCAAGTGATTTATTTTACGGCTGGCGAAACTGTGAAAATGGCATTCGATGCCACACAAGTTAACTTACTAACACAGTAATTATTGGAGGTGTGCTTGATGGAGAAACAATTGATGGCCTATCAACTGGGCGAGAAAATGGAAAGTTTTGTGTTACTGAAAGCTGCTGATGTTCGAACAGCGAAGAATAATAAGCAATATATCGCATTTACTTTTGAAGACACCTCCGGTGAAATGGTTGGTATGTACTGGGACGCTTCAGCGCAAGATATTGAGACATTCAAAGCTGGTCGAGTTGTCCATTTGACGGGGAAACGGGAAGAATATAATGGTAAGGCTCAAGTGAAAATTTTGCAGCTTCGACTGCCAGCTGGTGGTGAGCCGACCGATCCGGGTCTGTTTGTAACGCGTGCGCCGATGAAAAAGTCTGATATGGTGGAGGAGATTAACCAAGTTCTGTTTGAAATCACCAATCCTACATGGAATCGAATTGTCCGGTTCTTAATTAACAAGTTTCAGTCGGCTTTTTTCACATTCCCTGCGGCTAAGACAAACCACCATGCATACGAGGGTGGGCTAGCCTATCATACGATTTCAATTTTAAGGTTGGCACATTCAGTAGCGGACCAGTATCCAAAGGTCAATGCACCATTGCTGTATGCGGCTGCAATTATTCATGATTTGGGCAAAACAGTTGAATTATCTGATCCGGTTACGACACAGTATACGGTGAAGGGAAATCTGTTAGGACACATTTCGTTGCTCGACGGTGAAATTGTGGAAGCCTGTGACACGCTTAAGTTGGATCCGACGGCTGAAGACGTGGTTCTGTTACGGCACATGATTCTTTCTCATCATGGCCTTTTGGAATATGGATCACCTGTTAGGCCGCAACTGCTAGAAGCTGAAATTCTGCACGATTTGGATGAATTGGATGCTTCTATTATGGCCATTCAAACCGGTTTAGATTATACCCAACCTGGTGAATTTTCAGAGAAGATTTTTGGGATGGATAACCGGCGTTTCTTTGATTTTGAAGGTGCAGGGTTAACGGATAAGGACACAAAAAAACCGGAAAGCTAAAAGCTTTCCGGTTTTTGTTTACATTATTTTGAGCTGCTTGATGATGAAAGGTAGTCTGAAAGAATATCCTTCAGGTCGTTATCTTTGATGTTAACGTTACCCTTCTTAAGGACCTTAGCGACAACGTTGTGTAATGTTGTGCTATCTTGCATCTTGGCTTGGATGATTTGATCTGTTAATTCAGATTTGTGTTCCTTCATTGTGCCCTTGCCAGGATTCTTGTCCATCTTGATGACGTAGTAACCAGCATCAGTCTTAACTGGTGAAGTTGTGTATTCGCCAGTCTTCAACTTGAATGCAGCGGTCTTGAAGCTTGAGTCAAGTGATGTATCGGTGTTGTCGAATGCTGAAATCTTACCACCGTTGTTCTTAGTCGTTGTATCAGTAGAGTACTTCTTAGCTAATGATGAGAAGCTCTTACCGTCTTTAAGACCATCGATAACAGTTTCGGCAGTTGACTTCTTAGCAACTAAGATTTGAGAAACTTGAACTTTAGGTTCGAATTTCTTAAATTGGGCATTCAAAGCTTTATCTGTAATCTTCGTGTTGTCCTTAACAGCTTCTTCAAGAAGAAGGTTAGAACGAATTTCACTTCTTAATTCAGAAGCGGTTGTGCCACTTTGTTGAAGCACACTCTTGAATGAAGAGCCGTATTGCTTCTTGTAAGCGTTGAATTTCTTGTTAACCGCGCTCTTCTTGACCTTGTCGCCGTAGTCCTTTTCCAAGACCTTGTTTAAGATCATTTGTTGAAGAACCTGCTTACCACTTGAAGACTTCTTCAAGCTACTGTAGTAGGCACTCTCGGTGACCTTGCCACCAGAAGTAGTGGCAACAGTTTTGTTACCACAGGCTACTAGCGTCAAACTGAGAAAGACACCAGCAAGTGCAATTAACCATTTTCTCATCGTGTGAACACATCCTAAATTATAATTTACTCACCTTTATGGGCGAATATCCTTTGACTAATATAACACAATCACCTTTAAAATAAAGTTTCCGACCTGGATTTAAATAAATCGCAAGAAGTCGGATACGAAAACGTCACAATTAGTCTGTAACATTCTTATCACTATCTAACGAAAAAGATTCGAGATTTTCAAGGTAGGGTTGAATCTTGAATTGGAACTTTTCAATGTCTCGATTGATATCGTCAATGACAGGCATGACGTTCGAAACGGCTTTTTCTAGCTGAGAAACGTTTTGAGTGACTGATTCTTTGGTAGCCATCCAGTGATGTACGTCCTCTTTCAAGTCCTTAGCGTTTCGACTTACCTTCTTAACTTTATCTGGATTTAGTGCGAGGTCCGTTGCGATTGCGGCTCCGCCAACAATCAGTGACGCTTTTAGCAACTTATTCATAACTGAACCTCCTAAAATTGTGCTTTGATTTGGTCCGCGATTGCGGTTAATTTTGCCGCGTCGTAGTTAGCTGAGTTGTCCTTGAAAATCATACGGAAATCGTCTTGGTCCGTATAACGGGGAACAAGGTGGAAGTGAGAATGGAAAACGGATTGGTAAGCGACCGTTCCATTGTTATTCAGGAGATTCATACCAGTAATTTTTGGATCGAAAGCTTTAACCGCGCGAGCAATTTCGGGGATTTTAGCAAAAACGGTTTGTGCAAGTTCTTCATCGTATGCAAAGAGATCTGGCACGTGAGTCTTAGGAATCACTAAAGTATGACCAGGGGTACCTTGAGAAATATCCAAGAATGCTTTAACATTGTCATCCTCGTACACCGTGTAACTGGGAATATCGCCCTTGATAATTTTGCAGAAAATACAATTGTCATCGTAATGATGTTCCATGTAAAAACCTTCCTTCGATTTAATAGTTACATTATACACTATCCGTTGGCAGGGTTCATGAAAGGTGCGGGGTGACTATGTTATAATGACTGACAATAAACTGCTAAGAAATGAAGTGACTATTTTGACGTTAGAAATCTCTCACCTGGTAGGTGGGTATTCGCAAATTCCAGTTTTAAAAGACATTAGTTTTGACGTCCGCGATGGTGAATTGGTCGGCCTGATTGGCTTAAATGGTGCCGGCAAATCAACGACCATTAACCACATTATCGGACTACTGACGCCTCAAAAAGGCATCATTAAGATTAATGGCGTGACGATTAAAGATGATAATCAATCATACAAACAGCAAATTGCCTATATTCCAGAAATGCCAATTTTGTATCAAGAATTGACGCTGCGTGAGCATATTAATCTGACCATCATGGCTTATGGTCTTGATGAAAAGGATGCCTGGCAAAAGGCAGATAAATTGCTGAAAACGTTCCGGTTGGAAAACAAGCTAGACTGGTTCCCCGCTAATTTTTCGAAGGGAATGAAGCAAAAAGTCATGATTGTCTGCGCGTTCGTTACTGACGCACCACTGATGATTATTGACGAGCCCTTCCTTGGTTTGGACCCATTAGCGGTTCATGATTTGCTTTCCTTAATTGAAGAACGAAAGCATGAGGGTGCGAGTGTGTTGATGTCGACACATGCGCTCGATACGGCCGAGAAATATTGTGATCGATTTGTTCTGTTACATGACGGACAAGTTAAAATTGAAGGTTCTTTGGCAGAACTTCAAGAAGCGCTGCCAGGCGTAGGAGAATCTTTGGATGACATTTACATGTCCGTGACAAAGGCGGGCCAAGAATGACCAATTTGTTTAGCCAACGACTGAAAAAGCATTTATCGGAAATGGCGCGGTACCTACGCTACGTCTTTAACGATCATTTTGTTATCGCTTTGATGTTCATGGTCGGTGGCCTAGGATTGGGTTATTCAAATGGACTCAAGCAGCTATCGGTTGATGTTTGGTGGGCGCCATACACTGTTGTTGCCGTTTTAACGGTTATTTTACAATTGGGGCGGTTGGCCACGCTTATGGAAGATGCGGATGTCGTTTTTCTATTACCCAGAGAACATAGTATGCATGCGTATCTCACCAAGAGTAAAACTTATAGTGCGGTGATGGCGGGATTGATTCAACTGTTAGGCTGGTTCATTTTAATTCCGTTTGTTCGAGTGACGAATCCCATCTCCTGGCCGATGCTGATCGGCTTGTTGGTGATTCAACTCGTTTTAAAGTATGGTTTGATGGAGCGCGAGGTTGTTTTGCGCTATCAATATCAACATCGCCTGATTCGAAATGGGTTGATTTTTAAGGTTATCTTGCCCGTTGCAATTATTGCATTGGCGTACCTAGTCAACGTTTGGTTGGGCTTGTTACTGGCTATCATTTTCACCGTTGGGATGCATGCTATTAGCTATAAGCGCTGGCAAGGCGTCCAAATCGATTGGAAACGAGCCATTCAATTAGAAAACAACCGAATGCTTGGCATTTACCGGTTCTTTAACCTCTTCACGAACGTACCATCCATTACGGGTAGTGTTAAACGGCGTCGGTATCTGGACTTTGTGTTGGCCAGAATTCAACCAACTTGTGCAAATACTTATCGCTATCTATTTAGTCGGGGGATTTTGCGGGGCAGTGAGTTTAGTAATCTTTACCTACGACTCACGCTCTTGGGCATGGCCTTACTGATTTTCATTGATCAGCAGTGGTTGGTTTTAGCTTTAGCCGTTTTGTTCATCTACTTAATCGGATTCCAGTTAATTCCGTTTTATTTTCATTTTGACGATAACGTTTTTACACATCTTTATCCCGTTACCGAGAAGCAGAAAATTGCTGGCTTTAATCGGACAACAACTATCGCATTAGTGGCAACGGCCATCTTGTTCTCACTAACCGTACTCATCGCACGTCTGGACTGGCAGACAGCTGCGCTGAGTCTGGTGATTGAACTGGTTGAAATTTTCCTATTAGTTCGCTTTTATATGCCAACTCGGTTACGGAAAAAATAATTCCGGAAATAAGCTTGACCCTGGGGCAAACTCCTAATAAAATTAAGCTTGAATCAACTTTTGGGGGAGGTTTGGCAAATGAACATGGATCTTGAATTAGGGTGGCGACTTCAGCCACTTGGCGGGGATACTGGTACGGCCTATATGGGTACCAACGCCGAGCAAAAGTTGTTTTTGAAGCGCAATGCCTCTCCCTTCTTAGCGGCCCTTTCCGTAGAGAATATTACACCTCGGCTGGTTTGGACAAAGCGGATGTCATCTGGCGATATTTTAACCGCACAAGAATGGCTTAATGGCCGTACTTTAAAGCGTTCAGAGATGAAAAATGCAGCGGTAGGCCGGTTGTTACATCGGGTGCATCATTCTGAATTGTTAAGAGAAATGCTTCGAAAGGTTGGTGGCAAGGTGATTTCACCTCAAAACCTACTTTTGGAACTTGAAACACGCTTATCACAATCATTATTAGTTCATCCATTAGTTAAACAATCCCTGGAATATCTAAAGACAACGATTAATAGTTTAGGCGAAGACCATTACGAAGTTTGTCATGGTGATCTTAACCATAAAAATTGGTTACTGTCGGATAGTGGTCGCCTATATTTGGTTGACTGGGATTCGGCAAAGTTTGCCGATTCAGCATACGATTTAAGTATGCTCTTGTGCGCTTACGTTCCCGTTTCAGATTGGGACGAGTGGATCGAAAATTATTCGGGTAACCAGGTAACAAATGAAATCAAGAATCGAATTAGATGGTATAGTAATTTGTATTGTCTCACCACGATTCAACATGGATTTGAAAGCCAAAGATATCACATGATGAATAAGGCAATTTTATTGCTAGATAACATTCGGAATAAATAATGACGAGATGGCTGAACTTCTTCGTGAGTTTAAAGAGGGGGATCAGTCATTTCTTATTGTAGTCACACGGTAAATGAAAGGAAGTTCAAATGAGAGTTAGAAAAAAGCCATGGGCAGCAGGATACATTAAGGATCATGCTGATCTCATTGTCACTGATCCAAAGGCACAAATTGGTAATTGGCAGGACCGATTCCCATCAAAACAACCGTTGCAAATTGAAATTGGAATTGGAAAGGGTCAGTTTATTGTCGAAATGGCAAGACAACATCCAGAACTGAATTTCATTGGAATCGAAATTCAGGAATCCGTTATTGCGGTGGCATTAAGAAAAGTTGTTGAAAGTGAATTAACAAATGTTCAATTGGTGGAAACTGATGGTGCAGATGTGGCCGAGTTATTTGCCGAAGGGGAGATTAGCCAACTTTATTTGAATTTCTCTGACCCATGGCCAAAGACGCGTCATGAAAAACGTCGATTGACGTCACCAGGCTTTTTAAAGAGTTACATCACTATCTTAAAAGATAACGGCCTTATTCAATTTAAAACGGATAATCGACTCTTGTTTGAATACTCACTGACTAGCTTCAATAATTTTGGCTTAACATTTGATGAAGTCTGGTTGGATCTCCACCAGAGCACGAAGAATGATGAGAACGTTGAAACTGAGTATGAAGAAAAGTTCAGTAAAAAGGGGCCAATCTATGAATTGGTTGCCCATTTAGCTGTTTAGAGGCTTGTGACTAGGTAGTTTTTAATAGGAGTAGTAACATATATTCTTGTTAACCCTAATAATAAAGGAGACGAAAACCTATGGAAGCATTACCAGTAATGAACAAAGATGAATTAATGGAAAAGATTAAAGATGGCAAATACATGTTATTTTTCTCAGCAACCTGGTGCTCAGACTGTGCCTTTATCAAGCCCTCAATGCCAGAAATCGAAAAGGAATATGCAGACTATCACTTTTTAGCAGTCGATCGAGATGAAAATATTGACTTGGCAGCTGAATTAAGTGTTTTCGGGATTCCAAGCTTTATCGCATTTGATAAGGGTACTGAAACGGGTCGTTTTGTAAATAAAGATCGTAAAACCAAGGAACAAGTCGAGCAGTTCATCGATGGACTAGCTAGCTAATTTCAAGTGATAGAAGGGTAATTATTAATGCTAATTTCGAGTTATAATCCACGTGAAATGGGTGACACGCTCGTCGTTATTTTAAATGCAGACGTGGCAACTCAGGCATCGGAGCAAAAAGGTGATGTTGTTCGGATTTTTGATGCGCAAACAAATCAAAGTCTAGGATATAATTTTCTTAACGTCTCAAAGGTTTTAGAGAACTTTGAAGGTAATGGTCAGATTTTCTTAGCGGCCGATCAAGTTACACGCTTGAATCAGGCGCTCAGTAACGCTGGTTTTGAAGCTGAGTTGACCACTGACAATGAACCAAAGTTTGTTGTTGGCTATGTCGAGAGCATGGAACCTCATCCAGATTCTGATCATTTAAATATCACTACAACAGTGGTCGACAATGGTCAAAGCGTTCAGATTGTGAGTGGTTCACCTAACATGCAAACGGGAATCAAAGTTGTGGTGGCCAAAGTTGGGGCAATGATGCCCGATGGTCTCGTCATCTGGCCAGGACAATTACGTGGCGTTGAAAGTGACGGCATGATTGTTTCGGGTAGAGAAATGCATATTCCTGGTGCACCAAATAAACCGGGGGCAATGATTCTACCAGATAGTTTTGAAGTTGGGACGCCATTTGATGTTACGAGTGACGCGGCACAACATATTTTTAACTAAAATGAGCAATATGCCGTAATAATGGCATATTGTTATATACATATATTTGAATTGTGATACTCAAATGATGGTGGTGAAAGTCAATCATGGGACATTATGATGGTCCAGCTTTTTACAGAAAGTATCCAATGCTACGAAAACGAAAGCAACAAGAAGAAGCACAGCAACAAAATAAACAAGCCGAAAAGTCGTCACAATCTGACGGCTATTTAGTGAGTTCAGATGTTAATCGACGAGCGGTGGTAAAGCGTGCACAACCTAAATCAGAAGCTAAGGTACCAATTCAGCCGGTTTGTCAGCCGGAGCTGAAGGAACCTGCAGCGACCGCCAGTTGGGAACAGAATCGAATCTTTCATCCGACACGTATTCCTAAACCACTGAATCGACAGGATCGACAACGAGATTTGGTCAACTACAATGCATTGCTAGCGCAAATTCGTAAAGATGATGACAGCTATTTACTATTTGGCTCAGAGGTTGATGAACAACTAACTGATTCACCACTCGACCTTCAGTTAGAGTCGGTAGAAGATGACGTGAATGAGGTTAATAGCGATTTGTCAGTGCCAGCATTGGAAGAAAGCCAGCGGGAGCTTCAGACTGAGCCTGAGCAGACACCGGAATCCAGTTTGGAAACCGTGGAACCTCGTCCAGAGACAAGTCGGGCGAATAATGCAATTACGAGCTCGTTGATGGCAGCTGCAGAAGAAGCTAGTGAAATTAACGAGCCGGTCAAACCCGTGGAAGATTCGGAATCAGCTAAAGATGCAATAGATCATTCAGAGCAGGATCTGGTAGAGATTTTAAAAACAGCCGATGAGCGACAATCGGTTTCTAACCAAGTGAATCATCCAGATGCTAAACAAGAGGCACTCCGAAAACGGCGAAAGCGTCTTACCGAACGACTGAAAAAACGAGCCGAGAATAAGAAAAGTGCTGCACCTAATCGTGGGCTGGGCTTATCACTTGGCAATATATTGGATGATGAAGCAGGTCGAGCAGCGCAAGAAACGAAATTGTCCCTGTTTAATCAATCTCAAAAAGAACCGCACACAGAACCTGAGACAAGTAATGCAACGCCTAATGAAGCGGAGACGGATGTCCGCACCCACGCCTATCATTTTCCGGAGACAAGTTTGCTTAAGCCGCCGGTAGTTGTGAACCAGGTTGACGAGGAAAACTGGACGAGAAGTCAAAGTGCCAAACTGGATGAGACATTGAAGGCGTTTAATGTGGATGCTGAAGTGACCGATTGGACGATTGGACCCACTGTCACCCAGTTCCAAGTGCACTTGGCATTAGGGGTTAAGGTTAGCAAAATCACGAACCTGACGGATGACTTGAAATTGGCACTGGCTGCTAAAGACATTCGAATTGAAGCGCCAATCCCTGGTAAAAATACGGTGGGAATTGAAATTCCTAATCCGCAACCTCGGCCGGTTATGTTATCTGAAATTGTTAACTCAGAACCTTTTAAGGCAAGCAAGTCACCATTAACAGTTGCGCTTGGGGTTGATTTATTTGGTAAACCACAAGTCACTGATTTAAGAAAAATGCCTCATGGTTTGATTGCTGGGGCAACTGGTGCTGGTAAATCAGTCTTTATTAATAGTGTCTTGGTTTCTTTACTTTATAAAGCAACGCCAGAGCAATTGCGATTACTTCTAATTGATCCGAAAGCTGTTGAAATGGCGCCTTATGATGGCATCCCTCATTTGCTCTCACCAGTGATTTCCGATCCTAAGACTGCTTCAGCTGCGCTCAAATGGATGGTTAAGGAAATGGATCAGCGTTATGAAAAATTAGCCGCTGCCGGTGCACGTAACATTGAACAATTTAACGAAAAGGCTGAAGCCAATCAGGAATATGGATTAAAAATGCCATACATCGTGGTCGTAATTGATGAGTTGGCTGATTTGATGATGGTCGCTTCTAGTGAAGTCGAAGATTACATTGTTCGAATTACCCAAAAAGCACGTGCTGCTGGTATTCATTTACTTGTGGCAACGCAACGTCCAAGTGTTGATGTTGTTACTGGTATTATCAAAAATAATATTCCTGCCAGAATTGCATTCATGGTATCAAGTCAAATTGATTCCAGAACAATTCTTGATACGGGTGGTGCCGAACGACTACTCGGTCGTGGCGATATGCTGTACCTCGGTAACAGTGCGAGTCAGCCAATTAGATTACAAGGGGCGTTTATTGACGCTGAAGTAGAGTCAATTACGGCATTTGTTAGATCACAGCAACCAGCAAAATATGAGTTTTCACCCGACTCACTGGTCGCACAAGCGACTGAAAGTACAGGCGAAGATGATCTGATGCCTGCGGTGATGGCTTTTATTTCTAAAGAAGATACGGTTTCAACGTCTAAGCTGCAGCGTGTCTTTTCGATTGGCTATAATCGAGCTGCCAATATTATTGATGAACTTGAAAGTCGACACTATATTTCGGAACAGCACGGATCCAAGCCACGAGACATCTATTTGACGCCGGATGACATGGATGATGACCATCATCAACCTCTGGCATAGTTGTTTTCCGAGGGATTCGAGTGTGCTACACTATTATTTAGCAATATAAAATGTAAAACGTCATTTATGGCTTGTGATAAAAACGTTGGAAAAGAGGATCTTCATGGATAGCGATACTGTTTATCATTTTGTTGGAATTAAAGGATCTGGGATGAGTGCCCTGGCCCTTATTTTGCATGACAAGGGCTTTAAGGTACAAGGCTCTGATATTACACAATACACATTTACACAACGCGGCCTCGAACAGGCGGGAATCAAAGTTTTACCGTTTGACGAAGCTAACATTACTGAAGGCCTAACGGTGATTGCCGGAAATTCATTTGAGGATGATCATCCAGAAATTAAGAAGGCGCTTGCCATGAATTTGGATGTGTATCGCTACCACGATTTCTTGGGTAAGCTGATTGAAGGCTATACGAGCATTGGTGTTGCTGGTGCCCATGGTAAAACCAGTACAACAGGGTTATTAGCTCATGTCTTGAGCGGCATTGCGCCAACTAGTTACTTAATCGGTGATGGTTCAGGAAAGGGTGTACCAGACGCCCGGTTCTTTGTTTTTGAAGCAGATGAATATCGTCGTCATTTCTTAGCGCAACATCCAGATTACGCTATTATGACTAATATCGACTTTGATCACCCCGACTATTACACGGGCATCGAAGACGTCTTTTCAGCATTTCAAACGTTAGCCAACCAGGTTAAGAAAGGTATTTTTGCTTGGGGTGATGACAAAGAACTTCGTAAGCTAGAAGCGAAGGTTCCAGTTTATTACTATGGTACTAACGAAGATGATGACTTTAGAGCCGTTAACATCAAACGAACAACTAGTGGCTCACAATTTGATGTTTATCATCACGATGAGTTCCTGGGAACTTATTCAGTACCGCTATTTGGAAAGCACAACGTCCTAAATAGTTTGGCAGTTATTGCGGTTTCTTACTTTGAAGACGTTGATTTGAACGAAATTAAGAAAGAACTATTGAGTTTCAAGGGTGTTAAACGTCGGTTTACTGAACGTAAACTGGCTGATATGACGATTATTGATGACTATGCGCATCATCCATCTGAAATTAACGCAACGCTTGATGCAGCTCGTCAAAAATACCCTGACAAACAAGTTATTGCCGTCTTCCAACCACATACGTTCTCCAGAACGATTGCGCTGATGGATGATTTTGCCAAATCACTCAGCATGGCCGATAAGGTTTACCTGACAGATATCTTTAGTTCTGCTAGAGAAACTAAAGGAGCGGTTTCAAGTGCTGACTTAGCGAAAAAGATTACCAAGGGTGGCGAGATTCTCAAAGTTGACAACATGTCACCGCTGTTGGACTACCATGATGCCGTTGTCGTTTTCATGGGAGCCGGAGATGTGCAAAAGTACGAACGGGCTTATGAAGATTTGCTGAGTCATTTATCATTGAAAAATAATTAAGTTTCTCTAGCGCTAGAATCGATTCGGTTGACTGCACCACCGCGACGTGATATTTTATCGTGAGAATATAATAGGGGTGACGCAAATGAACAATTATGATGGAACTGGTCGGAGAATTGTAAATGCCGACGCTGGCTTAAATGCTTTTATGACAAGAATGTTCGCTTGGATGGGGCTTGCAGTGCTCGTTTCTGCAGGATCTGCTTACGCGGTCACAGAATTTTTCCCAAGTGTCATGGCAATGTTTAACGGTGGTGGCATTTGGATTCCACTGATCGCAATGTTTGTTTTCCCATTCTTGATTTCTTCACAATCAATGAAAAATTCAGGATTAAGTTTAGTTCTCCTAATGATTTATGCAGCGTTGATGGGGGCCGTTTTCTCGTTTTACACGTTAATTTACACGAGTACAACGATTGTGAGTGCCTTCATCGCGAGTGCTGCGGTCTTCCTCGTGATGGCCTTTATCGGTGCTACGACTAAACGTGACTTAACTCGAGTGGGAACGCAAGCAGTTGCAGCCTTGATTGCTTTAATCGTAATCAACCTGTTGAATGCGTTTATCTTCAAGAGCAGCATGATTTCACTTGTCTTCTCATTTATCGCGGTTATTATTTTCACGATTTTGACGGCAACTGATACCAATAAGATGAAACAGATTTATATGCAGAATTCAGGCCAAATTTCCGTATCTGGACTTGCCGTTATGGGTGCGCTTCAGCTCTACTTAGATTTCGTCAACTTATTCTTAAGTTTAGTCCAAATCTTTGGGGCCTTTGGTGGTTCAAGAGATTAACCTGACAATAAAAAGCTTCACCAGCTCACGTTGGTGAAGCTTTTTTCTTTGCCTTTATCAGCCTTTTAACTGATAAATTTGGTACACTTGTAGAAGGAAGAAACGATGAAGGAGAAAATTATGACTAAAGAAAAACTGCTACTAATTGATGGAAACAGTGTCGCGTTCAAAGCGTTTTTTGCTTTGTACAATTCACTGAGTCGATTCACTAACGATGAAGGACTCCATACAAACGCCATCTATGGATTTAACACGATGCTTGATTTGATGTTGAACCATGTTGAACCAACAAAGGTGCTGGTGGCCTTTGATGCTGGCAAGACAACTTTTAGAACTAAAATGTATGCAGACTACAAGGGTGGGCGAGCCAAGACACCAAGCGAATTTTCAGAACAAATGCCGTATATCAAGGAGCTTTTGACCAGTAGAGGTATCAAAACGTATGAACTTAAAGAATACGAAGCCGATGATATTATTGGGACACTGGCACGTGAGGCAGAATCCGCTGGGATTCAAACCACGATTGTAACTGGTGACCGCGATTTAACCCAACTGGCTTCTGAATTAACGACTGTTTCTGTATCTAAACGCGGGGTTACGGATGTTGAGCACTATACGCCCGAATTTGTTAAAGAAAAATTAGGCATCACACCGGAACAAATCATCGAAATGAAGGGCCTCCAGGGAGATAATTCTGATAATTATCCTGGAGTTGCTAAAGTAGGTCCGAAGACGGCCGTTTCTCTGATTCAAGATTACGGCAGTATTCAAGGCGTTTATGATCACATTGATGATATTACGGCTAAGAAGCTTAAAGAGCATTTAATTGAAGATCGCGACCAAGCTTTTAGAGCACGTGAACTTGCGACAATCAAACGAGATGCACCAATCGAAATCGGCTTGGATGACCTTAAGTACGATGGTCCTGATATGGAGAAGTTAGTCGATTTTTATAAGAAGATGAACTTCCAATCTTTCCTCAACAAACTAAATGATCAAGGGATTACGGGTGCAGGAGAGACTGAACAACTTTCCGAAATTACCTATACGGTGTTGAACGACGATAATCTCGATGAAGTCTCAGAATTCAAAGATGACGTGACTTTTTACTTGGAAATGCCGGAAGATAACTATCATCTTTCACCTATGACCGGATTTGTTTTAGGCGCAGGGAACGATTGGTATGTCGGCCGTGACGTCGATTTACTGACGCGTCCCGAAGTGAAGACGTTGCTTGAAGATAAGACAGTTACGAAGGACGTCTTCGATGCGAAACGGACTTATGTGGGATTGAATCGGTTAGATATCACTTTAAACAATGTTGATTTTGATTTACTACTTGTGTCATATCTATTGGATACGAACGATAATAACAATGACCTTGGGAAACTCGCTAAACAACACGGCTACTCGGAAGTTGAAACTGATGATGTGGTTTACGGTAAAGGTGCGAAGCGGGAGGTCCCACTTAATGATGACATCTTCTATTCTCACTTGGCCCGCAAAGCTCAAGCGATTCAGACGCTAAAGACATCACTCTATAAGGAACTGACTGATAACAATCAAATGGACCTTTATCTTGATTTGGAGCGTCCGGTTGCCTTTGTACTGGCACGAATGGAAATTGCTGGTATTACGGTGGATGCTGATAAACTTGAGAGCATGAAGAGTGTCTTCACCGAAAAACTAAGTGAAATTGAATTAGTGATTTATCAGGAGGCCGGTGAAGAGTTCAATATTAGTTCGCCAAAGCAATTAAGCCGAATTCTTTTTGAAAAACTACAATTGCCAGCTATTAAAAAGACCAAGACAGGGTACTCAACATCTGTTGAAGTTCTTGAAAAATTGGCAGCAGATGCGCCAATCGCCGAGAATATCTTGCGTTATCGTCAGATTGCTAAAATTCAATCAACCTATGTCGAGGGCTTGCTGAAGGTAATCAATCCGGATGATCAAAAAGTTCATACCCGTTACGTCCAAACGTTAACGCAAACAGGGCGACTTTCATCTGTGGATCCAAACCTCCAGAACATTCCGGTTCGAAGTGATGAAGGACGTCAAATTCGCCAAGCGTTTGTGCCACGAAAACCGGGTTGGCAGATTTTCTCATCTGACTATTCACAGATTGAATTACGTGTGTTAGCTCATTTAACCGGCGATGAGAACCTGCAACTTGCCTTTAAGAATGGCGAAGATATTCATGCAAGTACAGCCCGTCGTATTTTCAGACTGGGGCCAGATGATGAAGTTTCACCTAATATGCGGCGTCAGGCAAAAGCCGTGAACTTTGGGATTGTTTATGGCATTAGTGATTATGGCTTGTCTCAAAATATCGGCATTTCACGCAAACAGGCAAAAGAATTCATCGATACCTACTTCGAAGAGTATCCAGGTGTAAAAGCTTATACGGAAAATATCGTTAGTCAGGCGAGAGAACAGGGATTTGTTGAAACAATCTTGCATCGACGTCGTTATTTACCGGACATTAATGCTCGAAACTTCAATCAGCGGACGTTTGCTGAGCGAACAGCAATGAATACGCCAATTCAAGGGAGTGCAGCGGATATTATTAAGGTTGCGATGATTGAAATGGATAAGGCTTTGCAAAATATGGAAGCGACGATGCTTCTTCAGGTACATGATGAACTGATCTTTGAGGCGCCAGAAAGCGAAATAGAAAAATTAAGCACGCTTGTGCCAAGCATTATGGATTCCGCTATTAAATTAGACATTCCATTGAAGGTCGAAAGTCATTTTGGCCCAACCTGGTACGATGCAAAGTAATTAGCATAGGGGGATTTTAAATGCCAGAATTACCAGAAGTTGAAACCGTACGTCGGGGATTAACAAATTTGGTCCAAAATGCCGTAATTAAAAATGTCGAGGTTCGATACACTAAAATGGTGTCACCAGAGTCACCATTGTTTGAACAGGCGATCGAGGGCAAGACAATTGAAAAAATTGATCGGCGTGGCAAATATTTGTTATTTCGATTGAGTGATAATCTCACGATGGTTTCCCACCTACGGATGGAAGGTAAGTATGATGTTCAGCCGGAAGGATCTATACTGACTAAGCACACCCACGTGGTCTTTCATCTGGAGGATGGGCGTCAATTGAGGTACACGGACACGCGAAAGTTTGGTCGAATGCGCTTAATTGAAACGGGTCACGAAGATGTTGTGTCTGGTTTGCGGGAAATGGGGCCAGAGCCTACTGCAGAGGACTTAACAGTGGACTATATGCAGAAAATTTTTGCTAAGGGCCATCGCACCATCAAACCGTTTTTGCTTGACCAGAGTAAAATTGCGGGACTGGGTAATATCTACGTCGACGAAACCCTTTGGATGAGTAAAATTCATCCCCTTCAGCCAACGAACCTGTTGCCATTAGACAAGATTGTGGATTTGCGTGAGGCAATTATTGACGAAATTGGTGAAGCAATTAAGGGGCACGGGACGACTGTCCATTCTTTCTCCACGGCGTTTGGTGAAGCTGGACAGTTTCAAAACCATCTACGCGTTTATGGTCGCAAAGGGGAACCATGTGAACGTTGCGGGACACCGATTGAAAAAATTAAGGTGGCGCAACGGGGGACCCATTTTTGTCCGAACTGTCAGCGATTAATAGGAGTTGATTAGCATGGAAGTGATTGGCTTAACGGGTGGTATTGCAACTGGAAAGTCTACGGTTTCACGAATTTTCAAAGAGCAAGGCATCTCGATTATTGATGCGGATGTCATTGCGAGGGAACTAGTTGTCCCAGGCTCCGTTGCGCTCCAACAGATTGCTGAACATTTTGGCAGTGAGTACGTCACTGATGAAGGGCAATTAAATCGAAAAGCATTGGGAAGATTAGTTTTTGGGGATGCACAAAAGTTAACCGAACTAAATGGCATCATGAGTCCACTGCTTCGACAAGCCATCAAAGCGCAAATTGAGCAATCTGCGGCACAAGCAACTCAATTTGTTGTTTTAGATGCAGCCACGTTATTTGAGGCTCATTTCGAAGATTTGGCAGATGACATCATGGTGGTCAATATTCCTGAGGCAGTCCAACTGAATCGGCTAATGGCGCGCGATGGATCTTCTGAACAAGAAGCAAGTAATCGAATTACGAGTCAATTGCCACTCGCTGAAAAAGTTGCTCGGGCCACGGTGGTCATTGATAACTCGGGTACTGTTGCGGAAACAAAAGCACAAGTGTTAAAATGGCTAGAAAGTAAAGGCTTTCAGGTTATTAAAAAGTAAATGAGGTGACAATCAATGCAATGTCCACACTGTCACCACAACGGTTCTAGAGTGGTTGATAGTCGTCCAACTGATGATGGACGAGTTATTCGACGTCGAAGAGAATGCGAGAATTGTGGTTTTCGGTTTACAACCTTTGAGCGAGTGGAAGTCACACCGCTCTTGGTTATTAAAAAAAATGGTACTAGAGAAGAATTTAATCGTGAAAAGATCCTTAGAGGATTAATTCGTTCTGCGGAAAAACGTCCAGTTGGCATGGATGTCATGACTCAAGTTGTCGATGACGTTGAAAATGAAGTTCGCTCACTTGGTGAAAATGAAGTTTCGAGTCAGCTCATTGGTGAGTTTGTCATGAAACGACTTGTGGATATTGATGAAATTGCCTACATTAGGTTTGCTAGTGTTTATCGACAATTTAAAGACATGGGCGTTTTTTTCACTGAGTTGAAGGAAATTATGGAACGTGATAAGAAGAAAAAGGAAAAGGAAAAGAAAGATAACTGATGAAGGTGCAAGCATAAATGGTAGATTCATGGCAAAATTTAACCCCGAAAGATCGGTTTAATATTCAAAGTTCTGAGCGGTTAAGTAATCTGGATCACCAGGTCTTGACCTCTTTTTATGAACCCATTATTGGGACGACTGGATTTGCTCTAATTAATTTGCTATGGACAACGCTACAAGTACAACCTGCGATGAGTAGTTTTGACCATGCATTTTTGTTGAAGACCTTGAACGTTGACTTGCCGGCACTTTATGAGGCTCGAACTAAACTTGAAGCAACAGGATTAGTTCAAACGTTTGTGGACACCGGTTCGAATCCCAAAGTTTATCAGTTTAGGTTAATCGCGCCTTTAGCACCACATGCGTTTTTTAAAGACGATCTTCTTAGTGTGCTGTTACTGGATGTCATTGGCGAACAAGCATATTCTGAATTAGCCGACCAATACCTACCCAGCGTCAAAATTGATAGTCATGCAACCAATATTACTAAATCTTTTTTTGATGTTTTCAGTATTGCCACGGGTAAGCTGACACAGCAACCAAAAGCAATTACGCAGGTTCAATCGCAGATGCTGGCTGAGCAAAAGGAACCAGTTCAGGCTGAAAGTACAACTGATGCTGATTTTGATTTTAAGTTCTTAGCAGATATTTTAAAGAAGTCATATGTCGACCTGAAACAGTTGAACGAGTATCGTAACTTAATTTTGACTGAGCACGCGCTTTATGGTCTTGATGAAACGGAAATTGCTAAGGTAATTACTTCCGCAACCGATATTTCAACCAACCGATTCGATGCGGAAAAAATGAAGGCACTTGTTTCGGAACAGTTTGAGCGAACTGCCATGACGGTTAACGCTGTTGAAAATAAAGCAAGCGTTCAAGCACCTGTTGAAGATTCCTCAGATACTGCTGCGTTGACAGCACCAGAACAGGAATTGGTGAAGGCGGCTTCTGCATATGATCCGATCGACTTCCTACAAGGAATTAAGCAGGCAACTGGCGGCTTTGTAACTGCCGGGGAGCAGCGCATTCTTCGTCAATTAGTCAGTCGACAATTATTTTCGACGGCGACGGTGAATATTATGATTTATTATATTTTGAATGATATGAAACTACCGACGCTGAATAAAAATTTGGTTGATACGATGGCGAATGATTGGTCACGCAGTAAGGTCCAAACACCTCAAGATGCGTTACTAGAAATCCATCGGCACCAAGAAAATGCTTCAAGTCGTGGTCCTAGAAGAAACACACCAGCAAAGTCGGTAGAAACGTTACCGGACTGGGCAAAAGAAGGTTACCAACC
This sequence comes from Secundilactobacillus oryzae JCM 18671, assembly GCF_000740055.1. Classification (GTDB taxonomy): domain Bacteria; phylum Bacillota; class Bacilli; order Lactobacillales; family Lactobacillaceae; genus Secundilactobacillus; species Secundilactobacillus oryzae. The sequence goes on along the minus strand of NZ_BBJM01000001.1, from coordinate 86,792 downwards.
AAAAGCGTCAGAGCAATCTCTTTCAAAAACTGAATTAGATGAATTAAATCAGCAGTTAGCTGAACTTGAAAAAAGAAATACAGAGAAAGGGGGTCAATAGTCTATGGAAAACGTCAGTGAATCAATGAAAAAGTGGATGGATCAGAACAACCAAACTGCTCATTATATTGAACTCATGAGTGATGTGTACCGGAATGGGGATGTTGTACAGTTTATCAACGACCATCGAGATGAGTTGGATGAAGACCATATTGATCGATCAGCCGCCAAGCTCTATGAATACGTGACAGAAAAGCGCAAACTGGAAAATGGCGAGACTACTTTTGCCCCAGGCTATGAGCCCCATCTCATTATGAGCAATCACCTGATTGATGTGGCCTATGCACCAACTAAGGAAACCGTTGCGCGTGAAAAAATGAAATCCGAGCAACGACGACTAAAGACCATTTCAATGCCTAAGCTGGTTAAAGACGCCAGTTTGACGGAATTTGAAAAAGACGAAAATCGGGTACTGGCGCTCAAAGAGGCTTTGCAATTCATTTCTGCATTTGAGGCAAGCCCTCGTACATATCATCAAGGCCTTTACTTATATGGCAGTTTTGGTGTCGGCAAGACATACTTGCTGGGGGCGATTGCGAATCAATTAGCCCACGATGGCTACAGTACCACGATGGTTCATTTTCCAAGTTTTGCGGTCGAAATGAAGAATGCCATTGCAACGAATAACGTTGCTGATAAATTAGAAGCTGTGAAGCGAGCACCCATTTTAATGCTGGATGATATCGGTGCTGATAGCGTTTCAGATTGGATTCGTGATGAAGTGTTAGCGGTAATTTTGGAATACCGGATGCAAGAAGAATTACCAACGTTCTTCTCTTCAAATTTATCTATGGCAAAGTTAGAGTCAGAGTACCTGACTGTTTCGAAGAAGAGTGAAGCACCACTGAAAGCAAAGCGAATTATGCAACGCGTACGCTTCCTCGCTAAACAGGTGGAAATGGTCGGCCAAAATCGTCGTCCTAACTAATTTCAATTTTCAGTTGACGAAAATTGGAACAGGTGGTTAAATGAGACTTGTAGTTAAAAGCACATGAGAGACATGATTCTTTTTCGACAATCACAGAGAGAACTAACCTTGAATGGAAGTTAGTTTATTGTTGATTAAGTATTACCACTCTCGTAGCTTCCTGATGGAAATATCAGGCCGGTTTGCAATCGTTAACAGCAATAGAGGTTTTCTAATGAAAATTAGAGAATAAAATCGGGTGGAACCACGTTAATAACGTCCCCAGTACGGCTATGTGTCGTACTGGGGATTTTTTGTTTGCCCGACGAATAAGAAGGAGAAGATAACTATGGCAGAAATTTCCGTAACGTTCCCAGATGGTAGTGTTAAACCATTTGATCAAAATGCTTCAGCGAAAGATGTTGCTGAATCGATCTCAATCAGTTTAGCCAAAAAAGCAGTTTCAGCTCGCTTTGATGGTGAACTAGTTGACTACGAAGCACCTTTAGCACACGATGGTTCAATCGAAATTGTGACCGCAGATTCAGAAGATGGTTTGAAAGTGTTACGCCAATCAGCCGCTCAACTTTTGAAGACTGTTCTAAAGGCTAAGTATCCTGAAATCAACTTTGGTGAAGGCACTGCTGATGAAGATGGATTCTTTGTTGATACTGATAAGGTTGACGGTCAAGTGAGTGTCGATGAATTAGATGCATTGGCAAGCGACATGGCCAAGCTGGTTAAGAATGGTGAAGCCATTAACCGTGAAGTTGTTGACAAGGCAGAAGCTTTAAACCGTGTTAACGGCGACCCTTACCAAACTCAACTTATCAAAGAAGCTGATGAAGACAGCGTTGTTTTCTACAACATTGCTGGCGTTAGTGTTCTGGGTGACGGTGTTCAACTACCAAAGCTAAGTGCTTTGAAGCATTTCAAATTGCTTTCAGTTGCCGGGGCATATTGGGAAGGCAAGTCATCAAACCCAATGTTACAACGGATTTACGGAACAGCCTTCAACAACGATGCAGACTTACAAGCTGATTTGAAGCGTCGCCAAGAAGCACGTGAACGCGATCACCGAGTAATCGGTAACGATTTGGACTTGTTCTTTGTTGATCCTAAGGTTGGTGCCGGATTACCATACTGGATGCCAAACGGTGCCACAATTCGTCGTACAATCGAACGCTACATTATCGATAAAGAAGTTAACAACGAATACCAACACGTTTATACACCTGTATTAGCTAACTTAAACTTGTACAAGCAATCAGGTCACTGGGAACATTATCGTGAAGACATGTTCCCACCAATGGATATGGGTGATGGTGAAGAACTTGAATTACGACCAATGAACTGTCCTAGCCATATCCAAGTATACAAGCACCACATTCGTTCATATCGTGAACTACCATTGCGGATTGCTGAACTTGGTATGATGCACCGTTACGAAAAATCTGGTGCCTTAAGTGGTTTGCAACGTGTTCGTGAAATGACCTTGAACGATGGTCATACTTTCGTTGCTCCAGATCAAATTCAAGATGAATTCAAGAAGATCTTGAACTTAATGGTTCAAGTTTACAAAGACTTTGACATTAACGATTACACATTCCGTTTGAGTTACCGCGACCCTGAGAATACTGAAAAGTACTTCGATGATGACGAAATGTGGAACAAAGCGCAATCAATGCTCAAGGGTGCCATGGATGACCTTGGTTTGGAATATGTTGAAGCAGAAGGGGAAGCCGCATTCTACGGTCCTAAGCTTGATGTTCAAACTAAGACAGCACTTGGTAACGAAGAAACGCTCTCAACGATTCAATTAGACTTTATGTTGCCAGAACGTTTTGACTTAAGCTATGTTGGTGCCGATGGTCAGGATCACCGTCCAGTTATGATTCACCGTGGACTTGTTTCAACGATGGAACGTTTCGTCGCCTACCTAACTGAAATTTACAAGGGTGCTTTCCCAACTTGGTTGGCACCAAAGCAAGTTACTATTATCCCTGTTAGTGAAGAGAAGCACGGTGACTACGCCGAAAAACTTCGTGCAGAAATGGCCGCTGCTGGTATCCGTGTAAACGTGGATCGCCGTGGTGAAAAGATGAACTACCTTATCCGTGATGCACAAACTCACAAGATTCCATATACGGTTGTTGTGGGTGATAGTGAAGTAGCTAGTGATTCAGTCAGTGTTCGTAAGTATGGTGAACAAGACTCAGAATCACAATCAAGTGCCGACTTCTTAAAGCTCGTGCTAGATGATATTGCTAGTTATAGTCGCGAGGCTTAATTGCTAATTTTTTCTAATCCTTGACATTATAGGATTAGCTTGGTACTATTAGAAAGTTGAGAAAAAGTAGAGGCTCCCGCTTCTCGCCTGAATGGTTTTAAACCGTTGGGCAAATTACGATTAAAACCTGAATTTTCGCAAGAATGACAGGACTTAATTTGGCGGGCGCTTAGGCGCTCGCCTTTTTATTTAATATTGAGTCAAGCTGCGTTTCTCAAAATCACTTGGAGGTGAATGACCATAGCAAACGATATGTTAGTCAATGAAGGCATTCGTGCCCGTGAAGTTCGTTTGATTGCAGGCGATGGTGAACAATTAGGAATTAAGACAAAGCAAGAAGCTTTACAGTTAGCAGAAGACGCTGACCTTGATCTTGTTTTAGTTGCACCTAAGGCGAAGCCACCGGTTGCTCGTATTATGGATTACGGTAAGTATCGTTTTGAAATGCAAAAGAAACAACGTGAAGCACGTAAAAACCAAAAAACCGTAAGTGTTAAAGAAGTTCGTTTGAGCCCAACTATTGACACTAACGATTTCAACACCAAGTTGAAGAACGCCAAAAAGTTCTTAGCTAAGGGTGAGAAGGTTCGTGTCTCTATTCGTTTCAAAGGTCGTGCCATTACGCATAAGGAAATCGGTAGAACGGTTCTTAACCGGATGGCCGAAGAGACTAGCGACGTCGCAACAGTGGAACAAAGACCTAAGATGGATGGTCGGAGCATGTTCTTGATGCTTTCACCAAAAGTCGAAAACTAAATTAATTTGTTAATCGGGTTAAACCGAAATTTAAGGAGGATTTTTGTATTATGCCAAAACAAAAGACAAACCGCGCCGCAGCAAAGCGTTTCAAGGTAACTGCAAAGGGCGGAATTAAGAGCGCCAACGCTTACACTAGTCACCGTTTCCACGGTAAGACTAAGAAGCAACGTCGCCAACTTCGTGGTACTTCTATGATGGACGTTACTACTTTGAAGACATACAGACAATTAATTCAAAAATAATTATTTAACTGTTTAATTGAGAAACAGATATTTTAGGAGGAATTCATTATGCCACGAGTAAAAGGTGGAACAGTTTCACGTGCACGTCGTAAAAAAGTTTTAAAGTTAGCTAAAGGTTACCGTGGTTCAAAGCACCGTTTGTTTAAGGTTGCTAAGGACCAAGTAATGAAGGGCCGTTTGTACGCTTTCCGTGATCGTAAGGCCAACAAACGTAACTTCCGTCGCTTATGGATCGCTCGTATAAATGCATCAGCACGTATGAACGGTTTGAGCTACAGCAAAATGATGCATGGCTTGAAGCTTGCTAACGTTGAAGTTAACCGTAAGATGCTTGCAGACTTAGCAGTTAACGATGCAGAAGCATTCAACGCTTTAGCTGAAACAGCAAAAAAAGCATTAGCTTAATAGCATAAAACTTTAAGGTTGTGACGTAAGTGATTATGTCACAGCCTTTTATGGTTTTAAGAGGTGAACGGAATTGCGTTCATTCTACCCAGTATGAGATATCATTTATTTCAAGTCAGTCCGACTAATGGTAAAATAATGGGTATTGAAAACGATGTAAAAGGGGTCAGTTATGCTTAATCATTTTAAGCCGACGTGGATGGTCAATGCGATTTATAATATTACGCCGGCCGAACTAAAAAAACGGGGCATCAAGTTAGTGTTGACCGATTTGGACAACACCTTGATTGCGTGGAATAATCCTAATGGTACCCCAGCTTTAAAAAAATGGATGGATCAGTTAGAAGCGGCCGACATTCAGTTGGTTGTGGTCTCTAATAATTCCGCTAAGCGAGTGGGGAAGGCAGTAAATGGGTTTCAGCTACCCTTTGTCTCCCGTGCGTTAAAGCCATTACCAGTTGGGATTAATCGAGCGTTACGGCAATGGCACCGATCAAAAGATGAGACCATTATGATTGGCGATCAATTACTGACAGACGTCTGGGCTGCCAATACGAGTCATGTTCGAAGTGTGTTGGTGAAGCCAATTATTAGGACCGATGCTTGGGTAACCTGGCTTAACCGATTTATTGAACGATTTGTCATGAAAGCACTATTAAAAAGAGATTCAGAACTAACATTCCGGGAGGACCTATATGACTGAACATGCACCAGTTGAGCTTGAAGAAGATTTATATTGTATTGGCTGTGGCGCCAAGATTCAAACCACAGATCCAGTAAAACCTGGCTATACGCCAATGTCTGCCTTAAAAAAAGGACTTGAGACAAATGAACTTTATTGTCAACGTTGTTTCCGATTGAGACATTACAACGAAATTGTTCCAGTCGGCTTAACCGACGATGATTTCTTGCGCCTTTTGAGTCAAATTCGAGACGCAGATGCACTGATTGTTTACGTCATGGATATTTTTGACTTTAATGGTTCATTAATTCCTGGTCTGCACCGATTTGTTGGGAATAATCCAATCTTATTGGTGGGAAATAAAGAAGACATTCTGCCAAGTTCAATTCGCAGAAGTAAACTTAAAGATTGGCTACGCCAACGAGCTAACGAGGCTGGTATTAAGCCAGTTGATGTTGCCTTAGTAAGTGCGAAGACTAATCAATCGGTTGATTCTTTGCTCAAACAAATTGATAAATATCGCAAGGGACGTGATGTTTACATTGTTGGGGTGACTAACGTTGGTAAGTCGACGTTAATTAACCAAATTATCCGACAAAACACGGGTCGGAAAGATTTAATCACCACGTCAAGATTCCCTGGCACGACCCTGGATCGAATTGAAATTCCTTTGGATGATGACCATGTTTTAGTGGACACACCAGGGATTATTCATGCTGAACAAATGGCACATTATCTAAATGGCAATGATTTGAAGATTGTGTCACCACAAAAACAAATTAAGCCTAAAGTTTACCAATTGAATGAAGCGCAGACGTTGTTCTTTGGTGGTGTTGCACGCTTTGATTATTTAAGTGGTGAAAAACATGGCTTTACGGTTTACGTTGAGAATAATCTATACGTACATCGAACAAAGTTAGAAAATGCTGAGCATCTTTACGAAACGCAACTTGGTCAACTTTTGACACCACCTAGTTCAGAAGCAGATATTGCTGATTTTCCACCATTGGTCAGACATGAATTCAAGACGACTCGCAAGAGCGACTTAGTGATTGAAGGACTTGGTTGGATTACGTTACCTGCAGATGTGACGGTGGCAGGTTGGGCGCCAAAGGGTGTCGATGTTATTTTAAGAAACTCAATGATTTAGAACTTAAAGGAGAATTTAATGGGACTTCGCGGTAAGCAAAAACGATATTTAAGAGCACAGGCTAACAACTTACGACCACTTTTTTCGGTTGGTAAAAACGGTCTGACACAAAATTGGATTGATCAATTAGCTGGTGGATTAGAGAAGCGAGAGCTAATCAAAATTAATTTACTTCAGAATGCGGATGCCTCAACTGAGGAGACTAAGCAATTTATTGAAACTAATTCAAATATTCAAGTCGTTCAAGTTATTGGACGCGTGCTTGTGCTGTATTTGCCAGCAAAGGACGAAGAGTACCAAAAGATTTCATCAATTGTAGAGAACATGTAAGGAGTGATTGCTGGTGGTTAACGTTTACGAACGGACGAATACCCAAACGGTCGAGCTCTTAGCCACAAGTATTCAAAAAAAGAGAGTTGGCATTTTGGGTGGGACATTTAATCCACCACACTTGGGACACCTGGTGATTGCGGATCAAGTTGCAGATCAGTTGGAACTTGATGAAGTATTATTTATGCCGGATGCAACGCCACCGCACGTTGATAAAAAGCTAGCCATTGATGCTAAGGATCGTGCGAAGATGGTTGCAGCTAGTATCCACGACAATCTGAAATTTAATTTGGAGCTGAGTGAAATTATGCGTGGTGGGGTGAGTTATACCTACGACACGATGGTTGAATTAAAACGTAAGCATCCAGAAAACGATTACTACTTCATTATTGGTGGCGACATGGTGGCATATTTGCCCAAGTGGCATCAGATAGAGGAGCTTGTGAAGTTGGTCAAATTCGTCGGCGTTCGTCGTGAGGGATTTGCAATTGAATCACCATTTCCGGTTATTTGGGTGGATGTCCCCAAAATTGATATTAGTTCAACGTTGATTCGTCAAAAAGTAAAAGACCATCAATCAATTCACTACCTAGTAGCACCAGGAGTCGAACAATATATAAAGGAGCATCAATTATATCTTGGATAGTTCATTAATTTATCAGGAAAAGTTAAGTCCATATTCTCGTGAAGAGTTGATGGCGCGCATTAGCGATAAGTTAGATCAACCACGGTTTGAACACGTCAAACGAGTGGAGCAAACGGCGATTGAATTGGCACAAGAGAATAATGTTGACGTGGAAAAAGCATCTGTCGCTGGGCTAGTTCATGATTATGCCAAGCAACGTTCAGATAAGGACTTTAAGCACGCCATTATTCAATATGACTTGGATCCCGATTTATTAAATTGGGGAAACGCCATTTGGCACGGTGTTGTGGGCGCGGAACTGATTAAAATGGAACTTGGTATTTATGATGAAGATATATTGAATGCGGTCAGATATCACACCACTGGGAACACGTACATGACCTCGTTAGCGCAAATTGTCTTCATGGCTGATTATATTGAACCCGGCCGAAATTTTCCTGGTGTTGGGGTGGCTCGGCGGTTAACACATCACAGTCTTCAAGATGGTGTTGTTTATCAGATCGCTAGCACCTTAAGTTACTTAGTTCAACGCCAAGCTAAGATTTACCCTAAGACAATTGAAACGTACAATGCATGGGTGCCCAGCGCCTCAACAGACATTAAGGAGATATTAAATGGAAAGTAAACAAATTTTAGAAATTGCGACAAAAGCTGCGGATTCAAAGCGTGCGGAAGATATTATTGCCATGGACATGGAAGGCATGAGTACCGTCACTGATTACTTTTTAATCATGAATGGTGGCTCAAAGCGCCAAGTTCAAGCTATTACAGATGCTATTATTGAAAAAATGGATGAAGCCCAGATTACTATCAAACGAGTTGAAGGACGTGACGCTGGTCGTTGGGTTTTGATCGACTTGGGTGATGTCTTTGTTCATGTCTTTGATGAAGACGATCGTTCATACTATAACTTGGAAAAATTGTGGTCTGACGCACCATTCGTGGATCTTAGCGAATGGATTGAGGAATAAGAATGATTTATGCGACTTTTGCGAGTCTGTATGATGAGCTTTTTGATCCCGAGATGTACGATGAATGGCTAACTTTTGTTTCTAAAACTGTTCCCGATAAGCATGGTGAAGTACTTGATTTGGCATGTGGAACGGGTAGATTAGCCGTTAAATTAGCCCAGGCTGGCTATTCAGTTAGTGGGTTTGATTTATCTAACGAAATGTTGAGTTTGGCAGAACAGCATGCTGAAGAAGCAAACGTCGCGTTACCACTGATGCAAGGAGATATGCTGGATTTGTCAGAACTCGGTACGTACGCAACTATCACTTGTTTTGCTGATTCACTTTGTTATTTGCCTAATGAAGCGTCATTAGCTAAAGCGTTCAAGCAAGCTAAAGCGCATCTTCAATCAGGCGGACAATTTGTTTTTGATGTCATCTCACCATATCAAACAGACGTCGTTTATCCAGGCTATATGTATAACTATCAGGATGAAGCGCGTGCGTTTATTTGGAGTAGCTATGAGGGAGAAGTGCCACATTCTGTAGAGCATGACCTGACCTTTTTCATCCAAAAACAGGATGATTCATATGAAAAAGTGAGTGAGCTGCATCATGAACGAACATATTCATTAGAAACCTACCGCAGATTACTAAACGAAGCTGGTTTTGAGACCGTGAATGTTTCAGCCAATTTTGGTGAGGCAAAGGTGACAGAAACAGCCACTCGTTGGTTCTTTGTTTGTCGTTAGGAGGCTAATTTTGGCAGTTGTTGGGATTATAGCTGAATATAACCCGTTTCATAATGGGCATAAGCGACAGTTGGACTTTGCCCGACAAGTTGCCCAAGATGATGCGATTATTGTAGCCATGAGCGGTAATTGGACTCAACGAGGTGAACCAGCCATTATTAATAAATGGCAACGTGCAGAGGCTGCCATAAAAAACGGTGCCGACCTCGTATTGGAATTACCGTTTAACGTAACGGTTCAACCAGCTCACTTGTTTGCACAAGGAGCAGTAACCCTGTTACACCAACTTGGCGTTCAGAAGTTAGTGTTCGGTGCAGAGCATCCTGAAATGGACTTTGCCCGATTAGTTCAAAATCGGCCGATTGAGGTAGAACAATTCAAGCGGTTCGACCAGACTTATGCCACAGCTTATCAACAGCACCTCACGCAAAAAACGGGGATTGAGTTGCGAGGATCGAACGACATTTTGGGATTTACTTATGCGTTGGCTAATGATCGCTTAGGTCAACCATTAGAGATGGTGCCTTTGAAGCGTGAAGGCGCCCAGCACGGTGATTCAAGCATTCGATCGGGCGCAACTATTGCCAGTGCCAGTTCAATCCGTGCGGCGGCTTTAGCGGGCAATTTCGAGCTGGTGAAGCCAACGGTTCCTGAATCCTCCTACAGTTTTTTGGAGGCAAATTCGTTAGTGAATTGGCAAAGTTTCTGGCCACTGCTGCGCTATCGAATTTTAACTGAGACACCCGACACACTTCGCCAGTTTTATCAAATGACTGAGGGGATTGAGTATCGGTTGTTGGATGCTGCACAACGCGCGATTACCATTGATGAATTTTTGGCGCTGGTCAAAACAAAACGCTATACGTACACGCGGATTCAACGCTTGATTTCGTATGTACTTTTGAATGCGTCAACTGAATTGATGATGACTCGGCTTAAAAGCGCCAGAGTATTGGCATTTAACAATCGGGGACGCTCTCAATTGAATCGTCTTAAATCGTCTCAGTCGTTGCAATTGATTACCAAATTGACGGATGATTGGCAGCAGGGACCGTATTTTCTGGATAATCGGGTGGATGAGTTACGACGTTTGCTGGTTCGTGATGAATCTACCAGTCAAATCAAACGCCCATTTTATTTGAAGTAGGCTGGGGAAAAGAACCCAGCTATCAAGGAAATTACCTTGACAAGGTTTTTAGCGACAGGTATAATGAAACTCGTTGCATTAGGAGGTATGGCGATGGAATGGTCGTTGAAGGACTTAGTAAGAGATCATAAGCACGAGCCGCTTCAATTCGACGAAACCGTGGATGTCAAAGCTGATTTAACAAGTAGAGATGCTGTTCAGGTCCTTGATGTTGATCCAGTTAACGTTAAGGGTGTACTGAGTGTTGATAAGGGACATGTTATTTTATATGTTCGGTTGAAAACTCAGCTTACAGTTCCCTCGACAAGATCTTTGACGCCAGTAAAGTTGCCATTAGATTTCAGTTTCACGGAATTCTACGTGGGAGATGCGGCTGCTGTGAATCAGTTTGAAGAAGATGATGTTGTCATTGTAGTAGAAGATGATGTCATTGACTTTAGTAAAGCAGTTGCGGATAATATTTTACTGCAGATTCCAATGCAAGTTTTGTCAGATGAGGAAGTTAATTCAAGTAAGCTCCCGGAAGGTCCCGATTGGGAAGTTATCCGCGAAGACGAGCTTGAGGCTCATAAGGCAGAAAACAAACAAGTTGATCCACGTCTTGCAAAGTTAAAGGAGCTCTTCCCTGATCAGGAAGACAATCATTAGTGATCCGATGCAAGACATTAAAATAATTACACTAGTGGATAATTTTAATTAAAGGAGGGGTTTATTGTGGCAGTACCAACACACAAAACGTCAAAGACGAAGAAGCGCATGCGTCGTGGACACATCAAGTTACAAGTGCCTGGCATGAGTGCTTGTCCTAACTGTGGTGAGTTACGTAAATCTCATTATGTTTGCCCAAGTTGCGGCTTCTATGATGGTCGTCAAGTTGTTAAGACAAACAACTAATTTTTAAAAACACCTATGCGATAACCGCGGTCTCTAGGTGTTTTTTTATTTGCTTTTTTTGAACTATCAATCTTGCTCATGGAGTAGTGATTGGTAGTTTTTTAAATGAATAAAACGCTAATTAATGATTGAAACAATAATTTTTATGCTAAAATTATAAATTAAATTGTTGAATCGCTTCCATAACGAGTATGATAGTTTAGTAACCGAATACATAGGGCTCTATCGACTGTACATATTTATTCAAAAAAGAGATTTAGGGGGAGAGATTGCGTTGAACATGAATTCAAGTGAATTATTATTAGTCATGACATGGGCGGCACAATTGCTGGTAGCCGTCTTTTTCATCGCCGGTTTTGTTAGTTTCTATACTGAAATTTGGGATCAAGCTTTTGTAAATCCGAGAAGATCGAGGCGAGAACGGATTTCCATGCGGGTTGTTTTAGTTGTTCTCAGTGTCGGTTTAGCTTCGATTCTGCACGTAGCTGGGTATATTAGCGGATCGAGTGCCATGATGTTTCATAATATCGGCTTGTTTATTCTTGTTTTTTCACTTTTGGATGCGGATATCAATATAGGCGAGTATTTAGTCCGTTGCTTTGCTTTAGTTGCGGTGTGGCTGATGCATCACGTTAATGATTTTATGATGATGAAGTTTGCAGTTTCAATGATCATTGCAATTATCGTCATGATTACCATTTGGCGTTATCGCAGCTATATTGAACCGCATTTTCCAATTCGTTTACTAATTAGTACAATTATTGCGCTCGATTTTTGGTTTACACTACCATATCATTCTGCAAGCATGCACATGAACATGAGTACCTCTATCGAGGCCGTTCTGATGTTTTTCTTGATGAAATTATCCACAGGACGACAACAGAGTCTTTGGGCGCATAACTAACGTGTGGCCTACATGGCGAATTATGATAAACTGACAAATGTTAAAAATTATTCGACCTATCAAAGGGAAATTTTTAATTTCTTTGGGGTAGCGCGTACGAAGCAGCAGCCATTGGTGATCGCCGTACTGGATATTGACCATTTTAAATTAGTTAACGATCGATTAGGACATCTGGCGGGGAATCAAGTATTGATGCATGTGGCTGAAACTCTAGATGATACGTTGGCACAATATAGTCGCTCATATGGTTTTTACCGCACGGGCGGTGAAGAATTTACGATTGTTTTCCCAGATACAACAGTTGACGAGGCTTTCCAAGTCATCACAAACTGCTGGCGTGTCGTAAGAGAAACGCCGTTTAATTATAGACAAACGGATATTGACATTACGATTTCCGTTGGTGTGGCCGATATGATAGTAGATGATCAATCACCTAACGATATGTATCAGCGAGCTGATGAGTCGCTATACCTCAGTAAGGAGCATGGTCGGGATGCTGTTACCATCAATGGTGAAACGCAAAAGCTGCTAACCGATTTAGGCGGAAGCAAACTTCGCCGACGAGCAAATGAGCTAATTTTGCAGCACTTTGACCAGGACCAGCAACGCTGGATTGATCCTGGAGAGTATCATCTTTCAATTGAAGAACGAATTACCTTGATTAGAGATGCCTTGGTGAACAGTCGGATCCAGTCGATTGTGATTTCGTTATCCGTTGCTAGTTTTTTAAATGAAGAGTTAGCAACCGAGTTAATTGATTTTACAAAGGGTCCGAATGGGCCAGAAAAATTATACCTTGAACTAAAACAACTTCCAGAACGGCATCTATTGACACCAATGGCTGAGCATTACCGTAAGAATGGTATCAGTATTATTATTGGTCAAATTGGTAATAATCGTCATTTTGAAAGAGTAGAAGCAATTTTAAATGATGTTGATGGTATTAAGCTAACAATTGATTCAAGTCCGCTTGATGATCGGATTCCTTCTCAAGCCAAAAAAGATATTCAATTCTGGGGTGGCATCACAACTAAAAAATCTCTGATATTCATTGTAGATGGTATTAAGAATGAGGCCATGCTTTCTGAGATGAGACAACAGACTGAAGTTGATTTCGTTGAAGGCGACGGGTTAGATACTAAGGAACTACCATTACTAAAATCTTAACGACAAATCAAAAACGAGTCACAAGCTTCTCCAATGGGGGGGACTTGTGACTCGTTTTGAGTTATCAATGAGCATTATTGACATTAGCTTCTTTTTCGATTGCTAATTGAGCGACTAGGTTTAAGTAATTAAAGGGTTGATCATAGTATGGATTAAAAAGCATATCTGTAAACGCCAAATCATCGATTCGATTTTTGTTTTGGATACAAAGAGAAATGGCATTGGCAGATTGCGTTAAATCAAAGTCACCAAAGAATTGGGCACCCAATATTTTACGAGTTTCAGCATCGTAAACTAGCTTAATCTTGATTGCCGCATTGCTTGGCATGAAATAAGGACGATACGCACCGTTGTAAGTTACGCTATGCGCGTTAAAGCCAGCCGCAAGTGCTCGATTTAGTGATAGTCCAGAGACGGCAAGTGTATGGCTGAAGAAGCGGAGGGCGGTTGTTAATTGTGAACCAGCGACACTATGAATATGGCCAAATAGATTATGACCGACTGCGTAGCCTTGGCGAATAGCGTGTGTTGCTAAGGCGAAGTATTCTTTTTGATTCATAGGTGTGACGTAAGTCGAACAAACATCGCCGGCAGCCAAAACGTCTGGATTCGAGGTTTCTTGCCATTGATTTGTTGCAATAGCACCGTTTTGATCGAGCTGAACCTGGGAAGCCAGCAGATCAATGTTTGGAACAAATCCCGTACAAACAATAACAAAATCCGCTAAAATAGGTTCGTCATTTGTGATGATACTAACCTGTCTGCCATCGCTCGTTGTTTCGAACGATTGAACCTTCGAGTTTAAATGGACGTCGACATCATGAGCTTCTAACGATGAAACGATTATCTCAGACATTTCAGGATCGAGGTATTATTTCAGCAATTGTGCACCGTCCTGAATTAACGTTACTTGGTGATCGGTATGGGCAAAAGCCTCAGCGATTTCTACACCAGAGTACCCACCGCCGACAATGGCAATATGGTGGTTATTCTGGGCGTATCTTTTGATGAGTTCCGCTTGGGCTACCGTTTTACAGACTTGAACTCTAAAACTATCAATTCCCTTAACGGGAGGTAGTGTTGCTCGAGAACCAGGGGTGAAAACTAACTTATCATAAGAATCTTCAAATTGCTCGTGCGTAGTTAAGTCTTCAACAACCATCGTTTTAGTTTTTTGATCAATTTTAAGAACATCATGATTAAGTTTGACATGGGCGCCCAAGGCTTCCAGTTCATCTGGCATGCTAGCAACCATTTGTTCTAGGTGATCGACTTCGTTTGATAAATAGAGGGGGATGCCACCTGCCTCAAAAGCAATATTGGTTGTTCGTTCGTAGATTGTAACATCAGTCTCTGGATGAAACTTTAAGGTTTCTTTAGAGGCAATAAGGCCAGCATGGCTACAACCGACAATAATAATTTTCACAACTTAAACCTCCACTAGTTAAAGTTATCGCTAACGGATTAGGCACTTTGAAAGGTATCACACGTCATAATTTGATGTGGCTTTTCATAGAAATAACCTTGACGAACATCGATATTGAATGTATCAATTAATTGGTTGATATGATTATCTTCAATACCTTCCAGAACAAACTGAACCTTGTTCCTTCTTGCGTAATCACGCCAAAAGACTAAACGTTCTTGAATGTCTGGACGGTAGACTGATTCGCCAAAATTTTGTAGCGCAAATTTAATTTCGCTAGCAAAGGGAATAAATGATTGAACCTGTTGCTCCGTATTGCATCCGGTATCAATGTCGTCAATTGAAATCGTAATGCCTGTGGATACACATTCTTTTAATACCGAGATAACATCTTTGTCCAAGATTTGGAGATCTGATACATCTTCAGTTAGTTCAATCTGTAAGCGAGTAGGCCGAATTAATTTTTGCGCTTCAAGCAATGCGTCGACTACTTGACGATTAACAATTTGCTGGCGATTCAAATTAACTGACAACGAGTTTGCCTTAAGTGAAAGTCCTTTTGAGGCCTCAATGAGGCAGCCGGCCACGATGGAAGCGGGAATATCCGTAAAGTTCGCGGGTAGACGCCAACCTTGATCAGTTTGTTGCTTCAATAGTAATTCGTAACCTATGACAGACTGATGACGCTTGTTAACGATTTGTTGGACAAAGTATTGGTACATAAAATATCTCCTATTTCAAAAATTGGGGTGTCGTTTAGAAGTCGAAAAAACCCGCCGCTTGACTTTATCAAGGACGGGTCGTGTTCCAAGTAATGGGTGACATAACATTCACATTACGAGGACTGAGCTTTTCAAATTCTTTTATACAAATATGGGATAGCACTATCTTTGTGGAAAGAAAAGAATCGGAAACGCTTTCCAAATATTTATTTATCGTACAATTTAGTTTCGTATGTCCAATATAATAGGCTAATTACCTATCAAATAGCTATTTATAACATTGCTATTCCTATTAGTTTATTCTTTGGTAAAGTCAATGACCATTCGGCCAACAATCTTGTTAGCTTTCATTTCATCGATAATTTGGTTAATTTCGCTCAAACGACGTGTTTTAACGATAGGGTGAACTTTACCTTCGGCACCGAATTGGAAGGCTTCGGCCAAATCTTGACGAGTCCCAACCAATGAACCGGCAACTTGAATACCATCGAGAACGGTTTTAGCGATGTTCAATTCCATGTTTCCTTGTGGAAGAGCAACGGCCACTAAACGACCATCTGGACGCAAAGCATCTACGGATTGAGTAAAGGCATCCGCAGTAACGGCTGTTACTTGAGCATTATGCACACCGCCGACTTGACGTTGGATTTCTTCGGCAACATTGTTGTCGTGACGGTTAATGAGAATTTCTGCACCGTTTTCCTTGGCAGCTTGCAACTTGTCAGGGTTTCCGTCGACAGCAACGACATGGGCACCAAAGACGTTGTGTGCGTATTGGATAGCCAAGTTACCTAAACCACCGGCACCAACGACTTCAACCCATTGACCAGGTTTAGTTTCACCAACTTTAAGTGCCTTATACATTGTGACACCGGCACAAGTAAGGGAAGTGGCTTCAATTGGATCTAAGCCTTCAGGTACTTTAACGGCGTAGTTAGCGTCAACAATAACTTGTTGTGCCATAGCACCGTCAACAGTAAAGCCGGCATTTTGGACGTTACGGCAAAGCGTTTCGCGGCCAGTTAAGCAATATTCACAGTGGCCACAGCCTTTGAAGAACCAAGCAATCGAGACACGGTCACCAATTTTGAGGTTTGTGACATCATCGGCGACTTGAGAAACGATACCGACACCTTCGTGACCAATGATCCGGCCAGGAACTTTACCAAAATCACCAGCGGCAACGTGTAAATCTGTGTGACAAAGGCCACAATATTCAACATCTACAAGTGCTTCACCTTGGTGAATTGGGCGCAACGTTACATCTTTAATATCAACATATCCATCAACTGGGTCTCTAACAACTGCTGCTTTCATTATATATCCATCCTTTGAAATTTATTAGGTTCATTTACATTGTAAATTAAATCACAAACTAATCAAGTGAAAGTTTGATTAAATTAAACTTTTTTTAGCACAAAAAATGAGATCTAAGTGTATGACGATAAAATTGCCGATTTATAAGCAAAAACGCTGTTAATATGGTAAAATTACCATTGGATTATTGCAGTGATAATTTACTAAGAAAACTAATATTTTATATAGAGGTGTTGAACACACATGAGCCGCATATTAATTATTGAAGACGAAAAGAGCCTTTCTCGATTCGTAGAATTGGAATTAAAGCATGAAGGATACGACACTGAGGTTGCGCTCGATGGTCGTAAAGGTTTAGATGCAGCTTTAGCTAAAGACTTTGACGTGATTTTGCTGGATTTAATGCTGCCAGAACTGAACGGAATTGAAGTTGCCCGTCGCGTTCGAGAAGAAAAGAGCACGCCAATCATCATGATGACGGCGCGTGATTCTGTCATTGATCGGGTTTCTGGATTTGATCATGGCGCTGATGATTATATCGTGAAGCCATTTGCGATTGAAGAATTGTTAGCCCGTATTCGGGCTTTACTTCGCCGGATTAACATTGAGGGTAAGAATCAAAGCTTCAAACAAACAACGGTAACCTACAAAGATTTAACCATTGAAAAGGAAAACCGTGTTGTCCGTCGTGGCGAAGAAGTCATTAATTTGACCAAGCGGGAATATGAGCTCTTGCTTACATTGATGGAAAACATCAACGTTGTATTGGCCAGAGATGTTCTACTTAACAAGGTTTGGGGTTATGAATCTGAAGTTGAAACCAATGTTGTTGACGTCTACATTCGTTACCTCAGAAACAAAATCGATCGAGCTGGTGAAAAGAGTTACATTCAAACTGTTCGTGGTACCGGGTATGTGATGAGATCGTGATAAATGATACAGAGCAACAAGAAAATCGACCAAACACCAAAAAAGGCCGTCGCCGTTTCTCCTTAAAGTGGAAGTGGGCGACCGGCA
The DNA here is from genome assembly GCF_000740055.1 of Secundilactobacillus oryzae JCM 18671. Lineage (GTDB taxonomy): Bacteria > Bacillota > Bacilli > Lactobacillales > Lactobacillaceae > Secundilactobacillus > Secundilactobacillus oryzae. The sequence continues at coordinate 68,986 of NZ_BBJM01000001.1, read as the reverse complement.
CTGCTTTTGGCGTGTTGGTCATTTTTGCTATTTTCGCTGTTTTAATTTTTGATAGCTTTACCTCAGTGTTGATCAGTGCTGAAAAATCACACGTGAACGATACGATTAAGGTTGTTGAAAATCGACTGGGGAATTTTAATACAAATCTGGATGTTGATTCGGTGACACCGATTCTGAGGCCAGAAGCTAATGGTGATAATGTTGGTAAGAACCCGATGGAAAATAGTAGTTCTCATTTGAAGAATATCTATGATAATTCCATCTTTATTAGTTTGTCTCGAGATAGTACGGCCGTGTCCGTTTATGATCAAGATGGAGCAGAAATTTTTGCGTCCCGTCCAAATGCAATTAAGTTTGATCGGACGAGCAAACAATCGGTCAAGCGCATTAAAGAAGGAAAATTCAATGGTTTCGTTGGAGTTTCACCGATTTGCGCGCATAAGAGCCATAAAATCATTGGCTATGTACAAGTGACTAACGAACTTTCCAATTATCACGCGACAACGCGACAACTTGCGACAATCTTACTAGTCTTAGGTCTCATTGCAGTCTTTGCCTCGACTGTTTTAAGTTACATTTTGGCTTATTATCAGCTACGACCGATTGATGAAATTAGTGAGACAATTAATGAAATTAATGTCGAACCGCAATCTACCAAGCGGGTACCTAATTTGAACCGCAATGATGAATTATCAGACTTAGCAGACTTGTTTAACGATATGTTGGACCGAATGCAGCGTTATATCGAACAGCAACAACAATTTGTGGAGGATGTTTCGCATGAGCTTAGAACTCCTGTTGCCGTTATTCAAGGTCATATGGAATTACTCAATCGTTGGGGAAAAGATGATCCAGAGGTCTTAGATGAGTCATTAAAGGCTTCACTGCAAGAGACCCAACGAATGCAAAGTCTTGTGCAGGAAATGTTAGATCTGTCTCGTGCTGAGCAAGTTGAAATTAACTATAACAACCAAGTAACCGAAGTCAAAGAACTTGTGAACCGCGTGTTCAATGATTTCAAGATGATTCACCCAGACTTTACGTTTACGTTGGATGATGACGTTAGACGAGAGACTTATGTGCAAATCTATCGCAATCACTTGGAACAAGTATTGATCATCCTATTGGATAATGCCGTAAAATACTCGGTTAATCGAAAAGAAATTCACATGTCGTTTGCTTTAGGCAGTCGCAGCGTAGAAATTGCCGTACAAGACTTCGGAGAGGGAATTTCTCAAGATAATATGGCGAGAGTGTTTAACCGCTTTTATCGAGTGGACAAGGCGCGAAGTCGTAATAAGGGAGGTAATGGGTTAGGCCTTTCTATTGCCCAACGCTTAATTGAATCGTATCATGGTCAGATTTCAATCGAGAGTGCAGAAGGTCATGGATCGGTTTTCAGAATCACATTACCAATTTTGACGCCTGAAAAACGAGCAAAATTGGAAAAATTGGCAGCTGAGGATAATAAAGCTATGCATCATCATAGTCTTGAAACTAACTTAGGAGCTAATCCGACATCGGAAGGGAAAACAACCGATTCAGATTCGGAGCCAAAATAAAAAGGAACGGAGAATTTTCTCCGTTCCTTTTCTATTCTTTAATGATGTCGCTGTTTACCAGCATTACGGTTACGATTTTTTTCGTGAACTGCAGAAGCTGTTTTTTTAGGTGTTTCATTTTCTGGGCGGTTAACTGGTGTTTCTTCAACGACTACTTTTTTAACTGGGCGGTTGGCATTCTCAGCTTCAATTTGCTTCCGAATCCGTGGGCGATATAGGTTAATGATGAGGGTTTGGATACAAGCGAAAATTCCACCGACAAAGAAGTATAGTCCTAATCCTGCTGGTGCACTAATCGAGATGAAAAGAATCATGGCGGGACTAATAACAAGCGTCATCCGCATCTGCTTCTTTTGATCCTCTGGCATGCCAAGCATCGAAAGGTAACTTTGACCGAGATAAGACAGCCCGGCAAGAATAGCAAGCACGATTGAAGCATGACCGAGTGGAATTCCTAAGAACACTGATTTAGATAATTCTGGTGAGTAACGGATTGCAGCGTATAAGCCGGCAAAGATTGGCATTTGAATCAGTAGTGGTAAACAACCGATTCCGCCAGTCAAGCTGACGCCATTTTCGCGGTATAACGCCATCATTTCTTGACCAATCTGGTTTCGTTCTTCAGGTGTCTTAGCATTTTTTTGCCGTTTCTGAATTTCCATCATTTGCGGCCGAATCATTGACATCTTTTCTTGCTGAATGGTGGCTTTCTTCATTTGGCTAATCATGACTGGCAAAAGGACCAAGCGAACCAGAACAGTGAGGGCAATAATTGCCCAGCCATATGATCCGTTGAAGAACTGAGCGAGCCATTCCATCACGTTTTGACCCGGTTTTGCTAAATAATCATAGATGAAGCCATAAGGTTTACCACTTTTAGTGGTTCTTACACAACCACTTAAGAAAATGGCAAGTCCCGCGAGCAAACTGAATAGACTTGCCCTTTTTATATTTTTCATTTCATTGAACCCTCTCTGATTTAAAAGATAATAACAGATAAATACTACTTGATTGTGTGGTCTTTTTCAATCGATTATCTGAAAATCAGTGAGATTTTGATTGGGAATGGGTTGCTTATCGATGCTGGACACTTTAGCAAATGGCGTTAGATTATGCTCTAGTTTTTCAATGAATACGGCAATTTTTTCTTCTGGGCCTTCAATAACAATCTGAACTGACCCATCTAAAAGGTTTTTGACGGTTCCAGCCATTTTCATTTCTGTAGCCAACCTAAGTGTTGACCAACGAAAGCCAACGCCTTGTACACGACCATATACGGTTAATTGATAAGCACTCATATCATCACATCCTTTGATTTTATTCTATCATGAATGATGATTAACGAATGGGTGACATGTGTTAGAATAAATGAAGAAATTTGAAGGCGGTAGAGTAAAAAATGGAAAAGATCACTTCGAAACAAAACACAAAGGTCAAAGAATGGGCCAAACTAAAAACTAAAAAAGGTCGAAGCCAATCAGGAAACTATCTGCTTGAAGGTTGGCACTTGGTTCATGAAGCTATTCTTAATCATGAACCCATCCAAGCTATTCTGGTTACCGAAACTGAATTGAACAATATTGACTTGCCCAAGACTTATGAAGTGGTCATCATTACGGATGACATTGCAAAGCATATTGCTAGCACGGTGACCCCACAAGGCGTATTTGCCGTGTTACGGACGCCAACTGCCACCCCTTTAACGGCGGAGACGCTGAAGGGTGCCTGGCTGATGTTGGACCAGGTTCAGGATCCAGGTAACATTGGTACAATGGTTAGAACAGCAGACGCTGCCGGATTTGAAGGTGTCATCTTTGGAACGGGTGCTTCTAGCCGGTATACGCCTAAGGTCGTTCGTTCGATGCAGGGGAGTCAGTTTCATATCAAACTAATCGACGCTGACCTAAATGAAGTGATTGATCTGTTCACGGCACATAATTTACCCGTTTACGGGACGGAACTAAATCCGGAAGCTAAGCCGTTTCGGGCGATTGATCCTCAACCCAACTTCGGATTGATCATGGGGAATGAAGGAAATGGCATGTCGGCCGAATTATTAAAAAAGACGACAGCAAACCTGTATATTCCGATTAAAGGACAGGCCGAATCACTCAATGTTGCCGTTGCAGCAGGGGTTATCATGTTTCAATTGTTACAGTAATTTTTAGAAATTATTAATTTTACTTATTTTTTAGAAGTAAAAGGCCATTTCCTTTTGCTTTTTCACAAAAACGAAGTATAGTGATAACTGTAAAATACTAAATAGAAAAGGATCTTTGCATGAAAAATGAGGCTTGGCGTCAAGACAGTGAATACGTTAACCTGATTGCGGATTTGCTGGAAACAGAAGCAGTTCAAAAATTAGCTAACTATACGCAGCATCATCACTCAACGCGTTTGGAACATTCGTTGTCAGTTTCATACGATAGTTATGTCATTGCGAAGCGCATGCATTTAAATACGCGCGCTGTTGCACGAGCAGGCCTCTTGCATGACCTGTTCTACTACGATTGGCGAACAACAAAGTTTGATTTAGGCTCACACGCTTTTATTCATCCGCGAGTCGCTTTGCGAAATGCAGAAAAAATTACAACATTGTCACCAATGGAAAAAGATATTATTTTAAAGCATATGTGGGGTGCTACCTTAGCACTTCCCAAGTATAGAGAGAGCATGATTGTGTCACTTGTTGACGATTATGAGGCGGCCCACGAATTCTTCAGCCCAGTTCGGGCACGGTTCGAACGCCAATTACGTAAATTTGAGAATTAGGATTATTTGAAGGAGAAATTGATATGTCTGAGACTATGCAATACCAAAATCCAGTTGACTTTGAACTCTGTCCCCGATTTGCCAAGACTTTTGCCATTCTAGGTAAGAAGTGGAACGGGTTAATCATTGATGTCTTATTGAATTTGGGACCTCAACGATTTAAGACACTAGCAGAAAAGGTGGTTGCTTGTAGTGACCGCGTCTTAGTTGAGCGTTTGAAAGAGCTTGAAGACGAGGGGATTATAACCCGAAATACTCATGTTGATTCATCCTTAATCGACTACTCCCTTACAGAAAAGGGACTAGATTTGGCCAATACAATGGCAAATATCCATGATTGGTCTGAGAAGTGGTACGACGTCGAAGGTGAAACAGTGGTTGACCAAACTCAGATTAATCGTTAAACTGTTAGAAGATAATTAAAGTGATGAGGGAAAGCAGTAGATTTTATCGGTAAGTTGCTAGAGAGGTAATCATCAGCTGAAAGATTACTCAACTTATACAAATCGAATTCGTTCCTGAACAGAATATTGAACATAATTCAAAAATATTCCGGTTCATACCCGTTAAGTATGCTAAGTGTACTCGTTTTATGAGTAAACAAGGGTGGTACCGCGATGCTTCGTCCCTTCTGGGGGCGGAGTTTTTTTGTGTTCAAAAATATAGGAGGCTGGAAAGTATGTCACTGAAAGATGAATTGTCAGATTTATTGAACCAGGGATTAGCTGATCTGAAAAAGATTAATGATCAAGCTGCATTAAACGACTTGCGTGTCAGTTTATTAGGTAAAAAAGGGCCAATCACCAAGGTGCTTCGTGGAATGGGGGCTTTAAGTGCTGAAGAACGTCCTGTCGTCGGAAGTTTCGCCAACGAAGTTCGTGACCAGTTACAAGCGGCCATTGATGATCGCAAAAAAGCACTTGATGCTGCTAAGTTGGCACGTCAGCTTGAAGAAGAGAAAATCGATGTCACACTACCAGGAAAGCCAACGACTCGTGGTAATGCACATGTGATTCAACAAATCATCGATCAGTTAGAAGATCTGTTCTTGGGGATGGGTTATCAAGTTTTGACAGGGCCAGAAGTTGAAGAGGACCGTTATAACTTTGAAATGATGAACCTACCAAAGGATCATCCGGCCCGTGATATGCAAGATACGTTCTATATCACTAACGAAATTTTGATGAGAACTCAAACTTCACCAATGCAAGCAAGAGCGATGGAGAAGCATGACTTTAGTCAAGGACCACTTAAGATGATCTCACCAGGTGTTGTTTATCGTCGTGATACTGATGATCCAACCCATTCTCACCAGTTCCATCAGGTAGAAGGGTTAGTGATTGATAAGCACATCACTATGGCTGATTTGAAGGGAACGCTGGAATTAGTTGCGCACGAATTATTTGGCGACCGATTCAATGTGCGTCTCCGCCCAAGTTATTTCCCATTTACGGAGCCTTCAGTTGAAGCTGATATCACTTGTTTCAATTGTGATGGTAAGGGCTGTTCAGTATGTAAATGTACTGGATGGATTGAAGTACTTGGTGCCGGAATGGTTCATCCGAATGTCTTGAAAATGGCCGGTGTTGATCCAGACGTTTACGGCGGATTTGCTTTCGGAATGGGACCTGATCGTTTTGCTATGTTGAAGTACGGGGTGGATGACATCCGAAACTTCTACTTAGATGATGTACGGTTCCTCAATCAATTTTCTATGAAAGGGTAGTAAAAATGAAAATTTCTTACAACTGGTTAAAAGAATATTTAGACATCGATGTACCAGCTACCGACTTAGCTGAGAAAATTGAACGATCATCTGTCGAAGTTGATAGCGTGAGTGCGCCTAGCGATGGTTTGAAGAAGATTGTGGTGGGTTACGTTGACTCAATGGAGCCTCATCCTGAATCAGACCACTTAAACGTCTGTCAGGTGAACATCGGTGAAGACGAATTATCACAAATTGTTTGTGGCGCCCCTAATGTTGCAGTGGGCCAAAAGGTTATCGTTTCCTTACCTGGGGCACGAATTGCAGACAATGTGAAAATTAAGCGTTCAAAGATGCGAGGAATCGTATCAAACGGTATGATTTGTTCTCTTGAAGAAATTGGTTTTGCAAAAGATGTTATCCCAAAGGAATGGGCAGATGGCATTTATGTGCTGCCTGAGAATGCTGAAATTGGGGCTCCAGTTTATGATTATCTGGGTATGAACGACGCCTTGATTGACATCGATGTAACACCAAACCGTGGGGATATGTTGAGTGTTCGTGGTACAACTTATGATGTAGCTGCCATGTATGATTTAAAGCCTCATTTTCCTTCAACGACGGTACAAGAAGGTCAAACTGCAACTGATGATTTGATTACAGTTGCCGCAGATGAAGCGGTGGCACCAATTTATAAAATGCGCCTCGTGAAGGACGTTAAAATTGGACCAAGTCCCCTTTGGCTCCAAATTAAGCTTTGGAATGCAGGCTTCCGGCCAATCAACAATGTGGTTGACGTAACGAACTACATTCTGACGGCGTATGGCCAACCAATGCATGCCTTTGATTTTGGTAAGGTTAGTGGCAATAAGATTGAAGCTCGTTTAGCTAAAGCGGGTGAAAAAATCACTGCACTGAATGAAGACGAATTAGATTTAGATCCACAGGATATCGTGATTGCTGATGAAAAAGGGCCTATTGGTGTTGCAGGTGTCATGGGTGGCCTGGACTCTGAAATTGATGAAGGGACTCAGACAGTTGCCCTAGAAGCTGCCGTATTCGAACCAACTATGATCCGGAAGACAGCCCAACGTCATAATTTGCACACGGATGCTGCCCAACACTTTGAACGTGGGGTCAATCGTGGTGGTGTAGAGGAAGCACTCGACGCTGCTGCGCAAATGATTAACGAACTTGCAGGTGGGGAAGTCACAAGTGGCATTTTAACTGCCGCGAATGCACCCGTTGAAAATGAATCAGTTACGGTAACGCTCTCACGCATTAATCACGTTATTGGAACTGATATGAGCGCCGATGACGTCACGGCAATTTTTGAACGACTCGGCTTCGGTGTTCAATTTGCTGATGACCTATTTACGGTCTCCATTCCACCTCGTCGTTGGGACATCCATATTGAAGCCGACTTAATTGAAGAAGTTGCCCGAATCTATGGTTACGACAACATTCCATCAACATTGCCAACTGGTCGCATGACAGTTGGAACTTTGACGCCAAAGCAACGGTTAATTCGCAGTTCTCGCGAAACATTGGAAGGCCTTGGTCTATCCCAAGCAATTTCATATTCATTGCTCAATGAGCGTGCAGCAGGGCTCTTCTTAATGAAGGATAGTTTGCCAACTCGTTTGAATTGGCCAATGACGGTTGATCATGCTGTTATTCGAATGAACTTGATTAGCGGGCTGCTCAAAGACGTTGCCTATAACAACGCCCGTAAAGTTGAAAATGTGGCGCTTTATGAGCAAGGACGAGTTTTCTACCGTACTGATGACAATCAGGTTCGTCCGGATGAGGAAGAACACATCGCTGGTGTAATCAGTGGCTCACTACGTTCAACAGCTTGGAATGTCCAAGCCGAGCCAACTGACTTCTACGAGTTAAAAGGAATTGTCGCTGCATACCTTGAAACACTTGGTCTGGCGGGCGATATCACCTTTGAAGCAATTGACAAGTATCCTGAAATGCATCCTGGCCGCACAGCTGCTGTTAGTGTTCACGGTCATGAAGTCGGATTTGTTGGTCAGGTTCATCCTCAAATTGCTTCAGAATTTAAAATTAATGAAACTTACGCATTCGAATTGAACCTCCAAATGCTGATTGATATGCCAAAGGACGATCAACAATATGAAGTCATTTCAAAATATCCAGCCGTTTCACGCGATATGGCACTTTTAGTTGATCGTAACATTACAAACCAGCAAATTGTTGACGTTATTGAGAAACGTGGGGGTGCTTACTTAAATAGTGTTCACTTGTTTGATGTTTATGAAGGCGAGCATGTTCCTGAAGGTAAGCGTTCATTAGCTTATTCACTAACATTCTTAGACAAAGAAGCTACTTTAACTGATGAGACAGTTAACAAGGCATTTGACAAAGTTATCACGTCTCTAGAAAAAGAATTTAGTGTTGAAGTTCGTTAACTAAAAAAACCCGATTCTTCGGGTTTTTTTGTGTAACTAGCATAATTGCCATATGCAATAATGCAAACTGATAGAATATCAGTTATAATAAACAGCAATATATGGACGAACGGAGGTACTTTGTTGGATAATAATCAAACACCAAATCCAAAAATGAATCCAAATAAGAAGGCCCAGGGCTCAAAATTTGGAAAACGCATCATTTTCGGAGTGGTTTCAGTTTTAATTTTGCTGTTAATTGCGATGGGACTTTTGGGGTATCATTATGTACAAACTTCCTTGAAACCACTGGATGCGACGAGCAAAAAAGTTGTGGAAGTGCACATTCCGATGGGCGCATCAAATAAAAAGATTGCTTCGATTTTACAGGATAAGGGCGTCGTCAAATCAGGAACTGTTTTTAACTACTATGTTCAATCTCATAATTATTCTGATTTCAGAGCCGGGTATTATGAATTAAAACCATCAATGACGCTTTCACAAATTGCTAAGAATCTTCAAAAGGGTGGCGCTAGTGTCTCCGAAAAGAACCAGTATGGAAAAGTACTTGTTCGTGAAGGGGATGGCATTTCTCAAATTGCAGATATGGTTGCAGCAAGAACGAAGTACTCGAGACAGGATTTCTTAAATCTCATGAAGGATGAAGTCTTTGTTAAAGAAGTCGCTACCGAATACCCAACACTTTTGAAATCAGCGATGGCTGCTAAAAACGTTCGTTACCGATTAGAAGGTTATCTTGCACCTGCAACTTACGATGTTGGCAAGAAGGATTCACTTAAGAGCCTGGTAAAGCAAATGGTTAGCCAGACGAACCAAGTGCTGAAGCCGTATTTTGCTAAGATTAAAAAGGAAGATATGTCAATCCAGGAACTAATGACTTTAGCTTCACTAACCGAAAATGAAGGTGGTTCTGGAAGCGCACGTCGTCAAATTGCGGGGGTATTCTTGAACCGCTTAGATGTTGATATGCCAATTGAATCTGATATCTCGGTGCTCTATGCATTGAATACGCACAAGAAAGTGGTCACTAACAAAGACTTGAAGACCAAATCACCATATAATCTTTACTTGCATACGGGATACGGACCAGGTCCGTTCTCAAGTCCAAGTCTGGATTCAATTAAAGCAGTATTGAATCCACTTGACCGAAGTAAAAATTACTTGTACTTTGTAGCTAATACAAAAACTGGCAAAATTTACTTCTCAAGTACGTATGATCAACATCTGAAGTACGTTAAAAAGTTAGAAAAAGTTAATTCATAAAGTGAGGCAGTTTGAGAATGGGGAATGAGGAACCAAAGCGTCCTGTTGTAATTGGTGTGACAGGTGGATCAGGTAGTGGAAAGACAACAGTTAGCCGGGCAGTTTTTAACCAGTTGGCGGGACACTCGCTCATGATTCTGCAACAGGATTCGTACTATAATAATCAAGATGAGATGACAATGGAGGAGCGGCGAGCAGTTAATTATGACCACCCCCTTGCATTTGATACGGATTTATTGGCCGAACATCTTGAAAAGTTACGACGGTATGAAGCAATTGAAAAGCCCGTATATGATTACGAACAATTTACACGAAGTAGTGAAACGATTCATCAAGAGCCTCGTGATGTAATCATTCTGGAAGGAATCCTAATTCTAGATGATAAACGGTTGCGCGATTTGATGGATATCAAGGTTTTTGTTGATACGGATGACGATATTCGTATTATTCGTCGAATTGAGCGAGATGTGAAGGAACGGGGTCGGACCCTTGATTCCGTCATTCAACAGTATTTAGCAACCGTTAAACCGATGTACCACCAATTCGTTGAGCCAACGAAACGCTACGCCGACATTATCGTGCCGGAAGGCGGTGCTAACCAGGTTGCGATTGATCTTTTAACGACTAAAATTCGTTCAATTTTAATCGCCAATGGTAACGATCAAATTTTCAATAATCAAGATACAACAATTTAGCCTTGCCAACGAATTTATTAAATGGTACGGTAATTCCAATTATGAGTCAGAAAGGGTGGCAAAGAAGTGGCAGAACATGAAACATTTCCAATGACCGCAGAAGGTAAAGTTAAACTTCAAGAGGAACTTGAAGATTTAAAAACAAATAAGCGTCCCCAAGTGATTGATCGTATCAAAATTGCCCGTTCATATGGAGACCTTTCGGAAAACTCCGAATACGAGTCAGCTAAAGATGAGCAAAGTATGCTAGAAAGTCGGATTAGTACTGTTGAGCACATGCTACAATATGCTGAAATTATTGATAGCAATAATACCGATGAAGATGAAGTTACGATTGGTAAAAAAGTAACTTTTAAAGAATTACCAGATGAAGAACCAGAAGAGTATACGATTGTTGGGGCTGTTGAAGCAGATCCGATGTCAGGCAAAATCTCGAACGATTCTCCAATTGCAAAGGCATTGCTCCATCACAAGGTTAACGATGAAGTTGCGATTGCAACGCCAGGTGGCGACATGAAAGTGCAAATTATCAGTGTCGAAGCCGTTTAATAAGTAGTAACCAGCCATGAACTTGGCTGGTTTTTTTGTTTGAGGGTAAAATTTTCATTAATCGTAGATTTAGCAATGAAAAAAACTTGCTCCTTAGGGTAAGAAAGTGTTATAAATAGAATAGAATGTAAGCGCTTTATATTTATTACAAGGGAGCATGTGAATATGAAAATAACAGTGACAAATAAAGCTAGCAAGTGGTTCAAAAATGAAATGGGCTTATCCGATGGTCAATCTTTGCGCTTTTATGGCAAAGTTTATGGCAAGACGCCAGTTCACGATGGTTTCTCCCTAGCAATGACCCCGGACAATGATACCTCAGATGCGTACGCACTGACCAATAAGGATGGGGTAAACTATTACGTGACCGACAGTGACGAATGGTTCTTCAAGGGATATGACCTTGAAATTGATTATGATGCTAAACATGATAGTCCAGAATATAACTACATTGAAAATAATGAGCTGTAAAAAAAAAGAATCTGACGGATGTCTCGTCAGATTCTTTTTTTCTAGGACTGTCTGCGGTGGAACCAGCTAAAGACAATTGTGAGTGCCAGGGTAACTAAACTGATGATGAGGCCAAGGGTCAGGTAAGGAGGCCAATAGCTCAGCTTGACTTGATGACGCCCTTTGGAGAGCTTAATAGCGGCAAAGTAATTGGCGGACTTGTAAACTTCAACTGCCTTACCATCAACCGTAGCGTGCCAACCTTTATCAAATGGAATGGATGTTGTCAGTACCTTTCGACTGTTGGCTTTCACGTTGATAGTGCCACTAATGGTGCGTTGATTATAGTGTGTAACCGTTAGCGGCGCTTGTTTGAGCAAGTTAACCGCTTGTTTGAACTTCGCGTTGTTCAATTCATAAAGGGTAAAATTTTGTAACCATAAACTATTGTGCTTAAGCTGCATTTTGATACGAATCGTCTTGCCTTTAGCATGACTGGCCACGTTCGTAATGACAGTGTTTCTGAACGTTGGATATTGGTGCATCGTATTGCCGTTGATTGAAAGCGTGACGTTATCTTCATCGATGTTTTGTCCTAACGTTAGATAGTAAGAATTATTGTTGGTAGGTTTAAACGTTAGGGTGATGCTGGCTGGTTTAAGTAGGTCTTGCTTTTTCAAAATTGAACCAGTTAAATTGGTTTGCTCACCGACGTTGTCAAACAGGACATGATTGAAGTCTTGCGCCGTGAATAATTGACGATCCGCGGTGTTGCCGGTTAAGGATGCAAGCCAATTAGCTTGGTAGTGAACGGGATCCAACGTGGTGTTCTTGGTCGTCAGCACTTTGCTGGAGGCTAAGAAGCCCACTGGTAGACTGTAAGGATTTTGGTATGATTGCGTGCTAGCAGTTTGCTGAATTTGCGAATACTGATTCGTATCTGGTTTTTCGGTGATGGTAGGTAGACTGTAATTACTTTTGGCGCCTGGCAATGAGGTCTTTCGTCCGGTAAAGACATACTTTGTGGATAATAAGGCGTCAGAAACCAGGGTTCCGTTAGTGTAGGCAACGAAGCCGTCACCATCGGGTTGGCCAATTTTGCCGAAAAATTTAGGTGTACTGGTTTTTAGCGTAGAAGAGAAGATGGAACCACCAAAATATTGGTTAGAAAGTGGATCATTTTTAGTCCGCATGAAAGTGGTTGCTACTCGGTAGAATGATGAATCGGATTGGGTGACATGCTTTGCCTGCTTTGATAAGGAATTGCGGTAGAGCGCGTATTCATTTTGAGAAACGTAACTTATATTATTGAGACTCAAGACGGCGTTCAAACCAAGTTCGATAAATACTAGTCCACAGAAGACAACTGGGTAGAGGACAAACGTATTAGGTGGCATTGCAATTAAACAGTAGGAGAATCCCAAGAGCGCGATGCCAACGATAATCTGATTGGTCGATAGAAAGCTGAATTGTTTGAGGTTGAGCCAAACATAGCTCACGGAGAGCAGTAGCACAAGCAACACAGTTAGTAACTGTAATCGAGTGGGTACAAAGTCCGGCGTCAACGTGATGGCTGCAAGCCAAATGAGCCAAAAAATGACGACAAACGAGAAACGGTAAGGATACCAGATTGGGAATTGCATAGCGTGCCAGATAAGATCAAGTGGCTGAAAAAATAACGATAATGCTAAAAAGACAGTGAAGATAGCGCCAGCAATCCGGGTTCGACCAGGAATTCTTCCGTTGATGAAAAAGTAAAGGAAACCAATGATGACGATTGAGCCAACAAAAATATTTGCAGTTCCCTTGGGCATTTGATCAAAATTGAAACTGCCTAAAAAGAATTTAGCAATCGTTTTTGGTGGAAAGTACTCAAATTTGAATTTGAACTTGGTGACGGTATACTGGGCCTTACTACCAAGCAATGAAAAGTACGTAGGAAGTAAGATGAAGGCTGATAAAAGGGCACTGGTAATAGAGCCAATTGTAAAGTTACGAGTGAAGCGCCAAAAATTTGACCAAGTTGTAAAATGACGACAAGCGGTCCACAAGAAGTAACCGATTAAGAAGAGACAGACCATGTAGGCCATGTAGTAATTGATAACGAGAATGGAGGTTAGCCAGGGGATGTAGGTGGTGAGTCGATTCTTCTCTGCCAGACGTTCAATCCCTAAAATGACCAAAGGCAAAATGATGACGGCATCCAACCACATGAGGTTAAGCTGATTAGCGACCATCCAGCCGGAAAGGGCATATGCTGTTGCAAAGGCGGGAACCCGATAGCCGTTTTGGGTTTTAGTTTGAATCAGTAAATAAGCAAAGGACAGTCCAGCAAGGCCATACTTGATGACGGTCATGGCCAAAATACCACTGGTCAGATATTGATCTGGAAACAGCAGTAAAATGAGGTTGACTGGGCTCATCAAGTAGTATGCCCAAGTGCCGGTCATTTCGCCTCCTAAGGCATTAGAGAAGGAATAAAAGAGGCTACTGGGATCGTTTAAAAAAACGTGTCTAAAATAGGCAAAGAAATCGATATATTGTTGGCCAAGGTCAACGGTTAACAAGGAGGAACCACCAAAAGGCGCCATCTTTCGGTAAATAAAATAGCCAAGCATAATCAACGCCGGGACGAAGAAACTGACGATGAGTAATACTTTGGATGGTTTTGAGGTTTGGTTTCGTTTAAGCAAAATACCACTCCGATTCATAAGTTAATAGTTTCATTTTACGATTTATCAAAGGGTTTGTCGTTTTTTTTCTGAGATATATAAAACTTTTTAAATTCAGTTTGGCCCCGTAGTGCAACATGGGTAAATCTGTTAAAATGGGTAGGTTGAATAAGGAGCTTGAATAAACTTGAAAAATATTCTAAATAATTTACTGAATAAAAATAAAACGAATCAAAAAAATAGTAGTGGGTCACAGATTCCGTTTCGATTGAATTTCCTATTTATTATTGTGGCAGTACTGTTTGCCGTTTTAATTGGGCAACTGGCGTATCTCCAAGTAATGTACGGAGCGAAGTTTAAGGCAGAAGTGAATCGGACTGATAGTACTGTTGAAACCAAGAACGTCCAGCGTGGGATGGTTTTTGATTCAACCGGTCGGGTACTCGTCGGAAACAAAGTACACCAAGCGATTACATATACAAAAGGGGTTAACACCCTTTCATCTGAAATCTACAATACGGCGACTGCTCTTGGCAAATACGTAACGGTTTCGACCAAAACGTTGACGAAGCGCCAAATGGCCGATTTTTATTTGTCCAATCCGACGACACTCAAACGAATTGAACAGAAAATTCCAAATATTTCCCAGTATTCAAGTGATTCGCGGTATGATAAGGCACTTAAGTACCTCTATAGTCACGACATGAATTACACGGATCAACAAAAAAATGACGCAACGATTTTTGCCAAAATGAGTGCAGCTTATCAACTATCGACGACCTATATTAAGGAAACCGGTGTCTCAGATAAGGAAATTGCCGAGGTTGGCGAACATCTGACATCAATGCCTGGCGTGAAGGTTGGGACGAGTTGGACACGTGATTATCCTAATGGGGATTCAATTAAAAGTATCATTGGAACGGTTTCTTCACAGAAATCTGGTTTACCTAGTGATCGTGTCAACGAATTATTGGCGCAGGGATACTCACGGAATGACTCTGTAGGTCAGAGTTATTTGGAAAAGCAATATGAATCAGTTCTAAGAGGAACGAAGTCACAGACTGAAGTTGAAACAACAGGAAACAATGAAATTACTAAAGAAGTCACCAAATACGCAGGTAAAAAGGGTGACAATCTGCAGTTAACGATTAACGCCAGTTTCCAAAAGAAATTACAATCTTTAGTCCGTGATGCTGAAGAAGGTGCTGGTGGTTATTCCACTGGGACTTACGCGGTTGTAATGAACCCTAATACAGGTGGGATTATTGGAATTGCCGGTGTCGACCGCAACCCAAGTACCGGTAAAATTACGAATAATGCGCTGGGCACAATCAACAGCTCAATCGTTATGGGATCTGTTGTTAAAGGAGCAACCGTTTCGGGTGCTTTGATGTCCGGTGTGATTACACCAACCAATTCCACTTTGACCGATTCACCAATCAATATTGGTGGAGTTAAGAAGGCTTCTTGGTTCAATAAGAATGGTGGCGCCAATATTGCTGTGGATGCCTCAACCGCTTTGGAAGTTTCTTCCAACTCATACATGATGCAGTTGGCAATGAAGGAAGCAAAGTTCAATTACGTCTCTGGTGGCGCTTTGAACATGTCAACGAAGAGTTTTGACATCCAACGGGGTTACTTCAATCAGTTTGGCTTAGGTGTCAAGACTGGTGTCGATTTACCAGGTGAATCAACAGGTCTTCAAGGGGCAAGTACCAAGAAGTACATTGGTAGTGCACTTGATTTGTCGTTTGGTAACTACGATGCCTATACGGTTATGCAAGTTGCTCAATACATGTCTACGGTGGCAAATGGTGGTTATCGTTTGAAACCCCATGTTTTAGCTTCTATTCGCGGAACTAGTAAGAATGGTGGCCTGGGATCGGTCGAAAGTTCTGTTACCCCAACCGTGCTTAATAAAATTGATATGACGGCTGCACAGCGTAAAGTTGTGACCGATGGGTTATATGATGTTGTGCACGGAACCAACACGTATAAAACGGGTGGCTCAATGTCTAGCATTTCACCAAGCATCTCCGCCAAGACTGGTACTGCCGAAACTTTCTACAAGGGGACTTCAACAGTTACCTTAAGTTTGGCTTCCTATGCACCATCGAAAAATCCTCAAGTGGTGGTTGCATTAGCGATGCCTAACTTGAGCACAAGTGCTGAATCAAATAACATGGATCTTGCCAAAAAGATCTACTCCGCTTATTGGAGTATGGTTCAAGCCAAGCCATAATTTGACCTGTTAAGTATTTTTACTTAACAATTGCAACTTTAAGGCTGGTAATCTGGGCCAAAGAATGATAATATATTACGAGTTAGGGCAGAAGCCTGAATTTATGAACAAGTTTGGAGGTCAGCGACCATGCGTGTACACATTACTTTAGAATGTACTGAATGTCATGAACAAAATTACTTATCAAGTAAGAACCGACGTAACAATCCTGATCGGGTAGAATTCAACAAATATTGCCCACGTGAACGTAAAGTTACGCTTCACCGCGAAACTAAGTAATTATTAAAATAACCAATCAAGAAACCTGCTACTTAGGGATTATTGATTGGTTATTTTTTTATCCTAGATGATTCTCGTGTAGATTTGAAATAATCCTTGAAAATGACGGTGAAATTCCACTTTTTTTGAAAAAACCAGGAAAAAAAGACATGAATTTATTTATTTTTGAAAACGTTTCAATTTCCGGTGTTTAGCTCTTTTTTTATTGTAGGGAAATGTGTTAGAATATTTAGGTCATGTGAGTCATGCCTGGAAAATGGATCACTCACACAACATAATTTGGCCTATAAAAGTGAAGCGTCTTTCACGTTAGACTTTAACGCATATAGAGGAGCGATGGCGAGTGGCTGGGAAAAAAGTCATGCGACGTGAAATAATGAACAAAATGCAAGCGATTTCTATTGCTGATAAAACGCGATTTGAATCCTGCTTATTTCACAAATTGTTTGAAACAAGTTTGTGGCAAAATGCGCAAACGGTTGCTGTTACGATGGCGACACCAATGGAAATCCAGACCGACCAAATTATGCAACAAGCTTGGCGAGAAGGAAAAACCATCTTGGTTCCCACTACACTGCCTGATTGGCAGATGAAGTTTAGCGAATATCATTCAGATACAATCGTTGAAACGAATGATCATGGCATTCGTGAGCCGGTTAATGGTGAACCCGTGTCGTTAAACGAAATTGATTTAATTATTGTGCCGGGACTTGGCTTCTCAACAGCAACCGGGTACCGACTGGGTTTTGGCGGTGGTTACTATGATCGTTTCTTAGAGCACTATAATGGCCACACCGTTTCCTTGGCGTTACCAATGCAGACTTTTTCTGAACCTGAATGGCCAACGTATCCTCATGATATCCGAATTCAAACAATCATTACCTGCGAATCGGAAGTAGATAGAGGGGAGGCAAATATTGAAACGACAATTTCAAAAAATTAACAATGCACCATTTGTCACTTATGGCCTACTAGGAATTATGGTCGTCGTCTATCTGCTAATGACGATGATGGGGGGCAGCACAAACCCCTACGTCTTAATTGCTTTTGGTGCCAAGGTGACAAATTTAATTCAAGCAGGGGAAGTATGGCGCTTAATTACGCCTGCCTTTCTCCACATCGGGTTTGAGCATATTTTACTGAATGGCATTACACTTTATTTTCTCGGTGTCCAAATTGAACGCATTTTTGGTCACTGGCGTTACTTGGTTATCTTCCTTGTAACGGCGTTAGGTGGTAACGTGGCAAGCTTCGTCTTTAGTCCCAACTCATTATCTGCAGGTGCCAGTACCGCCATATTCGGCTTGTTTGGAGCCTTTCTTATGTTAGGTGAGTCGTTCTGGGAGAATCCCTATATTCGACAAATGACAAAGACATTTGCCTTGTTCATCGTACTTAACTTGGGATTTGATCTGATGTCATCTGGTATCGATATGGCTGGTCACCTTGGGGGGCTCGTTTCTGGGTTTCTCGTTGGCTATTCGGTTGCTTTACCAAAGCATATCCTGGGAAAAGTCAGCACGTCTAAGCGGATTGTGGCAACAGCAGTCTTAATTATCGGGATTGTTTGGTTGTTCAGAATTGGGATGACTGCATAAAAATGAAACCACAGGCTCGAATTCAAAGGAATGAGGCATTATGAAAACTCTATACGACGTACAGCAATTACTGAAACAGTTTGGCGTCTATGTTTATATCGGAAAACGGCTTTGGGACATCGAAGTGATGGCGTTGGAGTTAGATCATCTTCATGAAGCGAGCCTAATCGACAATTCAACATATGCAAAAGCAAAATTAGTGTTAACACACGAGCATCGACTCGAAGAAGAAAGAGAAAAAGAAAAACGCGGAGGGAATAACTGATGAAAACGAACTTGATTGGAATTGACCTTGGAGGAACCACTACCAAAATCGCCTTTTTAAAGACGGATGGTGAAATTTTAGATAAATGGAGTATTCCAACGGATATTTCCGAAGCGGGTCAACACATTGTGCCTAACATCATCGAAAGTATTAAGAAACATGTTACTGATTCAGGCAATAAACTATCTGATTTTGCCGGAATTGGTATGGGAACTCCTGGATCAGTTGATATTGAAAATGGTACGGTCATTGGCGCTTATAACCTGAACTGGAAGACTCGTCAAAATGTTCGTGATCAAATTCAATCAGCATTAGGTCTCCAATTTGTTTTGGATAATGATGCGAACGTTGCATCACTGGGCGAATACTGGAAGGGTGCCGGCGAAAAGGATGAAGATGTGGTTTTCGTCACGCTTGGAACCGGTGTCGGTGGTGGCGTCATTGCTGGCGGTCGTTTGTTGCATGGTATTAACGGTGGAGCAGGTGAACTTGGCCACATCACAGTCGAACCAAACGGCTACCTTTGTACTTGTGGCAAACGTGGCTGTTTAGAGCAATACTCTTCAGCAACTGGAATCGTACACGTGGCCCGAGACATGGCGGCTGAATTTACCGGCCACTCACGTTTGAAGGAATTGTTTGACAACCAAGAAGAAGTGACTTCAAAAATGGTCGTTTACTTGGCTGATAACGGCGATATTTTAGCTAACCAAATCGTTGATCGTGTTTCCTTCTTCCTTGGCTTAGCCTTAGCTAACGTTGCTAATATTTTGAACCCGGCCAACATCATCATTGGCGGTGGTGTGTCAGCTGCGGGTAACTCATTGTTGCAACCAACAACACGCTACTTCCAAGAAAACTCTTTCCCAGCTGTTCGTGACTCAACCAAGCTACGTTTAGCACAGTTAGGAAACGATGCTGGTGTAATCGGTGCTGCATCATTAGCGTTACGCTTTGTCACAGCTAAATAAGTATTAAAGAATGAGAGTTGTGCGCGTTAAAAGGCGGCGCAACTTTTTCTTGTGCATTAGAAAAATCAGGTTTGGCGAGAATCTTTTGATTCGTAACTAGTCAAATATGGGGAAAACTAGTAAAATATAATCATTGAATAAAACAGGGAAGGGCGTTATTTAATTGTCAACTTTGACGGTATATACAATAATCATTCTTGTGATTTTGGCCTTGTTCGTTGCATGGCAGGGAATCACGGCAATTCTGAGAAATCGAGTTGCTAAAATGATCGATGATGAAGCGTTTCAAGAAGGAAGACGACAAGGACAGATTATCGACGTTCGTGAAAAACGCTCGTTTGATGCCGGTCACATTTTGGGGGCACGAAATGTGCCATATTCAACTATGAAGGCTTTCTACACCCAAATTAGAAATGACATGCCGGTTTACCTTTACGATCAAGGAACGACACTTAGTACGCGGGCTGCACTGTTGCTAGCCAAGCATGGATATAAAGAAATTTATATCCTTAAGCGTGGTTATCAACGATGGGAAGGCAAAACTAAGAAATCCGAATAACAAAAATACCGGTAGATCTTCAATAGAAGAACGACCGGTATTTTTTGTAGGTGGTTAAGTTAAACTTAGCCGTGGTGTGCAGAACGACCCTTACGCATTGCTTTCTTACGATTATCTTCAAAGCGTTGTTCCTCTTGCTCGATTGGTTCTACAACGGCTTTTTTAAACGATACCAAAGCACCCGCAACTGCACCAATTGTTGCAACTGCACCAAATAAGAAGCCTTTAGTAAAATTCTTCATCATGTATCGTCTCCCTTGAAAATTATTTGTTACTTTATATTATGCTAGAACTTGAGACAAAATACCAGTTTCACATTCTAAAAAAACGAATGGAGTCTGACCATGACCGAAAATTTGACGGAAGTTATTGCTCATCGTGGGAGTAAAGGCACACGCCCAGAGAATACTATTGCGGCGTTTCAAGAGGCAATTGATGCTAGAAGTGATGGCATCGAAACTGACGTTCATTTGTCAGCTGATCGTCAGTTGATTATTATGCACGACGAAAAGGTAAATCGAACGACTAATGGTACGGGACTGATTGTTCAAAAGACGTTGGCTGAACTCAAAGAATTGGATGCAGGTTATAAATTTTCCCCGGCGTATAAGGGAGAACGGGTTCCCACTCTCGATGAGTTATTGGATTTATTGATTACGGAAAAGTTTCATGGTGTTTTAAATATCGAATTGAAGACGAATAAGATTTCGTATGTTGGCATTGAGGAACTTGTGACCGAAACCATTCAGAAACGCGATTTACCATTCAAAGTGATTTATTCGAGTTTTAATGGCGAATCGATTCGTAAAATGCATGAACTAAATCCAGACTCTGAATACGCGAAGTTGTTTAAAACGGCGTATAAAAATGCCATGCTCATGAAGAAAAGTAAGCTCATTCAAGGAATTCATCCGAGTGTTAAATGGGTTAAACGGCATAAATATTTACTGCCAAATGTCCTGATTCGACCTTGGACAGTCAATGCGGAATCTGACATGGTATTTTGCTTTAATCGTCGTATGACGGGAATCATCACGGACTATCCACGAAAAGCGATGACCATTAGAAAAGAAATTCAAGGCGGGTAACTATGGAAAAGATTTTAATAATCGCTGGACCAACTGCTGTTGGCAAGACGGCTCTTTCAATTGAGTTGGCTAAACAGTATGACGGTGAAATTGTCTCGGGTGACTCGATGCAAGTCTATCGGGGACTCGATATTGGTACGGCCAAAGTGACAACGGAAGAGCAACAAGGGATTTCCCATCATCTTATCGATGTCCGAAATTTCGATGAGCGATTTTCAGTGGCTGACTTTGTCCAACTCAGTAGCGCTTTGATTACTGATATTCATGCTCGCCATAAACTGCCAATCATCGCCGGCGGTACCGGATTTTATTTATCGGCGCTTGTTGACGGTTTAACTTTGGGCGGAGACGAGTACGATCAGGATGAGGCGATTCGGGTAAAATGGCGAAATTACTTGCAAGATTTTGGTGAACAGGAACTTTGGAATCAACTAGCCGCAGTTGATGCGCCTGCCGCGCAAAAAATACCGGTTTCTAATTCACGACGGATTATTCGAGCGTTGGAAGTCTATGAGCGAACGGGACAGCGGTTCTCTGATCAAACGCAAGCGAAAACACCGCAATATGATGCGTTAATCGTTGGTTTAACGACTGAACGGTCGTTGCTGTACGAGCGAATTAATCAACGAGTGGACTTGATGATAAAAGCTGGTTTGATTGATGAGGCATACGAGCTTTATGAGCGTGGTGGATTTGAATTTCAATCAGGCCGCGGTATTGGCTATAAAGAGTTTGCTGGCTATTTTGAAGGCCATCAGTCACTTAAAGAGGCAGTTGAAAAGATTAAATTAGATTCACGCCATTATGCGAAACGCCAACTAACCTGGTTTAGAAATAAGATGACGGTTAACTGGTTCGACCTCATCCAGAATCCGGAACAAAAAGCTGATATAGAAGGGCTGATTGCGGGTTGGTTGTAATCATGTAATAAAACATCACATGAAGTCTTGACACCAGCGCCTGGAGTGGTAGACTTACAGATAAGTAAAGGAGGTGACTGTTGTGAAAGGCAAAGAGTTAAGACGATCACGATCGGTTTTGCCTATTGGTACGGTCATGAAGTTGACCAACCTAACGGCAAGACAGATTCGGTATTATGAAGAACAAGAGTTGGTTATGCCAGAACGAAATGAGGGTAACCGACGTTTATATTCTTTAAACGATATTGATCGACTTTTAGAAGTGAAAGATTATCTCGATGACGGCATTAATATGGCTGGCATCAAGGAAATTTATCGTGAACGACAAGCTAAGCTCGAAGCTAAACGTAGTGATGAGAGCAAACCATTATCGGATAACGAATTACGAAAAATTCTCCAGGATGAATTCATGAACCTCGGTGGCTTGCAAACGCCGGAGCAGCGGTCATTGCATACCCATAATCCTTTGATTTAGACGTTTTCATAAATTTTGAAATGAGGAGTGTCCAGAATGGCAAAACATGATTATAGCAAAGATGACATCAGAAAAATGGCAAAGGAAGAAAACGTCAAGTTTCTTCGATTAATGTTTACCGATTTATTTGGAACAATCAAAAATGTAGAAGTCCCAATTTCTCAACTCGAGAAATTACTGGATAACAAATTAATGTTTGATGGCTCATCAATTGATGGGTTTGTCCGCATCGAAGAAAGTGACATGTACCTTTATCCTGATTTATCAACTTGGATGATTTTCCCTTGGAGCAGCGAGCGAGGAAAGATTGCCCGAGTCATTTGTGAAGTCTATACGCCGGATAAGCAGCCATTCGAAGGCGATCCTCGAAACAACTTAATTCGCGTTCTGGACGATATGAAAAAAGCTGGTTTTACTAGTTTTAACATTGGACCTGAACCAGAGTTTTTCTTGTTTAAGATGGACGAAAACGGTAAACCAACGACAACTTTAAATGACCAAGGTTCTTATTTTGATATGGCACCGATGGATTTAGGCGAAAATTGTCGTCGTGAAATTGTGCTAACTCTTGAAGAAATGGGCTTTGATGTTGAAGCGGCACACCATGAAGTTGCGCCAGGTCAGCATGAGATTGACTTCAAGTATGCCGACGCACTTGAAGCGGCTGATAACATTCAGACGTTCAAGCTTGTGGTTAAAACGGTCGCTCGAAAGTACGGCCTGTACGCAACGTTTATGCCAAAGCCATTAGCTGGAATTAATGGATCGGGGATGCACATTAACATGTCACTCTTCCACGATCAAGGTAATGCTTTTTACGATGAAAAAGGTGAGCTTGGCCTTTCAGAGGATGCCTATCACTTCTTGGGTGGTCTTTTGGCCCATGCTAGAAGTTATACAGCAGTCTGCAATCCAACCGTTAACTCATACAAACGCTTAGTACCAGGCTACGAGGCACCTGTTTATGTAGCTTGGTCTGGTTCTAACCGGTCGCCATTAATTCGAGTACCAAGTTCACGAGGATTATCGACTCGACTTGAATTAAGAAGTGTTGATCCAGCGGCTAACCCTTACCTGGCAATTGCCACAATTTTGGAAGCCGGATTGGATGGACTTCGGAATAAATTAACGCCAACGGATAGCGTTGATCGCAACATTTACCGAATGGATGAAGAGGAACGTGAAGAAAACCACATCACGAACCTTCCTGATACTTTACACAACGCCTTGAAGGACTTAGAGGGCGATTCAGTCATGCGTAAAGCGATGGGCTCACATCTGTTCCCAAGCTTCATTGAGGCAAAGAATCTTGAGTATAATGCTTATCGGACCCAAGTTTCACAATGGGAACGTGACCAATACATGGAACTTTATTAATTGAAAAAGTGTCGCAGTCATTCTGTTAATTTGGATAAATTTGCAGAATTTGACCGCGATGCTTTTTTTGTGGGAAAATAATTTCGCAAAAAGCTTTATTATTCAACGTTTTTTGGGTACCATGAAGTTAATGATTTGTAAATATTTATAAAACAGAATGAGGGACTACTATGGATAATCAAGGTCAAACATCTGAAGCTGAACAAAACCAGCTCGATGTTCAATTGAATGGGGCAATTACAGAAAAAATCGATTATTTAACCTCGCTGCAAAAGGCGATTCAAGAAAAACATGATTTAAAGGTTTATGAACTAATTGATGCACCACGGTTTAACAAGCTTATTAAAAAGACTAATCTCAAACCAAACGCAACAGCGCTAGAAACGCTTGTTGATGATTTGCATGCACAGATTAGCCATTATTTGAGTCATCATTTAATTGATTATTTGGGTAAAACCTATCCATTTTTTTATTATGATGAAGTTTCACTGGGCCAATTTAAAATTTATTTTGGTAACTGGTGGGATCGTCGGCAATTTGGCTCATTAGATGTCATTAATATTGCATTCAATTTTAATGAGGATGAATTTGCTAAACTCAGAACCGGGTTTGAACTTGAAGCTGAGGGCAAACGTTACAACAGTGATAAGATTGCCGAAATTTCCAGCCAGTCAACTGAACTACAAAAGTTGATGACGCAACAAGGGGAACGTGATCAACGTAAGGAATTATTGAGATCACAACTAAAAGAAAATGGTCAAAAGAGTACTTTGCCATGGGACTCCGGCAAAGTTAAAGAAGAACGTCAAGTTATTATTGATCAGTTAAGTGAGTTAGCCGATCAGGATGAAGCGGCTTTGGAAGCTAATAATACCATCAAGGATAACGATGATTTAATTTTGTCACTTTCAAAAGAAGACACGATTATTAATTATGAGATGCAAAGTATCAAAAAGACCTTTGAAGATTTCAGTCGGTTTAACCAGCGAAATCAAAGTCTGTACACAGACTACTTGAACAGTTTAGTAGGGGAAGCGCGGGTGAAGACAGATGATTAATGAAAATGATCCATCAACGCTAAGTACGAGTGGGAGATTACTTGCCTATAACGATGCCATCAAGTCCGGTCTCGAAACCGGGAAAAAGTTTACAGAATTAATGGATCAATTGATTCAAACAACGGATGCTAAGGAACTATTACAGGCAGCAACGGCCTTGTCTATGTATACCTTAAATTCTGATTACGTGACTTTCCCACACCAATATTCCCGTGAAGATTTTTATCTGCTCTTTATTAGTCGAATGCTTGAACTGCATGGTGAGGGAGATGCCGTTACGCTCCAATCTTCTGAGTATCAGGAGCAGCTGAGTCAAAACATTACGGCATTAGACGAGACAATCATGTTTAGTTTTAGTGGCCATGACTCGAACGATAATGGTGAGTGTTATCAAGAACACGTTACCGGTCAGTCTTTATTCTATCTGAATTTGGATAAGCAAATGTTGCGTTTCAATAGTCATGCGTTTACGCAACTATTTATCGTGCAATATGCGGGTCAAATTGATAACGAAGCGATTCTGAAAGCAGTTCAGACGTTTATCAATCTCGGAAATTATTTAAAGAAGGATTTTGGCTTCAGTGTGGACTTCAATATGCTTGATTCTGATAATAGTGAAGTTTATGAATTTCAAAACGGGACTAACTTATCTGAAAGTGTCGTGGATAAGTTATTCGTGGCGGCGGCTGAAGAAGGCTACATGCTCGAAAATAGCGAACACGGAACTGGAGCTTTGCTGCGTCTGAAGAACGGTGCCATTGTTCAAGTTTACAATCGTGCCCAACCAAGCCAATCTGATTGGGTGCTTTCGGTTCACGACGAAGGACAACGAATTTCATGGTTCGATCTGCTAGTTGAGTATGACTTCTTGAGAAAATGGTATCTTGCTGACTTAGCAGAATTGGAAATTAAATCAGATCCGTTAGTTTTTGCCTAGCAGGCTGAAGAGGAGTATTTCAAATGAGTTTAGATTTAGCAGCGCTATTACAAGAATCCATTCGATTGGATCATAGTATTTCAGAAGAAAAAGACATTCATTTACCTCGTGAGGCGTCCATTCAAAACGCCTACGTTGCGTTAGATGTTGAATTAGCGGAAGTGGCTAATAATGCAGAATGGTTCAAGGTCTGGAAGGAAAAACGTGGGACTAAGGCAGTAGTCGGTAAGACACATCGGCAAACTTTACTTGAAGAATATGTTGATGCTTTGGATTTTTATTTGCTAGTTGCCTCTAAGCAAACCTGGTCTCACTTAATTGTGATGGATGAAGCCGCTTTGAAGGCACTTTCAGAAAAAAAGCCTGACAAAAATTTAAATCAACACTATCTAGTGATGAAACAACAACTTTTTGAAAGCCATTTTAACCATCGCCAAGAAGCGTTTCGTCATTCCTGGCGTTTGTTCTTGAAGATGGGCCTGGTTGATTTTGGTTTTAGTGAGGATGAAATTCAGGCTGCTTATCTCGAAAAGAATGGCATTAACTATGATCGTCAAAATAGTGGGTACTAAAAAATGTGGCCGATTAACTCGACCACATTTTTTAATGCTGGTTTTAAATTATGATACGTTACGCTTCATGGATGACTGGTTGGAGAAGTGCTTACTGTTTTTTTCAACAGTCTTTGAATAATCAGAATATAATTGCCATACGCCAGCACCGAGAAAAAGAAAAATGATAAAGAATAGAAATACCATAGCAATTCCTCCAATTCAGAATCAATTGTTTTGATGTTACAAGTTTATTGTCTTAGTATTACATTAATATTTCAAGTTTGATGCCCTATTACCCATTATCTTTAACGTTTCTTAAAATAATCGCGCATATTTTGCCGCAAAGTGAATTTTTATTAAACGGGAATTGACTTTACCTGGTAAGCTCCTATATAATAGTTCCTGTTCGTTAAGTTATGTCGCAATAGCTCAGCTGGATAGAGCAACGGTCTTCTAAACCGTAGGTCGGGCGTTCGAATCGCCCTTGCGACATTAAGTTAGATATTTGTGACGCGTCCTAAATTTGGGGGCGCTTTTTTTTGTGGAAAATGGTAAAATAAATAATGTTTTTTTTTACTGAGATAGCGGGAGAATAGTTATCGCCCATAACAAATCTTAAATTGGCTTAATAAAGCGCATATTATGCTTATTTTAATAGATAATGGTGTATACTATTTCTAGTCGTTAAAGATTATGCTAAATATTAGATTTTTAAATATAGTTGTTTTGTGAATGGGTGCTAGAACGTTGTACGGTAAGTGTTAAAGTTTATTAAATCCAAACAACATAACACAAGCTTAATTCATCTTAACGGGGTATAATAAATTTCGATAGTTGGTCTTTATCGGTCAAATAAGATTTAAAAAGAACAAGGCGTGTGACACGGGGAACATTTTATCTTCATTATGAAGATAAGGCTGACTTTATTCAGAGAACATTAGCGGAAATCATGTCGGACTTCTTTGAACATGTGATTGTAAGCGCTGATTTCGAAGATCACGAATGGCAATTTTCTGAAGAGGGTCAATATAAGCTGTTCTCTGTTAGAAAAGCGTTTGAATATATTGAAGATAACTCAAGTACATTCGATGTCTTGTTGAACAAGTACGAAAATGATTCGTTCTACAAGGAACTTGAGGGTAGGCTGTCACAGCATTTAACAGAATTCCTAGAGCAAACAAAATCGATGCGTGCAAGTGTTGAGCCAGATCAATTTTCAGCAGAAGCAATGTCAGAAGATATTTTGGTAGCTTACACAGTTTCAGCACATATCGGGATTATTAAGTTATGGCTACTGGGCGGTATGAAGTACACGGCACGTTACATGACTAAGAGCGTTGAGCAGATTAATGAATCTGTTCGGAATCGTTTCCCAGGGACGAGTTTCTTTACTGTTGAGTAAAATAAACCAAACAATGTTTGACTTCGTTAACTGAATTGGATATACTTTTAATGTTGTAATTGTGGACTTCCACAGCTGCAACCGCTCGGAATGAGTTTTAAGTTCAGTAATGACACTTATCTTCGGCGAGTCTAAGTTAACTTTATAAGGAGGTGCACAAATATGTACGCAATTATCGTAACTGGTGGTAAGCAATACCGTGTTGAAAAAGGCGGTGTAATCTACGTTGAAAAGCTCAACGCAGAAGCAGGTGAAAAGGTAACTTTTGACCAAGTTGTTTTCGTTGGTGGTGACTCAACTAAGGTTGGTACACCGCTTGTTGACGGTGCAACTGTTTCCGGTACTGTTGAAAAGCAGGGCCGTGAAAAGAAGGTTGTTACTTTCAAGTATAAGGCTAAGAAGGGCCAACACAGTAAGGTTGGACATCGTCAACCATATACTAAGGTTGTTATTGACGCTATCAACGCATAGAGGTGAATTTTACCGTGATTAAAGCAGTTTTCCACCATACCGATACTGATCGGATTAGTGGATTTGAGATTACAGGTCATGCAGATTCTGGACCATATGGGATGGACATTGTGTGTGCAGCAGTTTCAGTGCTTTCTATTTCCACGGTAAATGGTCTTTCAAGTGTTGCAGCGATCGACCCTCAAGTTGAGAGTGATGAGGCTAATGGTGGCTTGCTTAAGGTAGGTATTCCAAAGGCTTCTGATGATCAACAACAATTAGTTGTCGACGCTTTACTCCAGTCTTTCGAGAATGGACTTAAGGATGTCGCAGCTAACTATCATTCGTTTATTGAAATTAAGATTGAAAAGAAAAAATAAGTGGAGGTGTATCTTATGTTAAAGATGAACTTACAATTCTTCTCTCACCATAAAGGTGGAGGTTCTACTTCTAACGGCCGTGATTCAGCTGGTCGTCGTTTAGGAACGAAGGCAGCTGATGGTTCAGTTGTTACAAGTGGCTCAATTCTTTACCGTCAACGTGGTACTCATATTTACCCAGGTGTTAACGTTGCTCGTGGTAACGATGATACTTTGTTCTCAAAGGTAAACGGTGTTGTCCGCTTCGAACGTAAGGGACGCGACAAGCGCCAAGTTTCAGTTTATCCAGTTGCAGAAGCAGCTGCTAAATAATGAAAAGGATCCCCTGGGGGTCCTTTTTTTGTGCGATAATCACTAGAGGAGGTAATTGTCATGGAATCAAGAGTCGAAAAATTACGCCAGCTATTCAATCAATATCGGATTGATGCCTATTTAGTCGCTAACCCGTTCAACTTAAAGTACTTGTTGGGAATTGACACCATTGCCGGTGATGGATATGGACTTATTACGGAAAACGAAGTCCTCTATATCACTGATGATCGCTATGGCTTTGAGCTTGGCCGTGAGTTTCCTAATTTAAAGACCCTTTTAACTCGCGATTATTTAGGTGCTTTAAGTGAAGCAGTC
The DNA here is from genome assembly GCF_000740055.1 of Secundilactobacillus oryzae JCM 18671. GTDB lineage: Bacteria > Bacillota > Bacilli > Lactobacillales > Lactobacillaceae > Secundilactobacillus > Secundilactobacillus oryzae. The sequence goes on along the minus strand of NZ_BBJM01000001.1, from coordinate 39,698 downwards.
GAAAATCTTGGCGTGACCGTATTAGGCTTTGAGCCATCAATTGCATATGAAACTTATGATCAATTAGATGAATTGATGCCCAGTGATATCGTGCCGCTTGGTGGCTTGATTGAAGGTTTACGTGAAATTAAAGATGCCGACGAAATTAAAGCAATTGAAACGGCGGGAAAAATGACAATTGCAGGACTTGATGATGTGATTGATCAGTTGCAACCTGGTATGACTGAAACGGAAGTTGCCAATCAGCTCATGATTAACATGTTGAAGCGTGGTGTGACAGGTACTAGTTTTGATACAATTGTGGCAAGTGGGTACCGAACTGCTTATCCACATGTGGTGCCTTCGGATAAAGCCATTCAACCTGGTGAGCTGGTGACGATTGACTGTGGCTTTTATTTTAATGGTTACACTTCAGACGTCACACGTACCTTTGTCTTTGGAGAAGCGACAGCTAAGCAACAGGAAATTATTCGCATCGTGGATGAGGCTAGACAATCTGTGATTGATGCGGTACGTCCTGGCGTAACCGGAGCAGAATTGGACAAAGTGGGTCGATCAATTATCGACCAAGCTGGTTACGGAGAGGCCTTTGTTCATGGGATGGGCCATGGAATTGGACTGGATATTCACGAAGGTCCAAACATTGGCCGCAGATTCGAAGAACCGCTACAACCTGGACAAATTATTACGGTTGAACCCGGTATTTATCTAGAAGGATTTGGTGGCGTTCGAATCGAAGATGATGTGCTCGTGACGGCGTCTGGCAAAACCGTCCTAACAAGGGTAACTGATTAGGATTAAATCGACTTATTTATGCATGATATCTTGCAATTTAGGTGAAACAATTGCTATGATATAAGGGACATATTTTAGGAGGAAAAATTATGGCTATTTCTACAGCTGATTTTAAAAATGGATTAACAATCGAGGTTGATAACGCAATTTGGAGAATCATTGAATTCCAACACGTTAAACCTGGTAAGGGTGGCGCTTTCGTGCGTTCTAAGCTAAAGAACCTACGGACGGGTGCCGTTCAAGAAAAGACTTTCCGTGCCGGTGCTAAGATGGAACAAGCACCTATCAACACACGTAAGATGCAATACTTGTATGCTGATGGTACTGACCACGTGTTCATGGATACGGATAACTACGAACAAATCACCATTCCGGATACTCAAATTAAAGATGAATTAAACTATCTTCAAGAAAACATGGAAGTTAGTGTTGTGCAATACGGAACTGAAACGATTGGTGTTGAAATTCCTAACACGGTTGTTTTGACGGTTGCTGCAACAGAACCAGGTATCAAGGGAAGCACTGCTTCTGGTGGCTCAAAGCCTGCTACCATGGATACTGGATTGGTTGTTCAAGTGCCATTCTTTGTTAACGAAGGCGATAAGCTTTCAATCAACACGCAAGATGGCACTTATATTGCTCGCGCATAATTAACAGTTACCTAACTGTTAAAAAGGAGGCAAATGCAATGGCAGAAGATACGAATATTATCTTACAGACCGATGAACCAGCACTTGGCCAAATCGAGCTAGCACCCCAGGTACTAGAAATTATTGCTGGCATCGCTGCAACTGATGTTGATGGTGTTGCCCGCATGCGAGGTTCGTTCGCCAATAGCGTGAATGAATTGTTTGGTCGTAAAGAACATGGTAAAGGCGTGAAGTTGGCATTTGTGGATGACGAACTTGATGTCGACGTCTATGTTTATTTAAACTATGGTGCGACTGTGCCGAAAGTTGCTATGGCCATCCAAGAAAACGTTAAGGAACGGTTACTATTCATGACTGATCTCAAGCTACGTGCCGTTAATGTGCATGTTGAAGGTGTCATTCCTGAAAAAGCAGATACAGGTGTGGATCCTAACCATCTTTTTGACGATGATGAAAAGGAAAATGGTGAGGCTAAGTGAGTGAAGAATTAACGCGTCACCAGATTCGTGAACGTGCATTTCAAACATTATTTGCGTTGAACGCTAATAAAGAAGGCGACAAGCAGGCAATTTATGAGCAATTACTGAAGCCAGATGAAGGCGAAATGGCAATTGTACCAGATTACTTAAATACGCTTGTTGATGGTGTTCAAGAACATCAAGCTGACTTAGACGAGGAGATTACCCAGTACCTTTCCGAAGGCTGGTCACTCAACCGAATTGCTAAGACAGACCTTATTATTTTAAGAATCGCTTTTTACGAAGTTAAATTCGAAGAAGAGGTACCAAACACAGTTGCTGTGAATGAAGCTCTTGAATTAACTAAACGATTTAGCGATGATCGTTCGCGCCGTTTTGTGAATGGTGTTCTGTCTCATACAATTGATTCAGCTAAGTAACTTTAAAAGTTTCTACACATTTGTGTGGAAACTTTTTTTCTGTCGTGCATAACTGTATTGCATTCCGGGACTATGCTAAAATTGTAACTATAATTCTAAACGAGGCGGTCAATAATATGGCAATTTTGATAGATGGTAAACAACTAGCCAAAGAGCTCAACGAGCAAACCAAACAAGCTGTTTTGGCTCTGCAACAAGAAGGTGTGACGCCAGGATTGGCCGTCGTCATCGTAGGAGAAGATCCCGCCAGTCAAATTTATGTGAGAAGTAAACGTAAGAAAGCCGAACAGTTAGGCATTCATTCAATTGTTCGCGAATTGCCAGCTACCATTTCCGAGGCGGAACTAATTGGAGTGGTTGAACAGTTCAATGCTGATCCAAGTATTCACGGCATCTTGGTTCAATCTCCGCTACCCAAACACATCGCCGAGCCCAAAGTGGTTCGGGCAATCTTACCCACTAAGGATGTTGATGGCTTCCATCCCTTGAATGTTGGTAAGCTATACGCCAATACCAATTTGGATTATCCCGTAGCTTGTACACCAAAGGGTATTATGACAATGTTGGAAAAGTATCATATTGAAGTAGCTGGCAAGGAAGCGGTCGTTGTCGGTCGTTCAAATATTGTTGGTCGCCCAATGGCAGCGTTGTTGAACAATGCCGATGCCACCGTGACTTTAACTCATCGATTTACTCAAAATTTAAGTGACTTTACTCGTCGAGCTGATATTCTAGTGGTAGCGACAGGGGTTACACACTTAATTAAAAAAACGGACGTAAAGCCTGGTGCTACTGTTATTGACGTCGGAATGGACCGTGACGCTGAGGGCAAGTTAACTGGCGATGTCGATTTTGATCAGGTACAAGAAGTGGCGGGCGCTATTACGCCCGTTCCCGGCGGTGTTGGGCCGATGACAATTGCTACCCTGATGCAACAAACAGTTGAATTAGCCAAATGGAGTGATAGTCGTGGCAAATGATTATTTAACGGTCACTGCGCTGACCCAGTACTTAAAACGAAAATTCGATGTCGATCCTTATTTGAATAAGGTTTATTTAACTGGTGAAATGTCAAACTTCCGGTTACGAAAAAATGCGCATCAATACTTTAGTATCAAGGATGATCACGCCAAAATAAGTGCTATTATGTTTCGCTCGGCATTTGAACGAATCAAGTTTGAACCCGAAGAAGGCATGAAGGTCCTGGTGACTGGTCGGATTTCACTTTATGAACAGACCGGGAACTATCAAATTTACATTGATCATATGGAACCTGATGGTGTGGGCCAATTTTACCAGGCCTACGAGCAACTTAAAAAAAAGCTCTCTGCAGAGGGACTTTTTTCAGCTCCAAAGCAGTTAATTCCTAAATTTCCTAAACGAATCGCAGTCGTGACGAGCCCGAGTGGAGCAGTCATTCGAGATATTATTACGACAACAAGAAGACGGTATCCTATTGCTCAAATCGTTTTGTTTCCGGCAATTGTTCAGGGAAATGACGCTGCTGATGACATCGTTAAGCAAATCAACCGAATTAACGAGATGGGGGATTTCGATACGATGATTGTCGGTCGAGGTGGAGGCTCAATTGAGGATTTGTGGCCGTTTAACGAAGAACGATTGGCTCGGGCTATTTTTGATAGTCGGGTGCCCGTTATTTCGTCGGTTGGTCACGAAACGGACACCACGATTGCTGATTTAGTAGCGGATATGAGGGCCGCTACACCGACTGCCGCTGCTGAGTTAGCAGTTCCGGTCCTGAGCGAGGTCATTGCCAACGTGCTTAAAGATCGGGCGCGATTAATGAGTGTCGTTCAGAATCGGATCGCTTATGAGCAACAACGGGTGAACAAACTCAAAGGTTCTTACATTTTCCAGCAACCTGAACGACTCTATCAAGGTTATAGTCAAAACGTTGATTTGTTAACAGATCGAGCTGTTCGTGCTATGAAAGCCAGATTAGATGGGATTAACCATCGAACCTCTTTGACGCATCAGCGACTGGTAGCTCAAAATCCAGTGACAATAGTCAAGCAAGGACAGCAACGGGTTAATGAAATGAAGGCACGCCAGTTGCGAGCGATGCAAGTCCTAACGGCAAATAAGCAACGGACGTTTGAAGAAACAGTTAGTCGTTTAGACGCTTTAAGTCCCTTAAGAACAATGACCCGAGGGTATAGTTACTTAACTGAGGAAGGTAAAGTCATTCAGAGTGCAGCACAGCTAGCCACAAATCAGACGGTAACCCTCCATTTAGTCGATGGTCAGGCCGAAGCAACCATCAACAAAGTCACGATAGAAAAAGGAGAACAATAACCATGACAGAAAAAACGGACAACGCAACGCCATCTTTCGAAGAGAAACTAACTAATTTGGAGCAAATTGTGAATAGTCTTGAACAAGGTGATGTGCCATTAGAAAGCGCCTTAGATCAATTTCAAAAAGGAATTACGTTGAGTAAAGAACTTCAAAAAACACTTGAAAACGCGGACCAAACACTTGCTAAGCTAATGAGTGAGGACGGTAAAGAACAAGCTTTTGAAACGCAAGCTGGTGATGAGCCAAATGCTTAGTGAACATCAGCTTTTAACAAAATTTGAACAAGTGCAACTACCGCAATTAAATGACTACTTAGCTAAACGATTAGCCAAGAGTAGTGCGCAACCGGTTCTAGCCCAATCGATGACTTATTCCGTGATGGCTGGTGGTAAACGGTTACGACCACTCCTGATTTTAGCAGTCGTCCAGTCTGCAGGATTGGTATTGGACGACGATGTTTTGGCTGTGGCTGGAAGCCTTGAGTTGCTTCATACCTATTCCCTAATTCATGACGATTTGCCAGCTATGGACAATGATGACCTGCGTCGAGGAATGCCGACGAATCACGTTAAATTTGGGGCGGGCGTGGCAACCTTGGCTGGAGATGGTTTGTTGACTTTGGCATTTGATTGGTTGAGTACAACAAGTTTATCAGCCGAAAAACGCATTCAATTAGTTCGTGCACTTGCGAATGCTGCAGGTCCGGCAGGGATGATTGCGGGGCAAACGGATGATATATTAGGTGTTGACCAAAATTACGATCTTGCTGAATTAAAACAGCTTCATCAACGCAAAACCGGTGCACTAATTCATTACGCAGTCGAAGCCGGGTGTCTTTTGACAGATATGAGCGCTACACAAAAAAATGCCTTGCTTCGGTTTGCGGATGCGTTTGGTCTTGCATTTCAAATTTTTGATGATATTAATGACGTGGTTGGTGATGAAACGAAGCTGGGTAAACATTTGCATGTTGATGAAGCCCAGCACAAGAATACTTACCCGGCGTTATTGGGGTTAGACGGTGCCTATGCAGCATTAAAAACGGCCATTACAACTGGTCGACAAGCACTAGATGAGTTGCCAAGTGACGATTGGAAGCTCCTAGCAAGCTTCTTTAGTTACTTTGATACGGATGGAGAATAGCATGGAAAAACAACGAGTTGACGTATTGTTAGTTGAACAGGGTTTGTTCGATACTCGAGAGCAAGCTAAAAGAGCCGTTATGGCGGGCGAAGTGCTTGGTAAAAATGAAGAGCGCCTCGATAAGCCAGGCGTGAAAATTCCGGTTGATACGGAATTACATATTAAAGGTCACGTGATGCCGTATGTGAGTCGTGGTGGTCTGAAGCTCGAAAAAGCTTTAAATGCCTTTCACATTGATGTGACAGATAAGGTCGTTTTAGATATTGGGTCTTCTACTGGGGGCTTTACTGATGTGATGTTGCAAAATGGCGCCAAGCGCTCTTATGCGCTCGATGTTGGTAGTAACCAACTCGTTTGGAAACTGCGACAAGACGAACGGGTCGTCGTTATGGAGCATACGAATTTTCGTTATAGTAAGGTGGCTGATTTTACTGAAGGTCAGCCAGAATTTGCTTCAATTGATGTGTCCTTCATTTCACTGAGCCTCATTTTACCGCCACTTAAGGAGATTTTGGTTCCTGGTGGTGAAGTTGTGGCCTTGATTAAGCCACAATTCGAAGCTGGACGTGAAAACGTCGGCAAGCACGGCATCGTGAAGGACGTGAAGGTTCATCGCCAAGTGATTGAAAAGATTGTTAACTTGGCTATTTCACTGAACTATAGCGTACTCAATCTGGACTTCTCACCTATCAAAGGTGGTGAAGGTAATATTGAATTTTTAATCCATTTGAAATCAGTTGAAGCCAATCCTAAAATTGCAATTGAGGTTTCCGTTGACGATGTCCTTGAAAACGCCTATGCACAACTGAATAATTAATTATTTAGGAGCATAAAAACCGCTTTTAAACGAATACTAAATGGGTTAACATGGATGTAAATAGTATAAAAGCGGAAGGGATGGTCATGTGAAAAAGCAGGATCGTCAAAAATTGATTAAACAATTACTTACCAATCAAGATGTTGAACGCCAAGAAGATTTTGTTGATTTACTAGCGGAACGGGATATTGAAGTGACTCAAGCCACAATTTCCCGGGACATTAAAGAAATGCAATTGGTCAAGGTACCTTCTGCTGCGGGTGGCTATCACTACGCCATGCCCGTTCAAAAGAAACTGGATACCGAAAAGAAACTCAAACGAACGCTGAAAGATGCGTTTGTTTCATTCTCTGTGCAGGAAAAGAGTGCGTTTTTGAAGGTACTCCCTGGAAACGGTCCTGCGATTGCAGCGTTGATTGACCAAATGAATTATGACTTTGTATTTGGCACAATTGGTGATGACAATACCGTATTTACCATTTGTAAGAGTGAAGACGGGGCGGCCAGATATCAAGAAATTATCGAATCTTTATTAGCTTAAATGTGGGTGGTCAGGTCTTTGAGAGATCTGGCCTCTTTCTGTCATTTGGCCTTATAGAATGGAGGACTTAGCTTGATTCAAGCATTATCAATCAGAAACTTTGCCATTATCGAACAACTGGAAGTTGAGTTCGATCAAGGTATGACGGTGTTAACCGGTGAAACCGGGGCCGGAAAATCCATCATTATTGATGCGGTTGGCTTACTTGCAGGTGGACGCGGCTCGCAGCATTTTATTCGAACTGGAGCAGAAAAAGCGGTATTACAGGGCGCGTTTATTGCACCAAAAGGTAATGTCACTTATCAATTATTGGATGAGTTGGGCATTGATCACGATGGTCAAGAAATTATTTTACAGCGGGAAATTCATCGCAACGGTAGAAATGTCTGTCGGGTGAACAGTATGCTGGTGAATATTCAAACGTTGAAGCGTATTGGTGAAACACTAGTCGATATTCACGGCCAAAATGAGCATCAAGAACTCATGCAACCCGATAAACACATTAAAATGTTGGATGAGTACGCTCACGATAAATTGAATAAGCAATTGGCTGATTATCAAACCAGCTATACTGCTTATATGAAGTTGAAAAAAACGGTGGAAAATAAGCGAGCCAACGAAAAAGAGTGGGCTCAGCATTTAGATATGCTGAAGTTCCAAGTTAATGAGATTGGTGAAGCACAACTTCAAGATGGTGAAGAAGAAAAATTAAGCACCGAACGGGATCGGTTGAATAACTTTCAAAAAATTAACGAGGCGTTAAACCACAGTTTTGTGGCACTAGATGGTGATGATGAATTGACCGGTGCCCTGGATTCAGTCGGTGAAGCGATGAACGCCATGGCGTCCATTGAGGACCTTGGCAACGATTTCAAGGAACTCTCGGAGAACATTAACTCAGCTTTTTATGCGCTCCAAGATGCGTCGCAAGGTATCTCACGGCAAATCGACCTTTTAGAATGGGATGATGATCGGCTTAACGAAATCGAAAAGCGGTTGGAAACCATTCAGGAGTTAAAACATAAGTATGGGGATTCAGAAGCTCAAGTAATCAGTTATTACGATAAAATTTCTGCTGAATTGGCTGAGATGGAAGCAAACGAGCTAAACGACTCAGATGTTGAGGCCCAGTTAGCGGAACAACAGACACAATTATGGCAAAAAGGATTAGCGCTTTCTAAGATTCGAGAGCAATCGGCTAAATCATTGGTGAAGGCGATTCATCAACAATTAGCGGATCTTTACATGGAAAAAACGGTTTTCGAAGTGCGGTTTACTGAACCCAAGGAGAATACGTTCTTCCATAACGGTATTGACCAACTCGAGTTTTATATTCAACCTAATCCGGGTGAGGATATGTTGCCATTGGCCAAAATTGCCTCTGGTGGTGAACTTTCGCGGATTATGTTGGCACTAAAGATGATTTTCTCCAGAACGCAAGGGGTAACATCGATTATTTTCGATGAGGTTGACACCGGCGTTTCTGGTCGAGTTGCGCAAGCCATTGCCGAGAAAATTAGCGATATTTCACGTGAATCTCAAGTTTTATGTATTACCCATTTACCTCAAGTTGCGGCCATGAGCGATCATCATTTCTTCATTGCTAAAAAAGTAGCAGATGGCCGGACTGAAACGAGCTTAACAAAGTTGTCAGACAAGAAACGAATTGACGAAATTGCCCGGATGCTTGCGGGTTCAGAAATTACCAAATTAGCTAAAGAGCATGCAGAAGAACTCCTTAAATTGGGCGAAGAAGCAAAATCCAAATAGCTTATTGTTATGGCTTAATTAAGAATGCTGATATAATGATGTTAACGGTTGAACAATATTGGCTGATTGGAGTGATGTGGTTTGCTATTAAAGATGTCGAATTTATCGAAAACTTATCCCGGCGGTAAAATTGCGCTGGCCAATTTTAACTTGGAAGTGGATAAGGGTGAATTCATTTGTTTGATTGGAACGTCAGGATCGGGAAAGACGACTGTCATGCGAATGATTAACCGAATGCTGAATCAAACTGAAGGCACAATTGAGATTAATGGTGACGATATTAGTAAGATGGACCCAGTGAAACTCCGCCGTAAAATCGGCTATGTGATTCAAAATATTGGGTTGATGCCACATATGACCATTCGTGACAACATCACGGTGGTACCGAAGTTACTCAAATGGTCAGAAGAAAAACGTAACGAACGTGCCAAAGAAATGATCAAACTAGTTGAGCTACCAGAGGAGATGTTGGATCGTTATCCTTCAGAGCTCTCTGGTGGACAACAGCAACGAATCGGAGTTGTTCGTGCATTAGCAGCGGATCAGGACATTATTTTAATGGATGAACCGTTTGGCGCGTTAGACCCGATTACAAGAGACTCGCTCCAACAATTAGTCAAAGATTTGCAGGAACGATTAGGGAAAACCTTTATCTTTGTCACTCATGATATGGATGAAGCGTTGCGCCTCGCGACTCGGATTGTCATCATGAGCCACGGAGAAGAAGTTCAGGTCGATACCCCTGATAACATCATGCGCCACCCTAAGGATGACTTCGTGAAGGAACTGATTGGTAAGGACCGGTTAATTCAAGCGCGTCCAAGTATTACGACCGTTGGGCAAATTATGCTCAAGAACCCGGTCTCAATTACCCCCGGAAAATCGTTGATTCAAGCTATTCAGTTGATGCATGACAAACGAGTGGATTCCTTATTAGTGACCGATGATGCGGGGATTTTGAAGGGTCGCATTGACGTTGAAAGCGTGGATTATTCCTTTAATACTGCGACTAGCGTTAGCGATATCATGGATACTGACATTTTTTCAGTGCCATCGGATTCATTGATTCGGGACACCGTTGGTCGAATTTTAAAGCGCGGATTTAAGAACATCCCAGTAGTTGACCAAGATAACCGGTTGGTCGGCATTGTGACCAGAGCGGCTTTGGTTGATATTGTTTACGATGCACTTTATGGCGAGCAACATGAAAATGGCGAAAGTGAGGCCCATCAAGACGACAACTCTGAAAGTGGTGATCAATCATGATGACATTCTTTCAACAATACGGTAGTCAGCTGGTTCTCAAAATCTGGCAACATATTTATATTTCAGGGTTAGCCTTGTTGCTGGGAACGATTGTTGCGGTGCCACTCGGGATTTTGTTGACGCGTGTTAAACGTGGTGCTGCTACGATTATGGGGATTGCGAGTGTCCTGCAGACGGTTCCCGCAATGGCGCTCTTAGCCTTAATGATTCCAATTTTTGGGATTGGGGTTAAGCCAGCAGTTGTGGCCCTCTTCATTTATTCACTTTTACCAATTTTACGGAATACCTATCTTGGTATGATGAACGTTAACGACACGCTAAAGGATGCTGCAAAGGGAATGGGGATGACTAACACCCAATCCATTCTAAATGTGGAACTACCAATGGCGGCACCTGTCATCATGTCCGGTGTTCGATTGTCTGCAACTTACGTCATTGCTTGGGCGGCATTAGCTTCCTATATTGGCGCTGGTGGTTTAGGTGATTTCATCTTTAACGGGTTAAACCTATACCAGACCAGCCTTATCTTGGGAGGTTCCATTCCGGTGATTTTACTGGCCTTGTTAACTGATTATTTACTAGGCAAGGTAGAATCGCTCGTCACGCCAAAGACTGTCAGTGATTGAGGAGGTGAGCCGTTTGAAGATTTTGAAGAGCTTGTTTAAACTACTTGTCCTGCCCTTAAGCCTCTTACTCATTTTATCGGGATGTGGTTTTCCTGGTTTGGGTGGGAATGAAAAACAGACCATTAAGGTTGCCTCAATGAGTACGACGGAGCAACAAATCATGGCGTACATGATGAAGGGGCTCATCGAACATGATTCAAACCTTAAAGTAGAAATTATCAACAACTTGGGTTCCGCAGCAGTGACGCTGAACGCCATGAAGCGTGGCGATGCGGACATCTCAGCGATTCGGTATAACGGGACCGATTTAACGACGGTGCTGGGTAATAACGCTGAAAAAGATCCGGCAGTTGTAACAAAGAAAGTTGAACAGGAATTTAACGATCGGTACCAGATGCACTATTTCAAGAATTATGGTTTTGCGGATACGTATGCTTTTATGGTCACCCAGGAATATGCTAAAAAACACAATCTCAAGACAGTTAGTGATCTGAAAAAGATTGCGCCGAAGATGACTGTTGGTATTGATCAAATTTGGATGAACAGAAAAGGGGATGGCTACCCGGGCTTTAAGGAACAGTACAACATTAGTTTTGGAAAAGTCTATCCCATGCAAATCGGTTTAGTCTACGATGCCTTGCAGGCCGGTAAAATGGATGCAGTTTTAGGTTATTCTACTGATGGCCGAATTGGTAGCTATGACCTGAAAATCTTGAAGGATGATAAACAATTCTTTCCACCTTACGATGCTTCCCCAGTGGCGACAAACGCCATTTTAAAGAAGCACCCCGAGCTAAGACCAATCATTCAGCGTATGGTGGGTAAAATCTCGTTGAAGACCATGCAGCGACTGAACTATGAGGTTGATGATGGTCTGGCTGAACCTCAAGCGGTTGCTAACGAATATCTTAAACAGCACAATTACTTCGAAGGGAGTGATAAATGATGAAGGGGATGGACTTATTTGAACAACTTGGGTACTACTTTACCCACAATGGTCTTTACATCTTGAGTCAATTTAATCGCACCTTTTTGATTGCTATTTATGGCGTTATCTTTGCGGCGATTATTGGAATTCCGGTTGGTATTTGGACTGCACGACATCGAAAAATGAGTCCTGCAGTAATCGGTTTAGCAAACGTCATCCAAACGATTCCATCACTGGCGATGCTGTCGATTTTGATGTTAGGGCTCGGCCTTGGTGTCAATACGGTTATTACAACGGTATTCCTATACGCCTTATTGCCAATCATTAAGAACACCTATACCGGGATGACTAATGTTGACCCTGATGTCCTCGATTCTGGAACTGGGATGGGGATGACCAGTTGGCAGCTCCTTTACATGGTGGAATTGCCATTGTCCATGTCAGTTATCATGGCCGGCATTCGAAATGCGTTGGTCCTTGGTATCGGAATTACCGCTATCGGCTCTTTCGTCGGTGCAGGTGGCCTTGGTGATATTATCATTCGGGGAAGTAACGCCACGAACGGAGGCGCCATTATCTTGGCTGGTGCTTTACCGACTGCCCTAATGGCTATTATTGCCGATATGGTGCTCGCTTTCTTTGAAAAGAAGCTTGATCCAGTTAAACGAAAAACAGCATAAAAAAAGCTGAGGATTAATGTTTCTCCATGAATTAAAGTGCAATGCTTTAATTGTGGAGCAATTAATCTTCAGCTTTTTAATTAGGTAGGTGACTATAGCGCAGAAATGTAACGAATCTTGTTTCTAAAAATAAGCTTAGTTAGGTTTGAACTCGGATTTTGAATGAGTAGTTGGTGGTGCGGGCCATTTGTTAGCATTCCCGTAACCACTTCAACTTCATCGTCTTGCTTGTCAATTTGAATAGTGACAGCTTTGCGATTTCGGATAGCTTCTTTAACAAAGAGTTCTCTTTGAAATTCGGGCATTTTTGTTTGTTTTTCTAAAAGGTAATCTTGGACAGTGACGTTGAAAAATTGTTGATAACGACTTGTAATTTGATCTGTTAAATTTTTAATTGCTGTTAGTTGAGCAGTCATTAACTATCACCTCGAACGTTTGTTTGTGTTTTTATTATACGAACAAACGTTCAGAATTGCAACACCTTTTTCCAAAAAAAATGAAATCCGTCTGAGATTCCATCATTAATGGGTTGCAGAAACTGTGAAAAAGAGGCAAAATGGATTATTATAACCTTAAAGGGGATTCAAGCTAAATGGTAAAACGTGGGATGTTAATTGTACTCTCTGGACCTTCTGGCGTTGGTAAGGGAACTGTTCGAAAAGCCTTATTCGACGCTGGGGACACAGACTTTCAATATTCAATTTCAATGACGACCCGTTCACCTCGTGAAGGCGAACGTGACGGAATCGATTACTTTTTCGTTTCTAAGGAACAATTTGAAGACAATATTCAGAATGGTAAGATGTTGGAGTACGCAAAGTACGTTTATAATTACTATGGCACACCAATTGATTATGTCAACGCGACTTTAGACTCAGGTAAAGATGTCTTCTTAGAGATTGAAGTAAACGGAGCTATGCAGGTCCGAGCTAACTGTCCTGATGCCGTTTTTGTTTTCTTGACCCCACCAGATTTAGGCGAATTAAAGCATCGGCTAGTGGGTCGTGGTACTGATGACATGGATATTATCGAGAAGCGAATCAAAACGGCTGTTGGCGAAATTCGAATGATGCGTAATTATGATTACGCAGTTGTAAATGATGAAGTTCAAAACGCAGTAGAACGGATCCGTTCTATTATTAAGAGTGAACGGTTACGTGTTACTCGCGTAATGCCAGAATATGAAGAAATGTTAGGAGACGATTAATATGTTACTTTACCCATCAGTTGATGATTTATTGAAACAAGTTAACTCACGATACTCACTTATCATGTTAGCCAGCAAGCGGGCCCATGAATTGGACGCTGGCGCAACGCCATTGCTTTCGTCATACGAATCACCAAAAACGATTGGCCGGGCACTTGAAGAAATTGCCGCTGGCGTTGTCTCAGTGGACGAAGAAAAGAGCAAAACGAAATAAATTAATTTTCAGGCAGGACCTTTGGGTGCTGCCTTTTTATTCGTTTAAATTCAGGAATATTGGTACAATGGAAGAAATACGTTTTGAGAAAGTTGGGGGAATCAGTCATGAAACCGAACAAACATATTACACTCTATGTTTCCGGGAGTATTGCTGCGTACAAATCAGCAACTTTAGCGCGCCTCTTAGTTAAAAGCGGAGCAGAAGTGCACGTCGTTTTAACTCAAGCTGCACAGGAATTTATCACTGCAGCGACTTTTGAAGTTTTAACGAAGCATGAAGTTTTAATCGATGCCTTTCACGCCAATACGGATTATGTGCCACACATTGAATTAGCCGATTGGACAGATTTAGCAATCGTGGCACCCGCTAGTGCTAATTTGATTGGTAAACTTGCTAATGGCATTGCAGATGATATGGCGAGTTTGACCTTGATGGCAACAACAGCACCTAAGATTATCGCACCAGCGATGAATGAAAATATGCTTAATAATGCTGCTGTCGCAAGAAATATGACCCAATTAAAGGCTGATGGTTATGCCTTTTTGGACTCAGGGTATGGCTTTCTCGCAGAAGGTTATGCGGGGCAAGGACGAATGGCCGAACCTGAGCAAATTTTTGCTGCGATTGATTCTGGTTTTGGTGAAACGAAATCAGTGTTGGCAGGTAAACGCGTGGTCGTGACCGCGGGTGGTACTCGCGAACCACTTGATCCAGTGCGTTACATTGGAAACAACTCCTCTGGTAAAATGGGCTATGCAGTTGCTCAAGCTGCCATTAACGCGGGAGCCAAAGTAACGCTAATTTCGGGTAGAAGTCTGCTTACCGCGCCACTGGGATCAAAAAAAATTGATGTTTTGACGACTGAAGAAATGGGGAAAGCTGTACAAGCAGAATTTGCCGAAGCAGATATTTTGATTATGGCTGCGGCCGTTGCCGACTTTAAGCCCGCCGAATATGCAGATCAAAAAATCAAGAAGGATCCCGAAAAGGCAGGTATGACCTTAGACCTCAACAAAACAATGGATATCGTTAAAACTGCTGGGGAACAAAAGAAACCAGGGCAGTTCATTGTAGGGTTTGCTGCGGAAACTCAGAACCTATTAGCAAATGCGACTAAGAAACTGATTTCTAAACACATGGACATGATGGTGGCTAACGACGTATCTGACAAATCAATTGGATTTAACAGTGAAAACAATCAAGTGACATTTATGCTAGCTAACCAAGAACCAGAAAAATCTGGTGTCCAAACTAAACAGGAAATTGCCCAACTACTCATTAATCGTGTAGCTCAGCAACTTTAAATGATAGGAGACGAAGCCATCAATGGCGCAAATTGCCAAAGTTATCGTTGATGTTCCAACGATGCAAACTAACAATCCATATAGCTATTTGATTCCACCAGCACTTGCCAATCAAATTCAAATTGGCATGCGGGTGGTGGTTTCGTTTGGGCGCGGTTCACGTAAGGTTCAGGGGATGGTTGTTGGCATCGACAATGAGTCATCATTTGAAGGCCAACTTAAAGAAATTGACGCCGTGATGGACCTTCAACCCGTGCTGAATCCAGAGCTGCTATCGCTGGCTAATTATTTAGCGGAATCCACTTTTGCTTTTACGATCAGTGCCATCCAAACGATTTTACCTAACTCGTTGAAAGCAAAGTACGAAAAAGTGCTGACACCCACTGATACTATTGAAGAAGCTGCCCGCCAAAAGTATTTTGCCACACAGCCGGATATGATTTTCGATGAAAACAAACTTTCAACCGAAGATGTCAGTGAACTATTGAGACTCCGTCGAACCAATCAAATTAGCATCAGCTATGTGGTGCAGGATCGGGCCAAAGCTAAAACGCAGGTAGTCATTGAACGAGCGATGACCACTTCGCAGCTGGAGGCATCGTTAGCGGAGGTTCGTAAGGGGGCGGTTCAACAAAAGAAGTTATTGCAGCTCTTGATGGATGCTAATTTTCAAACGATCAGTCAACCGGCGCTCATCGAATCAACCGGCATCTCCAATGCAACGTTGAAAACGGCTGAGGAAAAAGGCTGGATTGTCAGAAGACGTATCGAGGTTCGCCGTGATCCGTTCAAACGTGAAGTGGCAGCAACTCGGCCATTACCATTGCAAGCCGAGCAACAGACCGCAGTGACAGCAATTTCTGAGCAAATTGAACAAGATCGTTATCAGGCGTTTTTGCTTGAGGGCGTCACTGGTAGTGGTAAGACGGAGGTTTACTTACAAACTATGGCGAAAGCCATAGAAAAAGGGAAAACGGCATTGATGTTGGTCCCAGAAATCTCCTTGACGCCTCAGATGGTGAATCGAGTCAAAGGAAGGTTTGGTCACGAAGTTGCAGTTTTGCACAGTGGCCTTTCGGATGGCGAAAAGTATGATGAATGGCGCCGTATTGAACGTGGCGAGGCTCGGGTGGTTGTTGGCGCCCGTTCCGCCGTTTTTGCGCCTCTAGAAAACATTGGCATTATTATTATGGATGAGGAGCATGAGAGCAGCTACAAACAGGATGAAAGTCCAAGGTATCATGCTCGTGATGTTGCTTTATGGCGAGGCCGGTATCATCAGGCCCCTGTGGTCCTCGGATCAGCCACGCCATCCTTAGAGACGCGTGCAAGAGCTGAAAAAGGGCTATATACGCGATTGGTACTTCCTCATCGGATCAATCATCAATCGTTGCCAGAGGTCAGTGTAGTGGATATGAAGGATGAAATTCGCAATCATAAGGAAAGTAATTTTTCAAGTCAATTGCTAGCCTCAATTAAAGAGAAGCTTCAGCGCAAGGAACAAGTTGTTCTAATGCTTAATCGGCGCGGGTATTCCTCGTTTGTGATGTGTCGAGATTGTGGGTTTGTCTTGATGTGTCCTAATTGTGATATTTCACTGACGTTGCACATGGATTCACACTCAATGAAGTGTCACTATTGTGGCCACGAAGAAGCGATTCCGACGATTTGTCCAAACTGCCAAAGCCGCAAAATCCGTTACTATGGTACAGGTACGCAAAAGGTTGAAGCGGAGCTTAAGGACATCTTACCGGAAGCCCGAGTTTTACGTATGGATGTTGATACGACTCGACGTAAGGGTGCACATGAAAAGTTATTGCAAGCATTTGGTCAACATGAAGCGGATATTTTGCTAGGCACGCAAATGATTGCGAAGGGGCTAGATTTTCCCAATGTTACTTTGGTCGGTGTTTTGAATGCCGACACATCATTGGGAATTCCGGATTTCCGGTCCAGCGAACGCACCTTCCAGCTATTAACACAGGTTAGTGGACGTGCGGGACGTGCTGAAAAAAAGGGGCAGGTTATTATTCAAACCTTCAACCCCGAACATTATGCAATCCAGCTGGCAAAGACACAAAATTATGAGCAGTTTTTTGCTTATGAAATGAAATTGCGGCACGAAAGTAATTACCCACCATATTATTATGCGATTCAAATTACGACGAGTGCGGCGACCGAAGCGGATGCAGCAAAGGGTATTTTTAAAATTGCCAAGCAAATTCGCGAGCATTTGTCCGCTCAGTCAATTGTGTTGGGTCCAACGCCCCAAACAATTTCAAAAATTAAGAAACGCTACTATTATCAACTTATTGTAAAATACAAGAAAGAACCTGCATTAGGCAATTTACTGGAAAAAGTGCTTCAGGAATCACAGAAAACAGGTCGAACCGGATTGCAAGTTAGTATCAATCCTAATCCGGTTAGCTTTATGTAAGTTAAACTTTATAAAAGGATGTTTATTGAATGAAAACAATTATTTTTATGGGAACCCCCCAATTTGCTGTACCAGTTTTAAAGGGTTTGATCGCCAATGACCAATATAAAGTCATTGCGACTGTCACACAACCAGACCGAGCTGTCGGTCGTAAACACGTGATGACCGCATCACCGGTTAAACAGGCGGCATTAGAAGCTGGCATCAAGGTCTATCAACCGGAAAAACTTAGTGGTAGTGATGAACTGGCTGCCCTAATCGACTTGCACGCCGATTTTATCGTCACTGCTGCATTTGGCCAATTCTTGCCCACTAAGTTACTTGAGTCAGTTAATGAGGCTGCAGTGAATGTGCATGCGTCATTATTACCAAAATATCGTGGTGGAGCACCCGTTCACTACGCCATCATGAACGGGGACGATAAAACGGGTGTCTCTATCATCTACATGATTAAGAAAATGGATGCAGGAGACGTTATTGCCCAAGAAAGTCTTCCTATCGAAAAGACGGATGATGTTGGGTCAATGTTCGAAAAATTGAGTATTTTAGGTCGAGATTTACTGCTTAAGGCAATGCCACAATTAATTGATGGGACGGCTAAGCCACAGCCTCAAGATGAAGATAAAGTGACCTTTTCACCAACTATCAAGCCTGAAGAGGAACAAATTGATATTTCACTACCAGCTCATTTGGTAGATGCAAAGGTGCGTGGCTTACGACCATTTCCAGTTGCCTATGTCATGTTAGATGGCGTCCGGACCAAGCTTTGGGAAGTTGCCGTTTTAGATGAAAAAACGGATTTAGCACCAGGTCACGTTGTACGTAAAACAAAGCATGAATTGGCCATTTCAACTGGTGATAATGGTGTCATCAGTTTAATGCAGTTACAACCAGCTGGTAAACCAAAGCAAAGTATTACTGATTATTTGAATGGTTCAAGGGATCAATTTGCAGTTGGCGAAAAGGTGATTGACTAATGCAAATGACTAATAATCCACGGTTTCTAGCAGTTCAGGCATTAGCTAAAATCAAGGCTGGTGCTTACTCAAATCTGCAACTAAATAATGTGATTAATGACCATCAACTGAAGCCAGCAGACGTCAACTTGCTAACGACAATCGTCTATGGTGTTATTCAACATCGTCTAACACTGGCGTTCTATCTGAAGCCATTTATTAAAAATCCGCAAAAGGTGCAGCCCTGGGTAAGAGAATTGCTATACACGGCATTGTTCCAAGAACTCTACCTCGATCGAATTCCTAAGCGAGCTATTTTCAATGAAACAATTGAAATTGCGAAGCAAAATGGACACGAGGGAATTCGTAAGTTTGTGACAGGTGTTTTGCATCAAATGGATCGGTCTGGATTGCCAGAAATTGATACGATTGAAGATCCAGTTGAAAAGCTAGAGGTTAAGTATTCAGTTCCACGTTGGTTGATTGAAAAGCTACAGGAACAACGTGGCGAAGCGAAGACGCTGGCGATCCTGAAAAAAATTAATCAGGCTGCTAACCAATCTATTCGCGTTAACCCCAAGCAGATTGCTGTTGCTGATGCGATCACAAAACTGCAAGAAGAAGGTTATGATGTACGCACGAGCGAGGTCGCTAGTGATGCGTTAGTTGTGAGCGGTCGTTCTGCAAATCAATCCGAGCTATTTAAGAATGGTCAGATTACAATTCAGGACGAAAGTGCGATGCTGCCTGCAGAGAGTATGATGCTTTCTGAAACCATGCAGGTGTTGGATGCATGTGCGGCTCCTGGAGGTAAGACGACTCAGATTGCTGCATACTTGAATGCTGAACGTGGTGGTAAAGTAACGGCTTTGGACATTCACGATCACAAGGTTAATTTGATTATGCAAAATGCCAAACGCTTACATGTTGAATCCGCAGTAGACGCAATTAAATTGGATGCCAGAAAGGTTTCCGATCAATTTGACGATGAACAGTTTGATCGTATATTAGTGGATGCACCTTGTTCTGGTTTGGGATTGATTCGCCGTAAGCCAGAAATCAGATATGAAAAGACGTTGACCGATAGCGAGCACCTGCAACAAATTCAATTAAAAATTTTGCAAGCTGTCGCACCAAAGGTTAAAAAGGCTGGTATTTTGGTGTACAGTACGTGTACAATTTTAAATGAAGAGAATCAAGCGGTGGTTGACCAATTTTTAGACAATCATCCAGACTTCAAGTCAGTTAAAATTCAAACCAAACTAAATTTGAAGCAAGATCGAGAATCCGATTATTTGGAAATTTTTCCAGATGACTATGATTCTGATGGATTCTTCATTAGTGGGTTCCAACGCTTGAGTTAATTGGGGGAGATCGATAGTGGAAGTCGCATACCAAACGGCAATTGGCCGTCATAGAACTGAAAATCAGGACTACGTGAGCGTTTTTAAAAACGCTGCGGGTCAACAGCTCGCAATTATCGCTGATGGGATTGGTGGTAATCACGGTGGGGATGTGGCTTCGGCAATGGCAGTTTCCCACATTGGCTTTTTGTTTCAGTCAACGCAGTTCGAGGATCATTCAGTTGCTGAGACTTGGCTGCATAAGAACGTCCAAGCTGAAAATGAGGCAATTATTGAAAAGTCACAAAAGTATGAAGACTTACGTGGCATGGGGACCACAATTGCATTGGCGGTTTTACTTAAAGACCGCATGATTATTGCCAATATTGGTGATAGTCGAGGGTATTTATTACGTGCCTTCGAATTGAATCAAATTACAGAGGACCATTCATTAGTTAATGAGTTGGTCAAACGCGGTGAGTTAAGTAAAAAAGAAGCAGCTAATCACCCACAAAAGAACGTCATCATTCGATCACTCGGCATCTCTTCTGATGCCGATTTAGATACATATACCTTGCCGCTTGAGACTGGTGATTTAATTTTGCTATGTACGGATGGCCTGACCAATATGGTGTCGGACGACGAAATCAAAGAAATCCTTTTGCAAAATATCTCTGCAAAAGACAAATGTCAGCAGTTAATCGATAAAGCCAATACGGCTGGCGGACTAGATAACATCACCGTTCTAATTTTCCAAGAGGATGAGGAGGTGACAGCCTAATGCGTTCTAATTACGTTTTAAATGGCCGTTACCGTATCCTTCATTCGTTAGGAGAAGGCGGTATGGCGAACGTCTATCTTGCACATGACTTGATCTTGGATCGTGATGTGGCTGTTAAACTATTGCACTTGGACTTGCGCGACGATCCTAAAATTAACAAGCGTTTTCAGCGTGAAGCGATGGCCGCAACGGAGCTCGTCAACGATAATATTGTTAGCGTCTATGATGTTGGCGAGGAACACGGCTTAAACTACCTGGTTATGGAGTACGTAGCGGGAACCGATTTGAAGCAATACATTAAAAATCATTTCCCAATTCCGTATCAGGAAGTGATTAATATTATGCAACAGGTGCTCTCTGCCGTTAAATTAGCACATGAGCACGATATTATTCATCGGGACTTAAAGCCTCAAAATATTCTAATCGATCAAAGCGGTCACGTTAAAATTACCGATTTCGGGATAGCTGTTGCGCTATCTGAACATTCATTGACACAAACGAATACGGTTCTCGGTTCTGTTCATTATTTATCACCAGAGCAGGCCAACGGTGGGATGGCAACGAAACAGTCTGACATCTATTCACTGGGAATTATTTTGTACGAATTGCTGACTGGCCAGGTACCTTTTGACGGTGAGACTGCAGTTTCAATTGCGATTAAGCAGTACCAGGAAGAAATGCCATCAGTTCGAGAGATTGATCCGCGTGTTCCTCAAGCCCTTGAAAACGTCGTACTCAAGGCGACAGCTAAGGTGCCCGCTAATCGGTATGAGAGTGCTGAGGACATGGCTGACGATTTAAAGACATCATTGTCTGAGGCTCGGTCAAATGAACCTAAGTTTGTACCGAAATCAAGTGATTTAGAAAAGACTAAGGTCTTGTCCTTGACTGATTTACAGACGGATGATGCACTGAAACAGTTGGACGATGACACCCCTGTAGCTGAGGGTAATCAGAAGAAAAAGCAGAAATTCAGTAAGAAGCGTCACCGACGTCGGAATATTATCATGATTGTGCTCGCGATCATTGCATTTCTCCTTATAGGTCTTGGTGTCTGGGGAAGTAGCCAAAATCAAGTTGCTGTTCCAGATGTCACTGGTCTAAGCCAAGTTAGTGCAACTCGAAAGCTTGAGGCAGCTAATCTCGATGTTGGCAACGTCACGCGAAAGAGTAGTTCCACAGTTAAGAAGAATCACGTGATTCGGAGTACACCGCGCTATGGGATCAAGGTCAAGAAAAACCATAAGGTGAACTTAGTCTTGAGCTCAGGTGTAAAGCGATTTACGTTCCAAGACTACACGGGGCTTAGTTACAAAACCGTTGCCACGGAATTAAGAAATCGTGGCTTTACTGTCATTAAGCAAAATCGTGCTTCCAATGATCAACCGGCCGGTGAAATTCTGGCTCAAGATGTTGCGTCGGGTAAGAAAGTTTTGCCTAAGGAGACTACTGTCACCTTTACCGTTTCAACGGGAAAACAGGAACTTACACTGGACAATCTAGTGGGTAATACTAAAAAAGAAATCACGGCCTATGCTAGTGAGCATTCTATCAACGTTTACTTTAGTTATGAGTACAGTGACGATATCGATAAGGACGTGGCGATTAAACAGGATCCTGCTGCGGGATCAGTTATTAAGCAGGGCTCAAATGTCCGCGTGACACTGTCTCGAGGGAAAAAGCCAGAAAATAATGATCAATTCAACGTCAACCTGTCGATTCCGTTTAAGGCTAATTCAACAAGTAGTAGTTCAGATTCTGATGATGATGACGATGGAGAAAATATCGTTTATATTTATTTAAAGGATATCAATCATAACTTTGATTCGGTTTATCGTCAGATGACAATTACTAAGACAACGAATATTACGTTACCATTTACCTTGAAACAAGGGGCAACTGGTGGTTATAAAGTAGTCCGCGATGGTCAGACGATTATGAACAATACGAGTGTGACGAAAGACAATCATTAATGAATAACTTGAAACGGGCTGTATTTCTGCAGCCTTTTTCAATATAATAGAAGCAATGATGAAATTTTGGAGGTGATAGAAACTTGAATTTAGGACAAATACGGCAGTCACTGAGCGGTTTTTATGACGTCATGGATACTGATGGTGAGTTGCATCGGACGCGTGCCCGCGGTAATTTTCGAAATCGTAAAATTACACCATTAGTCGGGGATTGGGTTGAATTTGATGATACTGGGAAGTACATTTTAAAAATTCGGGATCGCAAAAATTCACTGGTTCGGCCACCGATAGCGAATATTGACCAAGCAATTGTGGCGACTGCAGTGGCGGAACCGGCGTTTTCCTCCAACTTGCTAGATCGGCAACTGATTACGTTAGAAATTGCCAATATCAAACCGGTCATTTATTTTACCAAAACAGATTTGATCGACGATGAAGCTTACAATCAAATTGCGGTTTTAGCAGACTACTACGAGCGAGTGGGTTATCCAACCTTTTTGGCGCGGGATGCTTTTGAACCTGCTCAATTGGATGGTTTAAAGCAACAACTTTCAAAAAAAGAAAGTGTGATTATGGGACAAACTGGTGCAGGTAAATCAACCTTGCTTAACCATTTGGCGCCGGATCTCGAACTGGCAACTGGTGAAATCTCTAAAGCCCTCAATCGTGGGAAACACACGACACGTAAAGTTGGATTGTTAGAAATTGGTGACGGTCTTATTGCAGATACCCCGGGATTTTCATCATATGACTTGATGCAAACCGCTGCGGTTGACTTAACTAAGTATTTACCGGAATTTGTTGAATTAGGCGCTAGCTGCCGTTTTCGGGGCTGTGTGCATGTCAATGAACCTGGTTGCGCTGTGAAAGAAGCAGTGGCCAGTGGTCAGGTGATTCAAAGCCGCTATGATAACTATCTCCAACTCTATGTCACCTTGAAAAATCAGAAACCTAATTATAAGAAATGAGGAATTTAGCATGATTAAAGTAGCACCTTCAATTTTGAGCGCAGATTACGTGAACCTTCAACCAGATATCGAAATGGTAGAAAAGGCTGGCGCAGAATTTTTACACATCGACGTTATGGATGGTCAATTTGTACCCGCCATTTCATACGGTCCAGGTTGGGTTAAAGCCATTCGTCCAATCAGCAAGATGGTTTTAGATGTTCACTTGATGGTTCAAAATCCAGAGCGATATGTTGATGCCTTTGCCGAAGCTGGCGCAGACATCATTGGTGTGCACGTTGAAGCCACTGAACATATTCACCGTGCCCTTCAAATGATTAAAAATGCTGGCGTTAAGGCTGAAGTTGTCATTAACCCAGGTACACCAGTTAGTGCCATTGAACCAGTTTTACACATGGTAGACCAAGTCTTAGTCATGACGGTTAACCCTGGCTTTGGTGGTCAAAAGTTCTTACCTGAAACGATTAAGAAGATTAAGAAATTAGATCAACTTAAGCAAACTGAAAACTACGATTTTGACATCGAAATCGATGGTGGTGTGAATGACCAAACCGTTAAAGCTTGCGCAGAAGCTGGTGCAAGGGTTGCTGTTGCAGGTTCATACGTCTTTAACGCAGAAGACCCAACTGCTCAAATCGAAGCGCTCAAGAACGCCACGAAGTAACGCTTATGGAAGTCCTCAATCTTTTAGTCGGTGGACCGATTGAAAATTGGCCTGCTGAACTCAAACACAACAAAATAGAAGGTCCCTGGATTGGTGTGGATCGTGGAAGTCTTCGACTGCTAGAACGGGGCATTACGCCGATTGTGGCCGTTGGGGACTATGATTCTCTCGGATCGCAGGAATTTGATTTGGTAAAGGAAAAGGTTCAAGACATTCGTCAAGCCGTTCCTGAAAAAGACGAAACCGACACGGAGCTAGCTGTGACGGTGGCGCTGAGAGAGTTTAAAGTGGATCGATTGGATATTTACGGTGCTACTGGTGGTCGATTGGACCACTTCCTAGCCAATTTATTCTTAGTTTTGAAGGACCGATATCGCACTGATGCGCCTAAAATTCGCTTCATCGATCGATCTAATACGATTAGTTTCTACTTGCCAGGCGAGTATGAGATTGAAAAAGAAACCGATAAACGCTATTTAGCTTTTATTCCCTTAACGCCAATTAAGCATTTAACGCTCTTAGACGAGAAGTATCGCTTAAAGGATGAGGAAATTCGATTCCCAATTTCATACGCTAGTAACGAGTTTGTGGGGGATATGGGCCATTTCTCGTTCGATTCTGGCTTGATGTGCGTGATTCAAAGCAAGGATGTTAGATAAACAAAAAAACGCAAGTACGAAATGTACTTGCGTTTTTTTAGATTGAGTATAAAAATTAAACTCGAGTTACCTTACCAGATTTAAGTGTTCTAGCTGATACCCAAACACGCTTAGGCTTACCATCAACTAAAATGCGAACCTTTTGTAAGTTTGGCTTCCATGAACGACGTGATGAGTTCAAAGCGTGAGAACGCTTGTTACCAAAACGAGTCCGTTTGCCATTGAAAAAGTCTTTAGCCATGACTGAAGAGTCCTCCTTTATGGATTTTAAATAAAATCTCAATTTTGCTCACTAGAATAATCTAGCATATAAAACCCGTGAATGCAATAGAATTCTTTCAAGTAATTTTACTTGACAGCAAATCTGAGATAGGTAAACTAATATCTATTGGAAATAGGAAATTGCAGCCATTAATTTTATTTTCTAGCGGGTTGTGGTAACATTACAAACGATATAGATTTTGAAAACTAGCAAGGAGGCTGTTCTCGATGGCCGTAAAAATTAAAACGCAAAGTGGCACAATTGATATTACAAATGATGTCATCGCAACTGTTGTTGGCGGTGCTGCAACTGACAGTTATGGTGTTGTTGGCATGGCTAGCAAGAATCAAATTCGTGACAACGTTAACGTAATTTTGCGTCGTGAAAACTACGCGAAAGGTGTTGTCGTGCGTCAGGACGATAACGGCATTTCCATTGAAGTTAACATTATTGTTGGCTATGGTTCAAAAATATCTGAGGTTTCTAAAGCGGTACAGGCGAAAGTTAAGTACAATTTGGAAACGATGCTTGGTGTGACAGCTAATGCAGTAGACGTTATCGTACAAGGCGTCAAAGTCATTAGCGATTAAGCTTTGGGAAACCGAGGGGGATTAATTAGTTGATAGTTACAGAAAAAATTACAAACCATGAATTCGGTAAGATGGTGCGCGCAGCTTCGACTGTGTTAAGCCAAAACGCCGAATTTATTAATTCATTGAATGTTTTTCCGGTTCCCGATGGGGATACCGGAACCAATATGAGCCTTTCATTGGCTAGCGGTCTGAAGTATGAGGGCGAAGAGTCCAGCGAAGAGGTTGGCAAGCTTGCCGTTGCTTTGGCTAAGGGCTTATTGATGGGTGCTCGTGGTAACTCTGGTGTCATTTTGTCACAGATTTTCCGTGGCTTCTCTAAGAGTGTCGAAGGCAAAGCGACCTTAAGCGCTCAGGATTTAGCTGATGCCCTATCAGCTGGTGCTGAAACTGCCTATAAGGCAGTTATGAAACCAACTGAAGGAACTATTTTGACTGTGATTCGTGAAGCCGCACAAGCAGCTCGTAACGAAGCTACAAATGGTGGAACGGTTGTTGCGGTAATGGATGCCGCTTCAGACGCTGCCAAGACTGCGTTAGCTTCAACGCCTGATTTGTTGCCTGTTTTGAAGCAGGTTGGTGTTGTCGATTCTGGTGGTCAAGGTCTTACATTTGTTCTTAGTGCGTTTGATGACGTATTGAACGATCGTGAAATTGCCGAAGATGCCCAACACCAACCAGATAACAATGAAATGGACGAGATGATTGATGCTGAGCATCACCGTAGTGTCCAAGGTAAATTGAACCCAGACGATATCGTGTACGGTTACTGTACCGAAATCATGGTTCGAATCGGTAAGGGTAAAGAAGTCGATCACGAATTTGACTATGATACCTTCTACAACCGCTTGGCAGAGTTAGGTGATTCATTGTTGGTCGTTAACGATGATGAAATCGTTAAGGTCCACGTCCACACTGAGCATCCCGGCGATGTCATGGCGTGGGGACAAGAATTTGGTGACTTAGCTAAGGTTAAGGTTGATAACATGCGCCTTCAACAAGAGACAATCATTGAACATGACGCTGAAGAAGCTGTTTCAGAAGAAGAGGCCGTTATTCCAGATACTGCTATTATTGCGGTCGCTTCTGGTAAGGGCATTCAGACCCTGTTCAAGAGTCTTGGTGTGACCCACATTATTAGTGGGGGTCAAACGATGAATCCAAGTACAGAGGACATCGTTAACGCCATTAACGAAAGCAAAGCAAAAAATGCCATTATTTTACCTAATAACAAAAATATCTTCTTATCATCAGAACAGGCTGCCGAAGTGGCTGACGTGCCAACCAAGGTAGTTCACAGTCGAAGCGTTTCTCAAGGAATGACTGCATTACTTGGGTTTAACCCAGAAAACGAGTTGGCTGACAATGCAGATGCTATGGAAGAATACTTGGGAACGGTGAAGAGTGGTGAGGTGACTCACGCAATCCGTGATACCGAACTTGATGGCATTGAAATCAAGAAGGGTAACTTCATGGGCATCGTGGATGGCAAGATTACAGTAACCAAGCCTGACATGATTGAGACCAGCGTTGAAATGGTCAAGGATATGCTTGACGATGATAGTGAAATTGTCACCATCATTTTTGGTGAGGGTGCAACGCAGGAAGATGCTGAAAAGGTTGAAGCTGCTGTGCTGGAAATCGATGATGAACTTGAAATTGAAATCCACAAGGGTGATCAACCAGTTTATCCATTTATCATCTCAGTTGAGTAACGCAACAACATTAAAATAAGTTATAATGAAATGACTGTTACAATTCGAGTAAGTGAATTGTATTGGTCATTTTATTTTTAACCGAAAGGAGTCAGTTCAGATGTCATTATCAGATTCAGTTCAAGTTTTACCAGGCGTTGGACCTAAAAGGGTAGACGCATTGGCAGAACTGGGCATTCATACAATCGAAGACCTACTGACTTACTTTCCGTACCGATACGATGATTTAAAAAGCAAACAATTAAATGAGATTCAGGACGATGAAAAGGTTACGCTGCGTGGAACAGTTGCGACTGAACCCGTTGTTTCATTTTTTGGTCGCCATAGAAGTCGACTGGCGTTTCGGCTGCTAATCGAAAATGATGTTGTCCCTGTCACTTTTTTTAATCAGCCCTGGTTACAAAAGCAAATCGCTGCAGGCGAGGAATTGGCCGTTTATGGCCGGTTTGACGGCGCAAAGAAGACGTTAAGTGGGATGAAGGTCATTCAAGCTGCAGAGGGCATGGACGCCATTTATCCGGCTTCTAAATCGATTCGACAGTCAACCATTCGAAATCTGGTCGAGGCTGCTTGGGCTAAGTATCATGATGACATCCAAACGGTGTTACCTGCTCCAGTTCGAACAAGGTACAAGTTATTAGATCGCCAGACGATGATTCATGACATGCACTTTCCTGAAGGTAACTCTGATGCTAATGCGGCTAAAAGGACAGCTAAGTTTGAGGAGTTCTTTCTTTTTCAAATGCGGTTGCAGTTAGTCAAGCAAGCTGATAGAATCGAGTCCGGTTTGGCTATCGATTACAACATTGATCAGCTAAATGCATTGATCAAAACCTTACCATTCGAATTAACGGGTGCACAAAAACGGGTCGTTAACGAAATTTGTGCCGATTTGAAGCGACCCACCCATATGAATCGGCTCCTACAGGGGGATGTCGGAAGCGGGAAGACCATTGTGGCTGCGCTCGCTATCTATGCGACAATCACAGCTGGGTTTCAAGCTGCTTTGATGGCCCCAACCGAAATTCTGGCGGAACAGCATGCAGAGAATTTGCAGAATGTTTTTGAAGGTTTTCCAGTCAATATCGTTTTGTTAACGGGTTCTACGAAAGCGTCCGTTCGTAAACATATTTTGCCACAAATTAAAAATGGTGAGATAAATCTAATTGTTGGGACTCATGCGCTGATTCAAGATGAGGTTGTGTATGATCAACTCGGACTTGTCATCATTGATGAACAACATCGATTTGGGGTTCATCAACGCCAAATCTTACGAGAAAAGGGTACACGGCCCAATGTGTTAGCCATGACGGCAACCCCAATTCCGCGGACCTTGGCGATTACGAGTTATGGTGAGATGGATGTCTCAGTCATTGATGAACTTCCCGCTGGAAGGAAGCCTATTAAAACCAGGTGGCTTAAAAGTAATCAATCAGATACCGCATTATCTTTTGTTAAGAGTCAATTGGCGGAAGGGCGACAAGTCTACGTTGTGACGCCTTTGATTGAAGAATCCGAGGTCATGGATATGCGAAATGCGCAGGCGATTTATGACCGATTACGTACTGATTTCGAACCGACCTACAAGGTTGGACTGCTTCATGGTAGAATGAAGAACGAAGAAAAAGAAAGCGTCATGAAGGCGTTCAAGGCTAATGAGTTTCAGGTGTTAGTTGCCACGACCGTCATTGAAGTTGGGGTCGACGTGAAAAACGCCACCGTAATGATGATTTACGATGCTGACCATTTTGGTCTAGCACAGTTACATCAACTTCGTGGTCGGGTTGGTCGATCTAGTTTGGACTCGTATTGCTTGCTGATTGCTGATCCAAAGAATCAAACAGCCATTGAGCGAATGCAGATTATGACCGAGACTAATGATGGTTTTGTCCTATCTCAACGGGACCTTGAACTTCGTGGGTCAGGCGATGTTCTTGGAATCAAGCAGTCTGGGATGCCGGAGTTCCGAGTCGGCGATCCAGTAGCTGATTTAAAGATGCTATCAATTGCCCAAGAAGAAGCAATTGAGATTGCTAACACCGATGGCTGGGATGAACAGCCTGATAATCAAGCACTAAGTCAATATTTAAACGAAAATTGGACGGGTCATATGGCCTTTGACTAGGGGGAACTGAAAAATGAAACTCGCAATTGATGCAATGGGTGGCGATTATGCGCCCGAACAAATCGTAAAAGGCGTGGAATTAGCACGTGACCAGTATCCAGATATCGAATTTTTGCTATTTGGACAAACTGAGAAGATCACGCCTTTCTTGAAAAGTGATCAACGAATTAAAATTATGCAGGCTGATGAAGTGATTGAAATGGGTGATGAACCAGTTCGAGCTATCAGAAGAAAGAAGCAATCTAGCATCGTTTTGGCAGCGCAGGCGGTCAAGAATGGCGAAGCGGATGCCTTCTTCTCAGCGGGTAATACGGGTGCCGTTTTAGCAGCCGGTCTATTGATTATTGGTCGAATCAAGGGAATTGATCGTCCTGGTTTAACGACAACAATGCCTGTTATCACCAAGGATGATCAAGATAGTTTTGTGATGCTGGATGTTGGTGCAAATGCGGATACGAAGCCTGCTAACCTGGTGCAATACGCTATCATGGGTAAGTACTATGCTGAATCCGTTATGCACGTCAAGAATCCGCGGATTGGGCTACTAAACAATGGAACGGAAGCCGATAAAGGTGATAAGGTCCATCGTGAGGTTCATGACTTACTAGAACAAGAAGATGAGCTTAATTTTGTTGGTAATGTTGAATCACGCGAACTCCTAAATGGGGTTGCAGATGTCGTTGTGACTGATGGCTTTGCCGGAAATGCCGTTTTGAAGTCAATCGAAGGAACCGCGTTATCCATGCTAAAATTACTTAAGACATCCATTATGAATAGTGGTGTCAGTGGTAAGTTGGGAGCGTTAATGCTGAAGAACGCCTTTGGTCAGGTGAAAGCCAAAATGGACTACTCACAACACGGTGGTGCCGTCCTTTTGGGAATCAAAGCACCAGTTGTAAAAACACATGGTTCGAGTAAGGCGGACACTATTTTTAACACGATTGGTCAAATTAAGACCATGATTGATACTGGCAGTGTCCAAAACGTTATTACTTACTTTAGCGAGCAAAACGTAAAGGAAGAAACCCCCGCCGAATAACGGGAAAACACGGGATTTTATACCATAGGTAGCCAACTTATGGTAGACTAATTTATGAATTAAGTTGAATGAGGGATGGATAATGTCAAGAGAAGAAATCTTCAATAAAATTGCATCGATTTTAGCAGAACGCTTTGAAATCGATAAGAGTACCATCACGGAACAATTAAACTTTAAGAATGATTTAGATGCAGACTCCATTGATTTTGTTGAATTTGTATTGGAGTTAGAGGATACTTTCAACGCTGAAATTTCAGATGAAGATGCCGAAAACTTAAATACGATTGGCGAAGTTGTCGACTACATCGCAAACAAGAACTAACGAGTGGATTAAGTCGTGGCGATTACTAACATGTGAGTAATCGCTTTTTGTTATAAAAAAGAAAGAGGTTTAAGAGTGGATAGTAAGATAGGCAAAGAACTGGCGCAGAATTTCAACATCGTTTTCAAGGATGGATCGTTACTGGATGAGGCTTTCACCCAGGCATCATATGTCAATGAGCACCCCAACCAAGGCTTGAAGTTTTACGAAAGAATTGAGTTTTTGGGGGATGCCGTTCTACAATTTGTCGTTTCCGAATACATTTTTAAGCGTTATCCAAACTTACCACAAGGACGATTAACTCGTCTGCGTGCGGCAATGGTTAATGAAGAGAGCTTTGCCAGCTTTGCACGAGAATGTCACTTTAACGAGTACATTCGTTTGGGTAAAGGTGAGGAATTAGCTCATGCGCGTGAGCGAGATTCACTACTGTGTGATATTTTCGAGTCCTTCGTTGGTGCAGTTTACATGGACCAAGGGATTGATAAGGTCATCACGTTCGCCAAGCAAGTCATTTTTCCTAAGTTGGATCAAGGCCGGTTTGATGAGTACTTTGATCACAAAACCGAGTTACAAGAAACCGTTCAAGCAGATGGTCCAGTTAACATTGAGTACAAATTACTGAGTGAAGAAGGTCCCGAAAATGACCGAACCTTCAAGTCTGCCGTTATGATTGATGGTGAAGAGCTCGGGGTAGGCCAAGCTCACTCCAAGAAGCATGCCGAGCAACTGGCCGCTCGAGAAGCGCTACTACGGTTAAAAAAGCAACACTAATTTTCTAGATAGGGGCAAGAAAAAATGAAATTGAAATCGCTCGAAATAAGTGGATTCAAATCATTTTCAGATTTTACGAA
This sequence comes from Secundilactobacillus oryzae JCM 18671, assembly GCF_000740055.1. Taxonomy (GTDB): domain Bacteria; phylum Bacillota; class Bacilli; order Lactobacillales; family Lactobacillaceae; genus Secundilactobacillus; species Secundilactobacillus oryzae. Next base: position 7,849 of record NZ_BBJM01000001.1, on the reverse strand, counting down.
AATTGAATTTTTGCCCGGTTTAACCGGCATTGTGGGACCCAACGGAAGTGGTAAGAGTAACATTAGTGAAGCCATCCGTTGGGTTCTTGGTGAACAATCAGCTAAGAGCCTCCGAGGCAGTAAAATGCCGGAGGTTATTTTTGCGGGTTCAGCAGATAGAAAACCGTTGAATCGCGCGCAAGTTAAAATTACTTTTGATAATACGGATCACTATTTGAACAGTGATTTTGAGACGATTACAGTAACTCGGAAGCTCTTTCGTAGTGGAGAAAGCGAGTACCTGATTAATGATCAAACGGTCCGGCTTAAAGATATTCTAGAATTGTTCATGGATTCAGGGATGGGACAGGACTCTTTTTCCATCATTTCTCAGGGACGTGTTGAATCGATTTTTAACAGTAAACCTGAGGAGCGTCGGTCCATTATTGAAGAAGTGGCCGGGGTATTTAAGTACAAGAAACATAAAGAAAAAGCAGAGCGAGAACTGCAGGATACCAATGAGTATTTAGATCGCATTAACGACATTTTACGAGAATTAAATTCTCAAATTGCACCTTTAGAGGAACAAAGCAGTCTAGCTAAGGACTACTTAGATCAAAAATCGCGTTTTGAGGCTTATGATCAGCAGCGGTTAGTGTACGAAATTAACCAGTCTCAAGCCACTAAGGCTGACTTAGAAAAGCAACGAGTTGAGGCTCAAGCTACGGTTGGTTCGTTTAATGAAAAGTTAACGGCGATTAAAGCTAAAATTAGTGACCTGAATCAAACCGACACGCGTTTGGCATCCGAAAAGGACCGTCTTCAGAGTGAACTGTTGTCAGCAACCCGAAATTACGAAAGCTTGGTCGGGCAAAAAGCGATTGTTGAAGAGCGAACAGAGCACTTAGTGGCAACCCGCCAAGCCTTGCAAGAACAGATTGCAGCATTAGGCCAAGAGGCTCAGACGATTGAAACTCAAGCGTCAGCGACAGACGCGGCCATTGCGAAGCAACAGACTGAATTAGACACACTAAAAGCTAGTTTAGCGGCCAATGATAAGTCGGGATTTGAGAAACAAATACGCACTTTAGAAGCTAAAATTGATGATCTTCAAAACGCCTATGTTGATTTAATGCAACAAAAGGCGAGTCTGCACAATGAACAACAATACCTACAAAAGAATCGTCAGAGTGTTGATCAACGTTTGAAGCGGATTGAAGAAAATCTGACTGAAGCGATGTCAGCGGCTGAACGTTATGCAGCGGAGCAAACCAAGGTAGCGACTCAGTTAACTCAGATAGAACAAACCTTGTCAGCACAACAGGATACTTATCAGCAGCAAACGCAAGCTGAGGCCGATATTTCAGAAAAGGGCAATCACCTTCAACAGCAGTGGTTGGCCGCTTTAGAAATTTACCAAAAAGCACAGGCACGTCTCAATAGTTTACGGAATGTTTCAACGGATTATTCTGGTTTTTATCAGGGTGTCCGGAGCGTTTTGAAAAATCGCAAGCAGTTTGATGGCTTAATCGGTCCCGTTTCCGATATTCTTAATATCGAACCTCGATATATGACAGCGGTTGAATACGCCCTTGGCAATCAGGTTCAGCAGGTGATTGTCAGAGATGAAGGGGTCGCCAAGCAAATTATCGGTTATTTGAGCCAGAATCATCTGGGTCGGGCAACCTTCTTACCGTTATCTTCCATTAAGACTTATCACGTGACGAATGACACCTTGACTCAGGCCCAACAAGTAGATGGTTTTATTGGTGTCGGAAGTGAATTAGTGAAGGTCGCACCAGAATATCAAGTAGTCATGGACCATTTACTTGGGACGACGCTCATTTGTGATAATTTGACTCATGCAACAACGATGGCCAAGGTTATTGGCCATCGCAACCGCATTGTGACGTTGGATGGGGATGTCATTAGTGCAAGTGGTGCGATTTCTGGTGGGAAAAACAAACAGGCTCGTTCGAGCATTTTAGCCCAAAATCAGGAACTGGCTGACTTGGAAAAGAATGTCGGACAGATGTCCAAAAAATTAGCCGAACAGGAAGTCTACTTAAAAGAGTTGAAAGCCCAACATGAGGATATCCAGGCGAAGTTGAGCCAGTTGAACACAGCGATCAATGAAACTAAAAATACCAAACGTGATCTGGTTGACCAGCAATCACTCATTGAGTCCAGATTTTCGGAATACCAGAAACAGGTTAAAGCCTATACCTTCGAAAAGACACAACAAAGTGAAGGCTTATCAACTGAAGAGCAGTTAAAGCAAAATGAAGCCACGGTTAAGCAGATTGAGACGCAACTGGAAAACAATCAGGCTGAGATTACGCAGTTGAAAGCTGACCTGGCTGAAAAACGGTCGCTTAGTGATAAAGTGGCAAATGACTTCCAAGCAGTTCATGAAGAAATGGCCATCGCAACTGAAAAACTGCAACAATTGCAGCGGTCGCGTCAAGCCAAAGCTAATCAGCTGGAACAAACCCAGGCAACACAAACTGAAAAGCAGGCAGAATTAACTCGCTTGAATCAAGGCGGTACGGGCGCAGACCCTGTTAAAATTGCAGCAGAGATTGAACGCTCTGCTGAATTGAAGCAACAACTGCAAGAGCAGATTACAGTTGGGCAAGCGCAATTTGAATTGAACAAGCAACAGTTGGCGGATCAAAATGCAACGCTAGAGCAAACGCAACAGCTTGCGCAACTAGCAAATGATGATGCCCAGAAAATTGAAACCAAGCTTGCTCGAGTAGATACAGTTACTGAGCAACAAATGGATAAATTGGCAGAGACGTACCATGTTAGCTATGCAGATGTTGCCGATAACGAGTTGGATACGCCGATTGAAACGGTTCTTTCGCAACTCAAGTTGTTGAAACGCGGACTTGATGAAATCGGCGAAGTTAACGTTGGCGCCATTGAAGAATTTAAACGGGTTAAGGAACGACATGATTTTCTAACGAAGCAACAAGATGATTTGGTGACATCAAAAGACCAACTACTGGCAACGATGGATAAGATGGACGTTGAGGTGCAAAAACGATTCAAAGAGAGTTTTGATTTAGTTGCAGCTCAATTTTCTAAGACATTCGTTCAGATGTTTGGTGGGGGCCAGGCTAAGTTAATTTTGACTGAACCTGAGCACCTTTTGACCACTGGAATTGACATTATGGCGCAGCCACCTGGCAAGAAATTCCAAAATATGCGCTTACTATCCGGCGGTGAACGGTCACTGACTGCCATCACGTTGTTATTTGCTATTTTGAATGTTAAACCGATTCCGTTCTGTATCTTGGATGAAGCCGAATCCGCCTTGGATCCAGCCAACGTGGATCGATTCGCTAATTATTTGAGCCATTTTGATGGCGAGACTCAGTTCATCGTGATTACTCACCGAAAGGAAACGATGGTTTACGCTGATAGCCTTTATGGAGTGACTATGCAAGAGTCCGGAATTTCCAAGATGGTTTCGGTTAATTTAGATGAGCTTGTAAGCTAAAGGAGAATTTAAATGGGTTTATTTGATTTTTTAAAGAAAAAATCGGTCGAAGAAAAAAAGCCAACGCCTGAAGTGGCTCCTGAAGAAGTCGAAAAGCAAGACGCTCCGGAAGAAACCGCTGAACCAGCTTCAGTAGCAACTCCGGAAGCTGAATCAGTACCAGAATCGAAAGAGGATGAAACTGAGACTGAGACTGCTTCAGAAGCGTCGACTGATGAAGTCGTACCAGAGACAAGTAAAACAGATGAAGCGGCAGAATTAGTAGCGCCCACAACGGAATCTTCTGACGCATCAGAGGAAGAACCTGCCCAGGAGCCAGAGGTTGAAGTTGAACCTGAACCAGAGGTGAAAGAAGTACCAGAATCTGAGCCAGAAGCAACTCAACCTGCAGCAGCTCCAGTTGAAAGTTCAGTTAGTGAAGAGCAACGGTATGAAAAAGGACTCGAAAAGTCGCGTTCTTCATTCGGTAGCCGACTCAACAAGTTATTGGCAAATTTCCGGCACGTTGACGAAGATTTCTTCGAAGAGTTGGAAGAAGCCCTCATTGAATCTGATGTTGGGTTTGAAACATCGATGAAGATTAGCGAAGCTCTGCGAGAAGAAGTCAAACTTCAAAATGCTAAGAAGACGCAAGACGTTCAAAATGTCGTTATCGAAAAGCTAGTTGATATTTATGAATCCGCTGGTGAAGGCGAAAATAATCAAATTAATTTTGCTGAAACGGGTCCGACCGTGATTATGTTTGTTGGGGTTAACGGAGTTGGTAAGACAACAACCATCGGTAAAATGGCCGCAATGTACAAACAACAGGGGAAAAAGGTATTATTGGCTGCAGCAGATACCTTCCGAGCTGGTGCCATTCAACAACTGAATGAATGGGCAATTCGGGATGGCGTCGATATCGTCAAGGGTAAGGAAGGCGGCGATCCAGCTGCTGTCGTGTTCGATGGCGTTAAAAAGGCCAAAGAAGAAGCCTACGACATTCTGTTTGTGGATACTGCCGGTCGACTTCAAAACAAGGTCAACTTGATGAACGAGTTGACCAAGATGAAACGTGTCATCACGCGAGAAATTCCAGCTGCGCCGCATGAAGTGTTACTCGTGTTGGATTCGACAACTGGTCAAAACGCGTTGAATCAGGCTAAATTATTCCAGGAATCAACAGATGTGAGTGGAATTGTGTTAACGAAGTTAGATGGGACAGCACGAGGTGGAATTGTGCTCCCAATTCGAAATGAGTTACACTTGCCCGTTAAGTTTGTGGGTCTTGGTGAAACGGTTAATGACCTCCGTCCGTTCAAGCCAGAGGACTTTGTTTATGGTTTGTTCAAAGGTTTAATTAAATAAGCAATTCGAGAATCAGCGTATGCGAGTACGCTGGTTCTTTTTGTCGGCAATGGTTGACGGAACCGCGAAAAATCGGTAATCTAAGAAGGTGTTAAATATAATATATCTGAGAGCATTTCTGGAGGTTATCGGTTGGAAATCGAGAAGAATAATCGAATAAATTCGTTACTGGCTTTTTATCAACCGCTTCTAACCACCAAGCAAGACGAGTACATGCAGTTGTACTACGCCGATGATTTTTCACTAGGAGAAATTGCCGATGAATTTGACGTTAGTCGCCAAGCCGTGTATGACAATATTCGGCGAACGGAAAAAATCCTAGAAGAATACGAAACAAAGTTGCATCTATTAGAAGCCTATCAGGCGCGTAACCATCAGGCTGATCGTATTCAGCAGTACGTGCGTAAAAACTATCAAGATGATGCGGAACTCAATGAACTAGTTAATAATCTAGAAACACTTGAAGAGTAAGGACGGGTAAATAAATGGCATTTGAAGGGTTAACCGAAAGATTACAAAATGCAATGAAACGCCTTCGGGGCAAGGGTAAAGTTACCGAAGCTGATTTGCGAGAAACGATGCGTGAAATTCGTCTGGCATTATTAGAAGCCGACGTTAACTTTGACGTGGTTAAAGACTTCGTCAAAACAGTACGTGATCGGGCGTCAGGATCAGCTGTGTTGGAAGGACTTAACCCAGCACAACAAATCGTTAAAATTGTTGATGAAGAATTAACCAAGACGATGGGGGAAGAAGCCGTTCCCCTGAACAAGTCTGACAAGATTCCTACTATTATCATGATGGCCGGGCTTCAAGGTGCCGGTAAAACGACAACTGTCGGTAAATTAGCTAATAAGTTAAAAACGGAAAATAACGCTCGACCATTGATGATTGCGGCCGATATTTATCGTCCTGCCGCGATTGATCAATTGGTGACGGTTGGTCAACAGATTGATGTCCCTGTTTTTGAATTAGGTACCAACGTCAACCCGGTTGAAATTGTGCGCCAAGGTCTTGCTAAGGCTGCCGAAGATCACAATGACTATGTCTTCATCGATACGGCTGGTCGTTTGCAAATCGATGAGCAGTTGATGCAGGAATTAGCTGACATTAAAGCACTCGCTAACCCAGATGAAATTTTGCTGGTAATTGATGCGATGACCGGTCAAAACGCCGTAGCGACTGCAGAAGGTTTTGACAACCAGTTAGATATTACTGGTGTTGTCCTCACCAAATTGGATGGTGACACCCGTGGTGGTGCGGCACTTTCAATCCGAGCAGTGACTGGTAAGCCAATTAAGTTTGTGGGTCAGGGTGAAAAGATGTCGGATCTCGACGTGTTCCATCCCGACCGAATGGCATCACGGATCTTGGGGATGGGGGATATGCTCTCCCTAATCGAGAAAACGCAACGTGAATTCGATGAGAAACAATCTCAAGAACTCGCTGAAAAGATGCGTGAGAACAACTTTGATTTCAATGACTTCTTGGAGCAAATGGAACAAATTCAAAAAATGGGGCCCATGGAGGATATCATTAAAATGATTCCTGGTATGGCAAACAACCCAGCTTTAAAGAATGTTCAAATGGATCCAAAGGATATTGAACGGACTAAAGCGGTTGTTTACTCAATGACGAATCAAGAACGGGAAAACCCTGATATTTTGAATCCTTCCCGTCGCCGTCGGATTGCGGCTGGTTCAGGTCGACCAATCCACGAAGTTAACCGAATGATCAAGCAATTCGGTGAGATGAAAAAAATGATGAAGCAGGCCTCCAACGGTAATATGTCTGGTATGGAAGGCCTTATGGGTGGCAATATGCCAGGTGGTTCAAAACTTGGTAATCTTGCGATGAAGCGGATGTCACGACAGCTTCAAAAGGCGAAGAAGCGGCGTAACAAGAAGAAACGTAAGTAAAAATTGATTAAATAAGTAGAGTAAGTTCTGAGGCTATTAACCTCTGAACTTGCTCTTCTTTTACGCTTGTTTTGTTTTAACTTCACCCTGGATTCGTTCAAGAAAAATTTGGGCGATATTAGATAAGGGAGAGCTGTTTTTCCATATCATACTAACAGGCTCATTAACGATCGGATTTAATTTTTTGAAAATAATATTGGGCTCATTTTCGTAGTTGGTGACTTGTTCTAAGCTTAATACGCCAACATGTCCAGTGCTAACAAGAGATAGCGCATTACCAATTAGGTTATAAGATCCGATAATCTTCAATCTAATGAATTATTTTGTGAAATATTGAGTTCCCAGCTATCGATTTCTGGGAAATCAATTGAGGAATATTGTTGAACATGGGCTTTACTAGTAACAATGCCAAAATCTAGAAGTCCAGAATCAAGTTGAGATCGTATATCGCTGTTAGTTCCAGTATGTAGTTGAAGCCGTACCAGTGGAAAGTCCTCGATGACACTCTCGATAACATTGATTAAATGTGGAAGTCTACTACTCTCGATAGCCCCAATATGTAGTTCCCCATGAATGGTACCCTCAATAGATTGAAGATTATTCATAGTTTTGTCAGCCCGCGTACAGTGGAGATGATTTGGATAACGGAATCATGATAGCGAATGCGAAAATTAACATTAAAAGGCTCGTGAGTTGCAATTTATGACCATTTTTTAGCGCTCTCATTGTCCTTCACCTTGGTTAAACCCCATTTTGAAATACATATTCATATCCTCCCAAATATAAAAGGTAGATTGTAAAATTTAAGTTGAACATATTAGTGGACAGAAAAACCCATAAAGGTCTTTAATGGTGTCACCACAACATTCCATTAGAAAGAAGGACCTTTATGGGCACCACTATTTTATCATTTGAAGACCGCGTTGTCATCGAAACACTTCATCATGAAAAGCACTTACTTCAATATATTGCCGATTATTTAGGCTTTAGTAAAACCACTATCTTTAATGAGGTTCATCGCTTAGCTGGTGAGTATCACGCAGTTAAGGCTCAAACTGACCATGAAGTTAAACTTAGTCATCGTGGTCGTAAAACC
>NZ_BBJM01000002.1 GCF_000740055.1 Secundilactobacillus oryzae JCM 18671 | reverse complement strand
GCCATGCTTATACGCCAGCTGAACGTGGTAGTAATGAACGCTTTAATCGGAATTTACGTTATTTTTATCCTAAAGGGACTCGTTTTGAGCACATTAGTACTCAAGATTTAACGACGACGTTACTCCAAATTAACCAGCGACCGCTTAAAATACTCGACTGGCAAACACCGTATCAGGTTATGCTGACCAATTTGTCCAAAAATTCAGATTAAATTTGCAATCTACCATTTAAAACGGTAAAGCCATCGTAAATTGCATGAGCAGCTGCTAATCCGGAGCTTTCGAAACCAAGACCACTTAACAGTGTGTTAGCTTCTACAACAGACTCTAGCGCAGGAGTGACGACTTGACCCTTCACGGCACTCACGGCCTGTGCGCCGTGTTTAAATAGCGTGTCCGCACAAGTTTGCGCGATGGCCAAGGAAGCAAGAGTGGGTGACTCGCCTAGCATAGACTTATTGTAACCTCGGGCAACGTCTTGCGCTTCGATATTGGTTGCCATGGCATCGCCAATTCCGGCAATTAATGTTCTGACAGGTGCATGACTGATGACCTCTGTATCTAACAAAACGAGATCCGGATTCTTTGAGTAAAATGCGTAGTTTTTGAATTGACCATCAGGGGTGTACATGACGGAAAGTGCGGAACATGGCGCATCGGTTGAAGCGACTGTTGGCAAGATAGCAACTGGAATGCCTAATTTATCCGCAATGTTTTTAGCGGAGTCGAGTGTTTTACCACCACCAAGACCAATAATGAAATCGTTTTGATGTTCTTTCCCGATTGCGGTGACTCGAGCAGTTTCTTCATCTGAGGCTTCACCGACAAATGTGACTCGTTTGACGGTGAACTTTTGCGTTTCTAGAGTCGTCTTTAAGCGTTCACCAACAATTTTCCAAACGATGTTATCGCAGAGCAACAGGGGATTGTTTCCCAGTGCGGAAAGATACTTCTGAGGATCGTTGAAAACGCCTTTGCCTTGAACATAGTGAGCTGGACTTGCAAATTCTCTAGCCATATTAAATTCCTCCTCGATTTTGTGAAACTGAGTACAATTTAATTGTACAACTTATCCACTCTTTAATTCAAACATTCTCAAACTTCCCAATAAATGGTATCGTTATAAGAGATGTTTATTTGAGCGTATGGAGGAAGTTAATATGTCAATTTTAGTTACTGGTGGTGCTGGCTATATCGGTTCAATTACCGTTGATCAGCTCATCACCCAAGGCCAAGACATTGTCGTCATCGACAACCTATCAACCGGCCATCGTGAAGCTGTCAATGAGAACGCACGTCTGTACGAAGGGGATCTTCGTGACGCCGAATTTATGGATAACGTATTCGGCAAGGAAACGATTGAAGCCGTCATTCACGTAGCGGCCTTTTCAATCGTTCCAGAATCGATGAAGGATCCATTGAAATACTTTAACAACAACGATACGGGCTTTGTGACCCTTTTGGAAACGATGAATCATCATGATGTTCGCCAAATCGTCTTCTCATCAACTGCCGCTGTGTACGGTGAACCCGTTCATATTCCAATAACGGAAGCTGATCCAAAAATTCCAACGAATCCATATGGAGAAAGCAAATTACTAATGGAGAAGATGGCGCGTTGGGCTGACGAAGCATACGGTATCCGCTTTGTGGCCTTGCGTTACTTTAACGTCGCTGGTGCTAAGCCAGATGGGTCAATCGGTGAAGATCACCACCCAGAAACCCACTTATTACCAATTATTTTGCAAGTGGCAACTGGCAAACGTGAGAAGCTTCAGATTTTTGGTGACGATTACGATACAGAAGATGGTACCAACGTTCGTGACTATGTTCACGTCATGGACTTGGCCGCAGCACATATTTTAGCAGCTAAGTACCTTCAAAATGGTGGTAAGAGTGATGCCTTTAACTTGGGCTCTGCGACTGGATTCTCCAACCTCCAATTGTTGCAGGCGGCACGTCAGGTGACGGGCCAAGCCATTCCATCTGAAATGGCACCACGCCGGCCTGGTGATCCTAGCACGTTAATTGCTGCTAGTGATAAGGCCCGCGAAGTCTTAGGCTGGAAGCCAGTCTTCGATGACGTTACTAAAACAATTGAAACGGCTTGGACTTGGACCCAAAGCCACCCAAATGGCTATCAAGAATAGAAGAGGTGTGCAGTAAGGCGTTTAAGTCCTTGCTGCCACGAAAAAAGAACTCGCTTCGGCGAGTTCTTTTAATTTACGCTCGTATACCAATGATAGATGTCATCGGCGACCGTTTTAGGGAGATAACGGACAGTCATTTCGAAATTTCCATTGCCCTTGCGGAGGTTGACCCGCAAATGAGCCATGGCCGTTTTCTTCATCCAAATCGATTGGCGAACGGCGAGGCTTTGGATGTTGGTGCCGGGGATAACCACCAGCGTGCGGTTAAACCAGCTCCCTTTTTGCAGGATTAATTGATTCGATTTCAATGACCATCCGGTATTGGCGCTAGCGTACCAACCTTGGAAAAACGCCCATGGCAATAGCAGAAGACTCAACCAGCCCCATGGTCGCCAAAACCAGATTAGTGGGATTGCTACAATGACCGGTAAAATGAGGGCGTTACGGATGAACAGCCACTTCCGTTGTGGTGCCAGCCGCGTTAATATCGGTGTTTGTGAGGGCAACCAGTTGAGAAATGGCGTCAAATGACTGAAGGCGTCAGAATTCTGAATGACGGGCATCATTGTCATACTTTCGGCTTCGCTATCGTTGCCCTCGCGTTTGGAAGCGGAGATTGTCGCAACGGTGGTCAGTTTCAGCCACTGGCGAATGATGTTTTGTTTGAATGTAACGGCTTGAATTCGGTTTTTGGGGACTGATAAATTAACACTCCGGAATAGTCCCCGGTTAGTGGTCAATTGCGTCGACTCGGCGCTAAGCTGGAAATGGAAGTACTTTTGCAAAATGATTAAATAAGACGCTAAAATGCCAATCAAGACGAACGCGACACCAAGCGCAATGATGGCTAAAATTGAAAGACCAGTTACGGTTTGGGTGAGTGCGTCACTCCATGATTTAGGAAAAATCTCATTAACCTTGTCGGATAACCAACCTAATGCGACCAACAAGGGCACAACTCCCATTGAGGTTAAGGCATAAAGATTGAGTTCGCGGGTGTTAATTTGGTAGTGTGGCGTATCCGCAGCAACAATACTGGTTTCAGTAGCACGTTGTGATGTACCAGTCCGTTTGGCATCGATTTGTGCCGCAACGGCGGTTGGAACAAGTGCTAAAACCCCCTCTGGACTGTCGGATTTTGAAGCGGTTTCGATAGTTAATTGTTCAAGGTGAAATGGTTTAAAAAAGAACCACTGATTGTGTTCAATGGACTGAATCCGATCGTAGGGAATATGGGTGTGCTTCTTGATGAGGATGCCCGAATGGATGGTCAAACTGGCGGAGCCAATCTCGAAACTGAACGTCAGGTAATCTAAAACAGTGAACAGAAGGACAACGACAATCAAAATTGCCACAAGCCACCAGACATTAAAGTGGATTAGCTTGGCCACCGAATTAAGTCCAGGAATAAGCAAAATAATTGGTACAATCCAGATTTTGAGGAATTTACCTAACAGCACCAGAATCACTAGTGGATGGAGCCGTTGCTTAGACTTCATACTGACGGGCCTCCTTCGCAAGTTGGATGATTTGATCGCGCAACTGCTCGGCAACCTCCGGATCTAAGCCGCCGATTTCGTGGCTGGTCGAGGCCGTTTGGATGGTGACTTGCTGAAGCTTTTGCCACTGAAACAATGGTCCCGCTGCTAGTTTCACATCTTGCACGCGCCCGATTGGTACGGCAACCCGTTTCCGGAAAATGAAACCGGACTGAAGCTCGACGTCATCGTCGGAAATCTGATAGCGCTGGAATCGATACCAGTAGGGAATGAGTAGAAAGATAATGAGTGGTCCGACAATGGCGCCGGCAACGCCTAACCATAGCGTCCAGTGGAAGAAGGTAACTGACCAAAATTGCAACGCCACGTAGCTTCCCACAGCTACTGCCAGTGCAATCAAGAAGAGCCATAGTGCATCAAAACGCCAGATGACTTTGATTCGTTGCGGTAAGGGTTGTCCATTTTCCATAAAAAATCCTCCAAAGCTGTATTTGCCTTCATTATATCATGGGGCTGTAATCGGTTTTGAAACAAAATGAAAGCGGTACAAAAATGCGGGTCAAATTCGTAGCTTACTAATAATAAGTATAGTAAGATACTTTTGAAATCTACGAAGGGGTGGTGACATCGTTGTTTGGATTACATCACATTACATTGTTAACGAAGGACGTTGATCAAAACATTGATTTTTACGTGAACGTGCTGGGCTTTAGATTGGTGAAAAACTCAATTAATCAGGAGAACCCCAAGATGCGACACGTGTTTTACGCGGATTATCTGGGAACGCCTGGCACGGCAACAACTTTTATTGAGGTGCCACTATTAGGCCATCGAACAGATGGCGCAAACCGGTTGTCGACCATTTACTATGATGTGCCAAAGGATGCGTTTGGATTTTGGCAAAATCGATTGGACAAGCACCACGTAGAGTCACATTATGAAAATGAGGCGTTGGTATTTAACGATCCTGAAGGTGTCAAAATCGGCTTCGTTAAGAAGGACGAAAAACTAAATGACGACCAAGTGGTGCCAAACGACATTCCGGGTGATTATCAAATCATCCGAATCCATTCAACAACCCTTTATGGTGCGGATCAACCAGCGGCCCTGGATTGGTTCAAACAGTTCAACGAGTTGACGGTTCATTCAGATAATGGGACCGTCCAAACCCGTAACGATACCGAATTGGTCGTTAAACCAGGTGAGAGTGACGTGAAGACTCGCTTTGGCCGTGGTAGTATCGACCACATTGCGTTTGATGTTGGTTCAAAAGCTATTTTGGACAATCTCTATCAACTAGCACAAGATAACCAGTTAAATATTGAAGAATACATTGACCAGGGCTGGTTCTACAGCCTTTATATCAAAGAACCGAATGGGACTCGAATTGAATTCGCCACATCCGGACCAGGTTTCACGCTTGATGAACCACTGGATCACTTGGGTGAAGAATTACGAGTCGGACCGAACTGGCAAAAAGAACGACCAGATATTGTGAAATTCCATCAAGAAAGAGGGCTCTTTTTAAATGACAAAGGACATGAATAACTTAGTGGGTGCACATCACGTGACCGCCATTACCTCATATGCGCGCAAGATTTTTGAATTCCATACCAAGGTACTAGGCTTGCACCTTATTAAGAAAACGGTCAATCAGGATGACGCCCATACGTACCACCTATACTTTACGGATGACATGGGCACTGCTGGGACAGACATCACGTTCTTTGATTTCCCTGGGATTCAGAAGGGGCAACCTGGAACTAACAGTATTTCACGAACGACTTTCCGAGTACCCAACGATGCGTCGCTTGAATATTGGGGCAAGCGTCTCGATGATTTCAACATTGATCATGAAGACGTCTCGGAGCAGTTTGGCGCTAAAATGATGAAGTTCCGTGACTTCGATGATCAGCAATATGCGTTCGTTTCCGACGAGCACAATGCGGGCGTTGAGGGTGGTACGCCTTGGCGTGGCAGTGATGTGCCTGACGAATACGCAATTGTCGGTTTGGGTCCCGTTTATATTACCGTGATGAACGCGCAACATATGGATGTGGCCTTAACGGACTTGCTGGGCTTTACCCGCAAGGAAACGGAGGGCGACTTTACTAAATACGAATTAAACGACGGTGGACATGGTGCCCAGGTCATTATTGAGCACCGCGAAGACTTACCAATTGCCATTCAAGGGTACGGCAGCGTGCACCATGCAGCCTTCACGACTAACAATGAAGAGTCGCTACGCTACTGGATTGATTGCATTCAAAAGACCGGGCTGTCACACTCTGGCTTCGTTGATCGATTCTACTTTAAGTCCGAATACTTCCGGGTTACACCGGGAGTTCTCTTTGAAATTGCAACGAACGGGCCAGGCTTCTTACAGGATGAAACGTATGAAGAATCGGGCATTCATCTTGAATTGCCGCCATTCTTAGAACCTTACCGTGAGGAAATTGAAGCCAATCTGACACCTGTAAACACGGGGGCTGAAGATGGTGCATAAAGTTCATTATCAATTTTTACCGGGTGATGAATCAGAACCGGTATTGCTGTTACTGCACGGTACTGGTGGGGATGAAACAAGCCTGATGCCAATTGCAAAAGAGCTTGCGCCAAATGCGACGATTCTCTCCATTCGAGGGCCGTTGGTTGAAAACGGAATGACCCGCTATTTCCGTCACACGCCAGACGGTGGCTTTGATTTGGCAGATTTAGCAGTGCAATTGGATTGGTTAAAAACGACCATTGTCGAACTCGCGGAGAGTCATCGTTTGGATCCGGCTAAGTTTGTGGTGGTTGGTTATTCGAACGGGGCTAACGTTGCGGCGGAAATGCTACTTCATGACCCGCACTTTTTCCAGGCGGCGGCCTTGTTCCACGCAATGGAACTGCAGCCAGCGGAAAATATCATTCAGATTCCGGATAAGTCAGTTTGGCTATCGCACGGCACCAAGGATCCGATTGTGAGCGACACTAATTTTGCCAGTTTGACGGCCTCCTTTGAGAAAAGTGGCGTCCAAATGACAACGTTCGTCGCTGAACAGTCGCACCACATCACGCCGGATGAGTTGCAACGTGCGAAAGATTGGTTTGCGAAGGAGTTAGTTGAAAAATGAAAGAAGTTGTCCCGAGTCAACTCACAGAACGAGAGCGATATAAGCTACTAACCGGCGCGATTATTCCAAGACCGATTGCCTGGACGCTCACCAAAAACCAAGAAACTGGAACGCTGAACCTGGCGCCCTTCAGTTTCTTTACTGTTTTGGCGAGTCAAATCCCGATGGTGACATTGTCGATTTTTTGTCGCCATGGTGAGATGAAAGATACTGCGCAAAATTTGGTGACCACAGGTGAAGGGGTTATTCACATTGTTGATCAAGCCCATTTGGCGCAAATGAACCAAACGGCTGCAACGTTGACACCTGACGAAAGTGAAATTGAGATTAATCGATTGGAAACCGTTCCGGCTCAGACCATTTCAACCCCACGGTTAGTTGATGTGACGGTAGCGCTTGAAGTGAAGGTGCAATCGCACGTACCACTCAATGATGATGACGGACAACCGATGACCGATTTGTTTATGTTGGAAGTCGTTCATTTTTCGTTTCGCGATGATTTACTGGACGAAGATAAGTACTATGTAGACGCAAAAGGGCTTAATCCCATCAGTAGGCTCGCCGGTAGCAATTACGGTACGCTAGGTGATATTATTGCGGTGGAACGACCCAAGTAATTAAAAGTGGAGGTTGTGACTATGAAGGCATTTGGATTTTCGGAGTACGGTGCACCTACCGTTTTTCAAGAAATAGATAAAGAAATTAAGGATCCCAAACCAGACCAGGTACAAATCGAGGTCATGGCGTTTGGCATCAATCCGTACGACATTTTATTGCGCCAAGGACAGTTTAAGGAAATACGCCCGCTCAAGTTTCCGTTTGTTCCGGGAACCGATTTGGTTGGCCAGGTCGTCAAAGTTGGTGACGAGGTGACCAATTTTAAAGTTGGTGATTACGTGATTAACTATCGGCCAAGTGGTGCCTATGGTGAGCGAGTGAATGCAACTGCAGATAAGGTGGTTAAACGGCCAAGAACATTGTCTTTCTTGGATGCAGCTAGTTTGCCAACCCCGGGGATTGCTGCATATAATGCTTGGCATCATTTTGCGGATGTGAAGGACGGCGATGTCATTGGCATCGCTGGAGTGACTGGATTAGTTGGTTCCCTGTTAGCCCAGATGGCGAAGAGTCAGGGTCACGAAGTTATCGGTAGTGCGTCGGCAGCTAACGTGGAATACGCCAAATGGATTGGGGTTGACCGGTTCATTGCTTACGATGAAGAACAGGATCGCTCGAAGTTTGAATCAAGTGCGGACGTTGTGTTTGATGCGACGCTTGGTGGTCATGACGATGGGTTAAGCGATTCACTTGTCAAACCGGGTGGTCAAATCGTATTGATTCCCAATTTGAAGTACGACGTGAAAACACCTGACGTCAAGGTAACCCATTTAATACCAGGTCAGGGTGCCTCTAACAAGGAAGCCCTTGAATACTGGGTTGAACTATCTAAAACTTGGGGTGTATCTATCCGAGTCCAGAATATCTTGAAGTTTACCCGTGAAGACGTTGTTAAAGCGCATGAACTGATTGAAGCACATCACTCAGGTAAGACGGTGATTCAAATTGAACGGGCTCACCGAACCAGTTTTGAGGGCCAAAAGCACGCTGATTAATAAGTTAAAATTAAGTGAAAAGATGCTGTGAAATCCTGAGGGGTTAATGGCGTCTTTTTTAAATCCTATTTGGAGTGGATAGACTTTTTTACTTGATACACCTATACTTAAAGGTACTAATATTTTTTGCGGGGGAGGGCCGTGTTATGACCAAACAGGTGCGTCGCGCCATCACAATTTTAATTTTGGCTGAATTTCTGGTCTGTCTGGGAATTAGCCTAGTCATCCCAGTTATGCCGTTTTTACGTAACGAGTATCATTTTACAGCGACTGAAATGGGGATTATGTCATCTTTATTTGCGTTTGCGCAATTTGCAGCTTCTCCAATTATCGGTCGTTTTTCGGATAAGACCGGTCGGAAACCAGTACTGGTCGTGGGCTTGTTCTTATTTATGGTATCCGAAGCCCTTTTTGCTATAACGAATCAGCTCTTATTTTTCAATATCTCACGAATTATTGGGGGACTTTCGGCTGCAATGTACGTGCCAACCTCAATGGCGATGGCGGCAGATATCACGACCAAAAGGCAACGAGCTAAGGTTATCGGTTATCTGTCAGCAGCCTTCAGTGGTGGGCTTATCTTGGGACCAGGACTGGGTGGTATTTTAGCTAAGTTCGATTATAAATTCCCATTTTGGGCTGCCGCTGCATTAGGCCTATTGTCGATGATTGCGTTGACGGTTCTGCTGCCAAAGGAAGAGGACATTATTCCTAAGGATGAGATTTCTAAAGAAGCCGGTGAGTTGGTTAATCGTGGGAAGATTCGCGATATTTTGACAACCGCGGTCGTGATTCTATTCTCCATGATCTTAATTTCATCTTTTGGGCTTCAAGGATTTGAAAGTATTTATAGTCTTTATGTGAATCAGGTCTTCCACTTTACGATGGATGATATCGCCCTGGTTTTGACAATCAACGGGGTACTCTCGTTAATCCTACAAGTGGTCTTGTTTGACCGGTTGGTACTCGCTTTCCAAGAAAAGCGTGTCATTCGGTATGGGTTCTTGATTTCGCTGATTGGAACCTTATGGATTATTTTTGCGCACAGCAAGTGGGAAGTTATCATCGCAACGCTATTTGCTTTCACCGCGTTTGATATCTTGCGGCCAGCGATTACGTCGCTGATTACCAAGATTAGTAGCGGTAATCAAGGCTTGATGAACGGGATGAACATGTCCCTGACCAGTATCGGGAATATCGTTGGGCCAATCATGTCCGGTCAGTTGTTGGATATGAGCCCGCACTACCCGTACGTGGTGGTGGCGATTTTCCTGGCGATTTCATTCCTAATGACCTATCTATTAAGAAACACGGAAGAGCGCCAACCAAGTATAGAATCGTAAAAAGCAGCCTGTGAAGGCTGTTTTTTTTAGTGGATTCAAAAAAATTCGATCTTTTTCCTTCAAGTTAACCTACATCAATTTCAAATAACGTATTTGACCTTATGATGGAGCCAGAAATCAAGGAGGAGGCAGTTAGAAATGAAATTTCAACAATATATCGAAAAACATGCCAACCAGATTACGTTACTGACCGCAATTTTGATCGTCGCAGGTTATTTATCAAAGTACGCTTTAGGGAGTATGCCAGGGTACAACGTTACTTTAGCGATTGCTTCGGTCATCGCCGTTATTCCAATTTTTATTCACGCTTTTCAAGCATTGAAGGTTAAGGTTATCAGTATTGAATTACTGGTTACCATCGCCGTTATTGGGGCCTTCATCATTGGTGAATATAATGAATCAGCTATTGTCACATTCCTCTTCTTGTTCGGGGGTTACCTCGAAAAACGGACTCTTTCCAAGACGCGGGAATCTATTAAGTCATTAACTGAAATGGCGCCAACGACTGCTTTAGTCGTTCAAGACGATGGCACAACCGAGGAAGTCGACATTGATGATGTGGACGAGGGTGACATTGTTTTAGTGAAGACCGGTGCTTCTATCCCAGTTGATGGGAAGATTGTCGAAGGTCAAGGCTACACCGACGAATCCGCCGTTACTGGTGAATCGAAGGAAATCGCAAAGAATGTTAATGACGAGGTCTTCTCAGGAACGATTGTGAGTGACGGCTTCCTGAAAATTGAAGCCACTAAAGTTGGGGATGACACCACGTTCGCCAAAATCGTTGAACTGGTTGAAGACGCCCAAGATACAAAGTCACACGCTGAAAAATTTATTGATCGTTTCTCAACTTACTACACACCTGCTGTTTTAATTTTAGCCATCGTTGTTTACCTGTTCTCTCAAGACTTTAAGTTAGCCATCACGGTCTTAGTGCTTGGCTGCCCAGGTGCCTTGGTTATCGGTGCACCCGTTTCCAACGTTGCTGGAATTGGTAACGGTGCAAAAAGGGGCATCCTTATCAAAGGTGGAGATGCCATGGATACGTTCTCAAAAGTGGACACTTTTGTCTTCGATAAGACAGGGACATTAACTAAAGGGAATACCGCTGTTTCAGCTGTTAAGTCTTACACGGATGATCTTAACCAAACACTAGCTTTAACCGCTAAGGTCGAAACGCTTTCGGATCACCCACTAGGCCGTGCGATTACCGCCTATGCTGGACATCATCAATTGGAATTTAATGCCTTACCAATTACCGATAACACCACCACTAAAGGCCAAGGAATTGCGGCCGTAGTTGATACGAAGAACGTCCTCGTTGGGAATCAAAAGCTCATGGACGCTAACGGTATTGCCATGACTGAACCCCAAGTTGCCGACATGAAAGAACTTCAATCTACCGGTAGTTCTGTGGTACTCGTCGCCGTTGATGGTCAGTTACAAGCCATCTTAGGTGTCTCGGATACAATTCGTCCGGAAATTGCTGAGAAATTAAGTGAACTTCGTAAAGTTGGCGCCAAGCACCTGGTCATGCTAACGGGTGATAATGCCGCTACTGCTAATTATGTTGCTCAACAGGTTGGTATTGATGAAGTACATGCTGAATTAATGCCAGAAGATAAGGTTAAGTTTGTTAAACAGTTCCAAAAGGATGGCCGTCGTGTTGCCTTCGTCGGTGATGGGATTAACGATAGCCCATCGATTGCCACTGCAGATATCGGAATTGCGATGGGGAGTGGAACCGACGTTGCCATTGAAACCTCTGATGTTGTCTTAATGCAATCGAGTTTTGACGCATTGGTTCACGCCTATGGCTTAGCGAAGAACACGGTTCGCAACACGAAGGAAAACATTGTTATCGCGGTCGGCGTCGTTGCCTTCCTCTTCATCGGTTTGCTACTAGGATTCATCTACATGGCGAGTGGCATGTTTGTCCACGAAGCAAGTATCCTTGTCGTTATCTTCAACGCTATGCGTTTGATCGGTTACGGTAAACCTGCAGATCAGATTGGCGAAATGGCCATCGAACCTGCAAAATAATTTCACGAAATTGACTTACATCAAGTTAGTAAGTTGCAAATCAAGCTATACTAACAGTGTAGAAAAGAAAGGGGAAATCATCATGACACAAAAAGTAACGTTACAATTAGAGGATTTAACCTGCCCATCATGTATGACTAAGATTCAAAGCGCTGTTGCTGGACAAGCTGGTGTTGAAACAACCAAGGTACTGTTCAACGCAAGTAAGGTTAAGGCAACGATTGACGAAGACCAAACAACCGCAGAAAACCTTGCCAAGGTCATCCAAGACTTAGGCTACGATGTTTTAAAAGTTAAGACTAAGGAAGTTGAACCTGCTTAATCCACGTTTGGCTGAGGGTCCCAAGACTGAGAGCTTGGGGCCTTTTTGTTTCCTATTTTTCAATTAGGCACATTTCTTTCTCAGACATAAGGGATTTGCTAGACTGAAATTAAGGAAATAGTTCATAACTCGTCGCCGTTTAGGAAAAGGAGGCACCGCTATGAAACGTTATAATAAAATTTTAGTTGGAATGGATGGTTCGACTCAGTCGGAACTGGCACTAGATCAAGCAATTGATCTGGCGCAGCGCCACGATGCCAGTATTTTATTGGTTACCGTTCAAAATGACACCCAATTTGGGCCGGTAATGGCTGGAGGAGCGGGGATGTCCGCGCCAATCATGGCTGAGGAAAAACACCGCATTGATGATCGGGTGAAGGAACTGATGCGTGGTTATGTTCAACGCGTGATTGCCGCTGGCGTTCCCGTTGATTCGAAGCTTTACTATGGGAACTCAAAGACGGAATTGGCTAAAGAAATTCCAGAAAAAGAAAACATTGATTTGATTGTCATGGGCTCAACTGGTTTGAATCGGTTAGAGCGGGTGCTTATCGGATCAAACACCACTTATGTCGTTGCTAACGCAAAGTGTGACGTCTTAGTGGTTCGGGATCCGGATGATAACTAAACGTCCTTAAAAGCAAAATGAACCACCTTCGAGATGTCGAAGGTGGTTCATTTTTAGTATGGATAGGTGAAATTTGCTTAGTGGAAGAGGATAGCTTCACTTCTGTATGAATAATTATTGTTATCTTACACTCAGATTTTTTTACATAACATATACTTTTGACTCATAGGCTCTTAGTGTATTGCCTTTATCATCTTCATAATTACCAATTACAAGATGATCTGCATGTGTTTGCCCATAATCACGCTCAACTTCGGAGCTTGTGAAGTTGCTCATTATTAAGAGGGTCTTTCCATTGTAATGACGTTTATAAGCGAATACCTCTTTATCGTCAGGTACAACTTCTTCGTAATCGCCGTGGACAATTAAATCACTCTTATGTCTAAGATCAATTAGCTTTTGATAATAGTAGAAGACGGAATTCTGATCTGCTAAAGCTGCTTCAGCATTAATTTGTGGATAATTTGGATTAAGCGCGAACCATGGTGTCGCTGTGGAGAATCCGGCATTGGTGGATGAATCCCACTGCATTGGCGTACGAGCGTTGTCTCGAGAAACATTAGACAAGTACTTTAACATGGTATCACTAGAAACAATCTTTTCTTTATCAACATATTCATGGTAGGCATTGATGGATTCCAAGTCTTCATATTGGGAAAGATTGCGGTAGTGAACATTGGTCATTCCAAGTTCTTCTCCTTCATAAACGTAAGGAGTTCCTTGCATCATGTGAAGGGTTGTCCCCAACATTTTAGCGGCCAGAACTCGATATTGGGAGTTGTCAGTGGCGAACCGAGATACGGCACGTGGTTGATCATGGTTGTTCCAATAGAGGCTGTTCCAACCCTTACCATTAAGCGCTACTTCCCAACGAGATAAGGCAGTCTTTAAGTCGCTTAGTGAAATTGGTTTATCGTTCCATTTTCCGAGGCGTTTATCAGGGTTACTTGCTAGAGTGACATGTTGAAATTGAAAAATCATATTGAGCTCATTGGTGTCAAAACCAGTGTATTGGGTGGCATCTTCTGGTGTTGAACCTGGCATTTCTCCAACGGTCATGATGTCATCGTATTTTGATAGCACCTTTTGATTCATTTCTTTCAAAAATTCGTTTAAACGATGTCCATCAGAAACAAAGGGTTCAACGTTAGCGTATTTAGCATGTTCTGGATTTGGTGCATCTGGGAGACCCTCGGGCTTTGAAATTAAATTGATAACGTCCATTCGAAAACCATTAACACCTTTATCCAACCAGAAACGCATTACGTCAAAAACAGTTTCTCGCACTTCAGGATTCTCCCAATTCAAGTCTGGTTGACCAGGTGCAAATAAGTGCAAGTAATATTGTTTACGGTTTTCATCGAAAGTCCAAGCAGGTCCATTGAAATAAGAGCCCCAATTATTAGGTTCGTGGCCGTCAACGGGGTCTCGCCAAATATAATAATCGCTATATTTATTATCGCGTGATTTACGACTTTCTTTGAACCAGTCATTTTGATCAGAAGTGTGATTAACAACCAAATCCATTAAAATCTTCAATCCTAATTTATGAGCAGTAGCTAATAAATTGTCGAAGTCAGCCATTGTACCATAGGCGGGTTGAATTGATTTGTAGTCCGCAATATCGTAACCATTATCCTTGTCAGGTGATTTATAAATGGGATTTAACCAGATGACATCAGCTCCTAATTTTTTGATGTAAGGGAGGCGTTGAGTTAAACCTGGTAAATCACCGATTCCGTCACCGTTACTATCTTGATAGCTGCGTGGATAAACTTGATAAACAACTGCGCGTTTCCACCAATCTTTTGATTTAATCATTTTTTGTTCCTCCTAATTTTTACTTGTGATAATATTTTTATTTTCATGAATGATGCCAACTGCAAGAGCACCAAACAACATGACAACACCACCGACAAAAATCATGCCGGGCATTGATTTACCAATAAGTGGGAAAATAAAGAAACTGCAAAGTGATGCAATAATTTGTGGGAGACAGATTGCACAATTAAAGAGTCCCAGATAGGCACCTTCATTTTGACCATTTAATTCTTCAGTGAAGATTGAAAATGGCTGAGTTTGCATTGCCAAGTACGCGATACCAATCATACTAAATGGAATTATAAGTAGGAATTGTGAATGGACGAAGAAGACACCGATGAAACCCAGGCCTCCAATTGCTAATCCGAGACGATACCAAAATTTCCGGTGAGTCGAACTTGTACGGGATTGAACCAGGAAGCCCCAAATCACAGCAGCTAATGATTCAACACAGGTCATAATACCAAACCAGTTTCCTGCATCTTGGTAGCCAGCTGAAGCGGGATTAGAAGTATTCCAAACGTTCGCTGCAATGGTACCTGTGCCATATGTCCATAGGTATTGAATGGCGAACCATGCAAATAGTTGGACTAACGCAATTTCCCAGAAGGAACGGGGAGCATTTAATAGTAGTTTCCAGAGACTCTCAGACTTTTGCTTAGGCTCTTTATCAAGGTGATGGTAGTCTGCGTAGGTTTCAGGATCATACTCGTGAACGGAAGCAATTGTATATATGGCAGTTCCCAATAGGAGAGCAGCCCCGATATAAAATGCTAGCTTCACAGATAGTGGCACTGTTCCTTTTGGTGCAACATTCGCAATTCCGATACTTGTTAACAAAAATGGAAGTAAAGTTGCAAGTACGCCACCTAGGTTTGCGAATGACTGTTGCCATGACCACGCAAGGTCTTTTTGGTCTTCATTGACCATATCGCCTATTACCATCTTAAATGGTTGCATGCAGACGTTGGATGATAAATCCATGAAAAGGATAGCAACGGCACCGAAAAGGAGTGCTGCAAATGATGCATAACCAAATCCAAAAGATCCTGCATTAGGGAGCAAAACCATAACTAGAGCGGCAATTGGTGCGCCGAGAATAAGGTACGGCATTCGGCGACCAAAATGATTCCAGGTTCTGTCGGAGTATTTACCGATTAGAGGCTGGACCACCATTCCAGCGAGGGGTGGCAAGATGAAGAAGAAGCCTAATTTTGTTGGGTCGGCACCAATTGTTTGAAAGATTCGGCCCATTTGAGATGATTGAAGCGAAAAAGCCATATTGACACCGAAATAACCGAATGTCATTGCGAAAAGAGTCAGCCATGGTAGCTTTGGCAGTGAATCCTTAGAAGCTTCCATAAAAAAATCCTCCTATCAAATAAATTTAAAATAAAAGTCTTAAAACTTGTTTACAAGATGAGTATATGACAAAAAGAAAACGTTTGCAATGGCTATATATAAGCAACACAAACGTTTGATGTTTTGTGAAAGCTGTATTAGTGATAATATCAGGATGTTCAGGAAACTTTGCTATAATAAATAAAGAAAGGGGAGGTTAGCTATTATGACGGTGACAATCAAGGACATCGCTCAAGCTGCAGGTGTTTCCATTACAACTGTCTCCAGGGTTTTATCAAATAAAGATTCGTTTTATTCTGAAAAGACGGCTCGAAAGGTCAAGAAGACAGCGGAAAAACTGGGTTACCAAAAAAACACTGCTGCAGCTGAGCTTGCCACCCAAAAGAGTAAAGCAATTGGTGTTGTGATTAATTCAACTCAAACAAATTTTTCCAATAGCATCATTGAGGGGATTCAACAAGAAGCTAATCAGCGAGATTTGAGCGCGATTATTGTATTTGCAGGAGTTGGGGATGCCCAAATGCAACGGCGAGCCATTCAAACTGTGATTGAACGTTCAGTAATGGGAATCTTGTTACTTTCCGTTGATATTTCCGCAGATGATTTAACGCTTCTGAAACAAGCTCAGATTCCCTATATTTCCTTATCACAAGCATTTACCGATGATCAGATTTCCTATATATCCTCGGACGATTTTGACATTGGGTACCAAGCAACCAAGTATTTGATAAATAAAGGACACCGTAAAATTGGATTAGCGGGAATTGATATTCAAAAAAATGCAATGACCGGACGTAATCGACAATCGGGTTACGAAAAGGCGCTCATGGAAGCGGGAATTGAATCAAGTAATAAGTGGATTCAATATGGTGACTACAGTTATAATTCTGGGGTTATGGCGATGAAAAATTATGGAAAGTCACCTGAAATCACCGCAGTCGTAGCTGCTAGTGATATGGTTGGTATCGGTATTTTGAATCAAGCACATGACTATGGTGTTGATGTGCCGAAAGACCTATCTATCATTAGTATTGACGGTACCGATTTATGTAAAATCGTTCAGCCACAATTAACAAGTGTTACCCAGGCTTTCTTTGAGATGGGGATTGAAGGGGTTCGGGCACTCACAAATGAAAAAACAACCGAGTTTACGAATATCAAAATTGAAGAACGAGATAGTGTAAAAACGGTTTAAAGGCAGTACATAAGCTTTATTTCTGGGGCTTTAATTAGGTTCGGGCAACAATTGATATGATTATATTGACTGGACTCGATGATAAATATTTTGAAACTAAAAAACTGAAGTATCTTAGTTAATTAAACTAAGATACTTCAGTTTTTTAGTTAAATATTCTAATTCAACAATGGATCATTCACAATCAAACGACTCAGCAATGAGCGCATTTCTAAGCGGCGCTTCTTTGGTGGAATGAACATTCCAGCTTGCTCAGAGTCGAAGCCAGTCATTAATTTATCGTCATCAATTAAGATGGGGCTCTTTAAGATGCCTTGATTTTCCTTGATGAGTTTCACTAGTCCATTAAATGATAGTTTGCTTAAGGCAACGTTCAGTTGCTTCATTACTTTGGAACGCTTAGAAACAATCTGATCGGTTCCCTCAGTGGAGAGATGCATGATGTGCGTAATCTCTTCCTCATCTAAAGGCTTGAAATTAATGTTGCGGACTTCATATTCGATTTCTTGTTCGTCAAGCCACTTGATGGCTTTGCGTTTGGAAGGGGTATTCGCATTGTAATAGAACTTCAGCATATCGCATCGCTCCGTTTCTGAAAATCTCGATTTCTTGGAATTAAGGTAAATTGTAGCGCTATCTGCTGAAAAAGGAAATTATTTTGTCAATTTTTTAAAAGGTCTTAAAAAGCCAGGATCGCAGTCCTGGCTTCATTAATAACTTAACTATTTAGCTCAATCGTGCGCCAGAAATCAACCTCTTCCACCTAATCTAGGTTGCTGACCAGAGGCTACCCAATTTCTGTCACAACTTTATTCGTTATCGTAAGCTTCTTGGAATAAAGCAACGAGTTCTTCCTTAGTTCCCTTACGAGGGTTTGAGAAGGCGTTACCGTCCTTCAAAGCATTTTCAGCCATCAATTCGAAGTCTTCTGGCTTGGCACCAATTGCCTTGATACTGCGTGGAATACCCACGTCATCACAAAGTCGACGCATTGCCTTAATTGAAAGGTCGGCAGCTTCACGAGTTGAAAGGCCATCAGTGTTTTCACCCATAATCTCTGCCAATTCAGCAAAGCGTTCTGGGCAGGCAATGATATTGTACTTTTCAACGATTGGTAACAACATGGCACAGCAAACACCGTGAGGGGCATCGTATTGGCCACCTAATTGGTGAGCCATGGCATGAACGTAACCAAGATCGGCATTGTTGAAGGCCATTCCACCGAGCATTTCGGCTTCAACCATCTTAGTCCGAGCTTCGATGTTGTGACCATTAGCAACGGCTTCGCGAAGGCTTTCTTCAACTAAGCGAATTGCTTGGATACATTGACCATCAGTGATTTCGTTACGGTTGGTTGAAACGTATGGTTCAATGGCTTGAACGAAAGTATCCATCCCGGTTGCAGCAGTTAAAGATGCAGGAACATCTAGTTCAAGCATTGGGTCATTAAATGAAACAAGTGGGATGTTACGCCATGAAACAACGACGAATTTCAGCTTGGTTTCTTCATTAGTAATGACACAGTGACGAGTTAACTCGGAAGCCGTTCCGGCAGTTGTGTTAACGGCCATCAAAGGTGGGAGGGCGTTATCAAGGGTTTCGATTCCAGCTAGCTTAGTGATATCGTCACCGTTAGTCAAAATAATCCCGGTTCCTTTACCACAGTCATGGGCAGAGCCACCACCAACAGTGATGATACTGTCACAGTTTTCATCGAGGTAAACTTGCTTAGCAGCTTTGATGTTACGAATCTTTGGGTTAGGCTCAACACCGTCGAAGATTGCGTAGTCAACGCCAGCAGCTTTCAAAGAGTCAAGGGTCTGGGCAACAGGTCCGTTATCCATACCTTCCAAAACTTTATCCGTCACAATCAATGGTTTGTTCATGTTCAGCATCTTTGCGCGGTCACCAATTTTTTTGATGACACCAGCGCCAAAGAAATTGACACTTGGCATGAGAAAATCAAAATTTTCTTTCATCAGAGAAACCCCCTTGTAATTGTTTACTATTTCACTATAGTCTGCCGTTTTTGGCTTGTAAACCCTTTCATAAAAATTTTAAAATTCCTTTTCGGAAAATTAGCATTTTCAAAATGATATCGAACAAATGGTATAAGATTGACCAGTTAAGTATTATCCAAAGCTTGATAGTTTACGATATTAATGGTTATATCAGGTCATTTGATTTCTGCGATAAATTCCGAAACCGTATGAAAACGTGGTAAAATTCAAGGTGGACTAACATATAGATACGAGGAAATCGCGATGATAACGATTAAAGATATCGCCAATCGGGCGGGCGTTTCAGTTTCGACAGCCTCCCGGGCGCTTAATAACAATCCGCGGATCAGTTTGGAGACCCGTGAACGAATTAAACAAATTGCAGATGACTTAGGCTACTTACCGAATTTTACGGCTAAGAATTTGACCCGGGGTGAAGCCAACGTGGTCGGGGTGATTTTTCCGACGGTAGAAAGTGCGGCACCCGAAAATCCGTTTTACATTGATATGTTGCGGGGGATTAACCAAGAATTAGTCAAACGGCACTACGTCTTGTCAATTGCGATTGGCTCCGTCATCAAAGCGGTACTCGATAACGTCAAAGCAATGGTGCAACAGGCGAAGGTCAAACGATTCATCGTGTTGTATACCGATGGGGATGACCCCGTTGTCGACTATTTACGCGATAATCAACTTGATTTTGTGGTGATTGGGACACCGGTTGGTCATCCGGAAGATCGATACGTCGATAACGATAACTTATTGGCAGGGCAGGACGCGACGAATTCCCTATTGCAGCAGTCGGGAATTCGGCGACCGTTGTTCGTAGAGTCGGAGTACGAATGGCAATACGAGGCCAACCGACGTCATGGTTATGAACAAGCGATGGCACAAAGTGATCTGGAACCGCTAGTTTTCAAGCTTCCTAAGAGTGGGGCACAAACGGCGGTAGAGGTTTTCTTGAGTCAGCATGCCGATATCGATGCAGTCATTGCGACGGATGATATTCAGTTGCTACGCTTCACCAGAATTTGGCGAAAGGTGCGAGACGCGGATCGTCTCCCGATGATTTGTTTTAACCGAAGTCCGTTAATCAATGATTTATTGGAACAAAACGTTCAAACGGTCGACGTTTTACCGGAATTATTGGGTAGTAACGCCGCGGATTTGCTGTTTACGGATAAAGACGTTCAGAAGTTAACTGTTGATTATAAAATCTAGCCAAATACTGAGTGACTGGCCGTCAGGGTCGAGTCGCTCTTTTTCATATGGTATGATGGTGCCAAATAAAGTGGGCGGGCTCAAGATGACCAGCATTATGATAGTGGAAGATGACGCGAAGATTGTTTCTGAAATTCAGCATTTTTTGGAACGCTGGCAATATGAGGGATTTGCGCCCACTGATTTTCAAGAGGTACTCGCTAATTGTACTGAAAATCAACCGGATCTGGTCCTAATCGATATTTCCCTGCCTTATTTTAACGGCTTTTACTGGTGTCAGGAAATTCGTAAGGTTTCGCAGGTGCCGATTATTTTTATTTCTTCTGCGGACGAAAATATGAATCAAATTATGGCGATGAACATGGGGGCAGACGATTTTGTCGCTAAAACGTTTGATTTGAGTGTTTTGGTTGCCAAAATTCAAGCCCTACTGCGCCGGAGCTATGATTTTGGTCAAACTGTCGTTAAGTATCAGCTTGGGACGTACGAATTTTTACCAACGGAAAACGTGATTAAGCGGATGGACGAGGAAGAAAGTCTTACCCTTTCACCTAATGAATCCAGAATTTTATTAGCTCTGATGCAGCGTCACGGCACCGTTGTCCCGAAAGAAACGATTATTGAAGCGCTCTGGCAAAGCGACAGTTTTATCGATAACAATACCTTAGCGGTGAATCTTACCAGGCTACGAGCCAAACTGGCTGGTTTCGGTATCACCGACCTCATTCAAACCGTTAAGGGAAAGGGTTACCTGATTGAGGAGGCGGTGAAGTAATGGGATAACTGATTCGCGGCTATTTAGGTCGCCAACGAAAACTCTATCTTCTATTTATCATCATGCTAACACTCATTTTACTGACCTTTTTTCTGTATGATTTAGATCTTTTCATCTACTGGGATGCGCTTATGTTTGCCGGATTCATTTTAGTGGCTGATTTTTTTCTCTGCTTTCCTGGTTATCTCAAACGCCAGCGACAACTCGAGTTTGTGAAGCGGGCGAGTTTTAGTGGAGAAACCCATTTGAATTTGCCGAAACCGGCCAATCAAACGGAACAAGACTACCAAACACTCATTCAGACGCTATTAGCGCAAAACTATCAGCAAAACGAGCAATTTGTCGCGTTGCGAACAGATCTTTTAAACGACTTCGGTCTCTGGTTACATCAAATTAAAACCCCATTGGCCGCTATGGATTTGGCCACGCAAACGGGCACCGAGATTGACCCGGTCGAGATTAAAGCAGAGCTCATTCAGGTCAACGATTACCTGGGCGTTATGCTGAATTACCTTAAGCAGAATTTTGATCATGAGGATTTACGCTTTACTGAAGTTCAGGTTAAGCCAATTCTTAAACGGGTGATGCAAGCGCACGCTTAAGATAACGGATACCGGGATTGGCATTCGCAAGGACGATTTACCGCGAATCATGGAGAAGGGGTTTACCGGCTACAATGGGCGTGAATGCCAACGGGCAAGTGGCTTAGGCCTTTACTTGTCTAACTTAATCGCCAAGAAAATTGGTGTCGACATGAGCCTCACTTCCGAGATTCGGGTGGGCACCACGGTAACACTTATTTTTTCGGATCAATTAGAAATTCAAAAATAAGCCAACCTTACAATTCTGTAAGGCTGGCTCTTGTTTTGTAAGTAGGCATTTAGGGAGCAGGACCTTATGATGAATTCAAGATATCAGTTTGAGGAGGAAACAGCATGAACATGTTAGAAGTGAAACACCTTAAAAAAATCTACCAAAGTCGCCGAAGCAGCCTATCAATCGAAGCGTTATCGGATATTGAACTAGAAGTGCAACCGGGTGAATATGTCGCCATCATGGGAGAATCAGGGTCTGGGAAGAGTACCCTACTCAATATTCTAGCCACACTGGACCAACCGACATCGGGGACGGTCAAAATTAATGGTGAAGACCTCGGTAACGTAACCGAGAAAAACACTGCGGCCTTTCGTCGTGAACACTTAGGATTTGTTTTCCAGGATTTTAACTTGTTGGACACATTCTCAGTGAAGGACAATATTTTATTACCGCTGGTTTTATCGCAGGAAAAGGTTAGTGAGATGATGGTGAAAGTGACGGCTGTTGCAACGCCATTGGGAATTAGCGATTTATTGGAAAAATATCCGTATGAATTATCCGGTGGTCAGCAACAACGAGTTGCCGTTGCCCGAGCAATCATTACTAAACCAGACTTACTGTTGGCGGATGAACCAACGGGAGCGCTTGACTCAAAGACGACAGGCCAGTTGCTGGATGTTTTTGATCAGATTAACCAGCAAGCCCAAACGATTTTGATGGTGACGCACAGTTCGGTTACTGCCAGCCATGCTAAACGGGTGCTGTTTATTAAGGATGGTGTTGTTTGCCATCAGCTTTATAAGGGCGACAAGACAAATCAAGAATTTCTGGAAACCATCAACCAAACCATGACGGTCTTGCTGGCGAAGGAGGGATAGGCGTGTTTTTACTGAAACTAGCTGCGCAAAACTTGCGTAAAAATAATCGCACCTACCTGCCTTTCTACTTTTCGATGATTTTTCTGGTGGCACTTAACACCGTTACCCAACTGGTGGTACGGAACCCGGGAATGAAGAAGCTGTATGGCGCGGATGAGGCGATCATCATTTTTAATTTAGGCGCGATCATCGTCATCATTTTTTCCATCATTTTTTCAATTTACACGAATAGTTTTCTATTAAAGCAGCGAACGAAGGAATTTGGTCTCTACAACGTCTTGGGTTTGGGAAAACGGGAGCTTTACCGAATGGTAGCCTTCGAAAATCTATTGACGTTTGCCCTGACCATGTTGGGTGGATTGCTGACTGGCTTAGTATTTGCCAAACTCAGCTTTTTGATTTTGCGCAAAATTATTGGCGCTACAGCGACCTTTACCTTTTCTATTTCTGGTTTGGGACTTTTAATCGTTATTGCCATCTTTGTGGCCATCAGCTTGGTCCAGTTTTTATTGAATGCTTGGCAAATTCATCGCATGAATCCGGTCAATTTACTGCATAGCAATCGCTCCGGTGAGCGTGTGCCTAAATCGCACTGGCTGATGACGATTGTGGCATTTGTCAGTCTAGGCGTTGGTTACTACTGGGCGGTGACGATTAATAACCCGGTTGAAGCCATTATATTGTTTTTCTTTGCTATTCTATTGGTCATTTTGGGTACCTATGCGCTCTTTATGGCCGGTAGCGTGACGTTACTCAAATTCTTGAAGAAACGACCAAACTACTATTACAAAGCGAATCACTTTATTTCGGTTTCAAACATGATTTACCGCATGAAACAAAATGCCGCTGGACTGGCATCAATCGCCATTTTATCGACGATGGTTCTGGTGACCCTGGCGATAACCATTAGTTTGTACGTGGGCCAACAGGATATGCTCCGTGACCGCTACCCATACGATGTGACGATTTCGGCCGCAGTGGACGATAAGGCGACCACTAAAGCGATTGAGCAGGTTCGTGAAAAGTATGATATTGAGGTGACCAATCAACAGAATTTGGTTTCAACGACCGATTTACCACTCATTCATGAAGGCAATCGATTAGTCTCAGTTAATCGTACCAAATCCCGCCGTCCGGTCATGTTAAGACTGATGACGGCCGCTGAGTATGAGCGGGTGACGGGTCGCTTTGCCAAACTAAATCCGCACCAAGTGATAACGTATGAATTAGCAGGCAAATACGACGACCAAGTTTTAACGATTGGTAAGCAACGCTTTGATATCAAGCAACAGATTCACTCTTTACCGCATTTCAAACAGGCGTTAACGCCCGTTGACACCTTGATTGTGGTGATGCCGAATACAACGGTTTTGAATCAAGTCTTGGCACAAAACTTTGGGCGGAAACAGGATGCCTATTACCGCCAGATGGTGAAAACAACGGTATTTAATGTGGCGACGAAGGATCCGAAAGTGCGAACAGCATTTAATGAAGACTTGAAGCAAGCCGTTTCCAAGCAGACAAACGGCGGTCTTGCCCGCCTAGATATCAAGGATGACTACAAGAAATCTAGTAGCGTACTCATTGGGGGCTTCTTATTTCTAGGGCTAATCTTTGGCTTGGCTTTCATTTTAGCCACAGCACTGATTATCTACTACAAACAAATCTCAGAAGGGTTAGACGACAAGATTCGTTTCAATATTTTGCAGAAGGTGGGGATGGACCACGACTTCGTTAAACGGGTCATTCACAGTCAGATTCTGATTGTCTTCTTCTTTCCAATTGCGGTGGCAGCAGTGCATTTGACGTTTGCCTTTCCGTTTATCAAAAGTTTGTTGCTACTGTTTGGTTTGTCCAATACGGCTTTAATTATTGGAACAACGGTGGCTTCTGCGGTTGGATTTATGATCATTTACTTTATTGTTTATCAACTCACGGCCAAGGTTTACTATCGCTTGGTAGAACGCTAAACTGAATAAACGAGTACACAAAGATCCGGGCCAACCCCCGGATTTTTGTTTGCATTAATTTTGTGCAATCGCTTGCACAAATGAATCATTTAGTTTATAATCAAAAATGTAAAGCGCTTACAGTAATCGAATCAAGATAAAATATAGGGAGTGACAGGTCATGGAAAGCACAACAACTGATTTAGGCAACACGGCGACAAAGCCAAAGACAAAGCCAATGCCCAAGTTATCCGTTGCAACAATTTGGATGATTAGTTTCGGGTTCTTCGGTGTTCAAATAGCGTTCTCGTTACAAAGTTCTAGCATGGGTCGGATTTTTCAAACGCTGGGTGCAGATCCAACGAAGTTAGGTTTCTTCTTTATTTTGCCACCATTAGCAGGTTTAGTGGTGCAACCATTAATCGGCTATTATTCAGATAAAACTTGGATGCCTAAAATTGGTCGTCGGTTACCTTATCTCTTGGGTGGCTCGTTAGTTGCCGTTATCGTCATGATTCTTTTACCTAATTCAGGTAGTTTCGGTTTCGGTTATGGCTCACTTGCCGCATTATGGTTCGGTGCCATTACCATCCTATTCATGGATTTATCTTCTAACGTGGCTATGCAACCCTTCAAGATGATGGTTGGGGACATGGTGAACGATGAACAAAAAGGTTTCGCTTACTCAATCCAAAGTTTCTTATCAAACAGTGGTTCAGTACTTGCAGCTATTTTCCCATTCTTATTAACCGCTATCGGTGTTGCCAACGTTGCACCAAAAGGCGTAGTTCCTGATTCAGTGGTTTACTCATTTTACGTGGGTGCCGTTTTGTTAGTTATCTGTAGTGCCTTCACCATTCTGAGAGTTAAAGAATACACACCAGCAGAGTACAATGCTTACCATGGCATTACTGAAGAAGAGGCTAACGAAAAAGTTGGTCTTGGTACGTTACTCAAGCGTGCACCAAAAGCCTTCTGGACACTGACGCTTGTTCAATTCTTCTGCTGGATGGCCTTCCAATACCTCTGGACATACGGTGCTGGTGCAGTTGCCAAGAACGTTTGGAACGCAGTTGATCCAACATCAGCTGGCTACCAAGCAGGTGCTAACTGGTTTGGCGTTCTATCCGCTATTTATGCTTTAGCCGCTGTGGTTTGGTCACTTGTTTTAGCAAAGGTACCAAACGACAAGCACAAGCCAATGTACGCTACTAGTTTGATTCTTGGGGCTATCGGTTTTGGCTCAGTCTTTGTGGTTCACAGTCAATGGGTTCTCGTTTTATCATTCATCTTAATCGGGATTTCATGGGCTGCCATGATGATGTTCCCATTCACCATCTTAACGAATGCCCTTTCTGGTGCCAACATGGGTTCATACCTTGGTCTATTCAACGGAAGCATTTGTTTACCACAAATTGTGGCTTCAGTATTGAGTTTCGCTATTTTCCCATTAATGGGCTCATCAATGCCAGCCATGATTCTCTTATCAGGAATTTTAATGTTCGTCGGTGCCTTATCAGTTTCAACAGTTAAAGAAGTCTTTGCCTAAAACAACCTTAAAGGAGTCTGAATAATGAAACGAATATTTGATGTCTCACCGTGGCACGTTACGACCACGACCTTAAATCCAGACGATAAACGATTACAAGAATCAATGACCAGTCTTGGAAACGGAAACCTCGGTATGCGGGGCTTCTTCGAAGAAGACTACAGTGGCGACTCACTTCCCGGTATCTACATTGGTGGCGTCTGGTTCCCAGACAAGACCCGTGTCGGTTGGTGGAAGAATGGCTATCCTAAGTATTTTGGGAAGGTCATCAACGCAGTCAACTTCATTAAAGTCCACATTAAAATTAACGGCGAAACTGTTGACCTTGCTAAAGACAAGGTGAGCGATTTCCACTTAGATTTAGACATGCAACAGGCTGTCCTTGAACGGTCTTTCACCGTTGAAAAGGGTGGCGCCAAAGTGAATATTGCTTTTGAACGTTATATCAGTGCGGCAACCAAGGAATTAGTTGTCCAAGGAATGATCTTCAAAAACGTTGGAACGACGGATGCCAAAATTGAATTCAGTTCTGCTGTCGATGCCGATGTCAAAAATGAAGACGCTAACTATGATGAAAAATTCTGGGATGTTTTGAAAGTTGATCATACTGATACTTCCGCTGAAATCATTGCAGAAACGAAGCCAAATGATTTCGGCACGCCACAATTTACAGTTGGTGCTTTATCCACTGTTGTGACGGACTTCCAGCCCACTACTGCCGAACAAACGATAACTGCTGCAACTAACAATTTTGTCGGTTCACTAGCAGCTGGTCAACAAGCCGTCATTCAAAAACGGACGCTGGTTGTGACCTCGCGTGATTTTTCAAAGCAAGCTGATCTTGAAGCTCGCTTAGCGGAATTAGAAAAAGAGTTGGCTACCAAAACATACAGCGATTTGTTCAATGAGCATAAAGCTGTCTGGGCCAAGCGTTGGGATATTTCTGACGTCAAAATTGTTGGGGATGAAGATGCCCAACAAGGGATTCGTTTTAACTTATTCCAACTCTTCTCAACTTACTATGGCGAAGATTCACGCTTGAATATCGGGCCTAAGGGCTTCACTGGTGAAAAATACGGTGGTGCCACTTACTGGGATACAGAAGCTTTTGCATTCCCAGTTTACCTTGGCGTAACCGATCCAGGTGTTGCCAAACAATTACTGAAGTATCGTTACCAACAACTTGACGGTGCTTTCCATAATGCACGGGAGCAAGGCCTCAAGGGTGCCCTGTATCCAATGGTTACGTTCGATGGAATTGAATCTCACAATGAGTGGGAAATCACTTTTGAAGAAATTCACCGAAATGGTGACATCGCCTATGCGATTTACAACTACACCAACTACACTGGTGACAAGTCTTACGTTCAAAACGAAGGGGCCGAAGTGCTTACTCAGATTTCACGATTCTGGGCAGACCGGGTTCACTTCTCAAAACGTAACGGTAAGTATATGATGCACGGTGTCACAGGCCCTGACGAGTACGAAAACAACGTCGACAACAACTGGTATACCAACTTGCTGGCCAAATGGACGTTGCAGTACACGCTCGAAATTTTGCCTGACGCCAATGCTGATGTTTTAAAGAAGCTGAACGTCACTGATGAGGAAAAAGCTAAATGGCAAGATATCGTTGATCGTTTCTACTTGCCAGAAGACAAGGAATTAGGTATCTTTGTCCAACACGATGGTTTCTTGGATAAAGACATCGAACCAGTTAGCTCATTACCAAAGGAAGAATTACCATTGAACCAACACTGGTCATGGGATAAAATTCTGCGTTCGCCATACATCAAACAGGCGGATGTTCTCCAAGGAATTTGGGACTTTATCGATGACTTTACACCAGAACAAAAGAAGGCCAACTTTGACTTCTATGAACCACTAACCGTTCACGAATCAAGCTTGTCTGCCTCAATTCACGCTATTCTTGCAGCTGACCTTCACTACGAGGATAAAGCGGTCGAATTAAACGAGCGGACATCACGACTTGATTTGGACAACTACAACAACGATACGGATGACGGCCTTCACATCACTGCGATGACCGGTGGCTGGTTAGCCATTGTTCACGGCTTTGCTGGTATGCGCGTTCGTGACGGCGAGTTACACTATGCACCATTCTTGCCTAAGAAGTGGACGTCATACGAATTCCGTCAATTGTTCCGTGGTCGCCTCATTGAAATTACGGTTGATCAAACTGGAACAAAGTTGAACCTGCTTGAGGGGGACCCAATTACGGTCGATCTCGATGGAACCAAAGTCGAACTCAAATAAATGCACTGAAGGCAGAGAGCAATTGGCTCCCTGCTTTTGTGCTTAACTAAAGTGGTGTGAAGAATATGGAATCCAATGTAACTGAATTTGGAAAACTAGCAAACGGTGAGGTCGTCACCGAATATACCATCACTAACGCAAACGGCGTGAGTCTGCGTGCGATTAGTTATGGGGCAACTTGGACGGGCTACTTTGTGGCACCGGACAAGAACATTATTCTCAACTTTGATGACCTTCATGAATACGAAACGAACCCATTTCACGTTGGCAATACGGTTGGTCGCGTGGCTGGTCGCTTAAAAGGCCACCAGTTTGAAATAGCGGGGCAACCCGTTCGCTTGCAGCCAAACGAAAATGACAATGTGTTGCATAGTGGCAGTGCTGGGGTTGATCAACTTAACTGGAAAGGTGAAATCTTTCTGAATGAGCACGATGGTGAAATTCGGTTTACCGCTCATCAAGATAACGAATTTCCGGGCTCACTGGAAATGATGGTGATTTATAAGCTGGCGGATACCAATGAAGTGAGCATCACGTATCAAGGCTTGAGTAGTGAGGAAACACTGTTTAACCCAACGACACACGTGTACTTCAATTTGGAAGGACCAGATGCGTCCGTTAAGGATCAATACATTCAGTTGTTCGCAGATAAGCACATGGAAGTGGACGGTGAAAAATTACCAACCGGCAAACTGGCAGACGTGACCGATACGGTGTATGATTTTCGTAACCTAGTTAATCTGGGAGAGAAAACCCGGCAACTTGGTGGGAACGAGCAGTTTGATGATGTTTTTCGGAAAATGGACGTTTCACCGATTGGTTTTATGACGGATAGTCACCAGAAAAATACGTTGGCAATTAGCAGTGACCGCAATGGCATTGTGATTTTTAATGCTAATCCGAATGTGATTGGTAAGTCGGATGATTGGATCGCGGCACATCCGGATAATGGATTAGCGATTGAGCTCCAGACGCTGCCAGATGCCATCCATCACGATGATTTTGGCGACATTGTGTTGCCGGCAAATACAATTAAACGTTACACATCAACTTTTCTTTATGCGGAGGAAGACTAATGAAATTCGAAGATATTAAGGGATTTGCATTTGATTTAGACGGTGTCATCGCGGATAGTGCGCGTTTGCACTCAAAGGCTTGGCACCAAACAGCTGACACAGTTGGTACCACATGGACCCCTGAATTGGCCGAAAACTTGAAGGGTGTCAGTCGAATGGATTCGCTCGAAATGATTTTGAAGGCGGGCGGTCACGAAAATGAGTACACACAAGCACAAAAGGAAGAATTAGCTACAGCGAAAAACACGCAGTACCTGGAGTTGGTTAAAACACTGACACCCGATGATGTTTTGCCAGGAATGAAAGCCTTCTTGGATGAACTCAAGGCAAACGGCTACAAGATGTCAGTTGCTTCAGCCTCAAAGAATGCGCCAACCATCTTGAAGCAACTCAAAGTCATGGACTATTTTGAAGGCATCGTTGATCCTGCTAAGTTGCATGCAGGTAAACCAGATCCTGAAATCTTCAGCCTGGCAGCCGATGTGTTGGGCCTTGCACCAGCAAACGTTGCCGGCCTTGAAGATTCAGGTGCCGGAATTCAATCAATTAATGCAGCCGGTGAACTCTCAATTGGAATTGGATCTGAATTGAGTGAAGCTGCAGTTCGATTTGATCGGACAGATGAGGTGTCGTTAGCGGCCATTAAGGCAAAATTGGCATAGTTTTGATGAGTAAATTTCTCCAGTTATGCTAAACTGTTAGTATTAAAAGTTTGGAACTGGGGATGTTAAACATGGAAGATGTCAACATGTGGCTAGCAGTGGCTGCTAAGTACGCTGCGATGCAAATTGACCGAAAGCTCCAACCGTATCATTTAGGAGCGAGTCTCTATTACTTCATCCTGAAGATTCATGATCATCCAGGAATTTCACAGTACGAGCTTAACGATATTATCTATATTGATCAAAGCGGGATTGCTAGAGGAATCCAGCAATTAGTTAGTTTAGATTACGTTAACAAAGTCCGTAATCCGGATGATAAAAGAACCGCCAATTTATTTTTGACGGATTCGGGTAAGCGCGTCTATGAAATGGTTGCGAAGGAAATTGACGAGCAAAACGCAGCATTGATTGCGCAAATTCCTAAGGGTCGTCAAGAACAATTTGGTAAAGACTTAAAAAAAGTTGGCGAACAAATTTATAAATTAATGATGAAACCGGGTAATGAGTAGTACTTACCCGGTTTTATTTTGCAATAAATATGTATGTACATACATATTGTTTTACTTTTGGCGTGATGCCATGTAGAATGGAGTCGGTTTAAAAGTTCATTAATTCACAAAAAGGGGGAGCTGAGTTTAAATGATTTTGGTAACTTCAGCAAACGGACATTCAGGACAATTTATTATTAAGCAGTTGGTCAAGAACGGGTATGACGTGCGAGCAACCGATATTTCTCCAGAGACCGAGCAATTAAAAGACACGCTAGGGGTAAAGGAAGTTGTTGTAGGGGATATTACAGATATTCGTACGATCCGACAGGTGGTCAAGGATGTGGACCAAATCGTGCACATTCCGCCACTATTTATTGCCGAAGAGGCGTTGGTGGGTAACTATCTCATTAACGAGGCAATTAAAGCTGAGGTTAAGCAATTTGTCTTGATTTCAGTTACGCATTCGATTATGAGCAGTTTGCTTAATCATGCGGCCAAGCGACTTGTCGAGGAACACTTAATGTATCAAGAGCTAAAGCACCATTTTAACTACACGATTTTGCAGCCAATGCACTATATGCATAATTTCGATCCCAACGTAGTTCAAGACACTGGAAAATATGGCATCTTTTATAAAACGGATACCAAATTATCCTACGTTGATCCAGATGATGTAGGGGAAGTCGTCGGCAAGGTATTAGCAGATCCCGAAAAACACAACCGTGCTACCTATGAATTGGTGGGTTCAGACTTTCTCTCACCAAATGGGTTAGTTCAAGAATTCAACGAGTTAACTGGTGAGCATGCTGTTGCAGAACAGGTAACTGATTTAGATGCGTTCATGGATCAAGTTGGATTTTTAAATGTATACGGACGTGAATCAGTGAAACACTTGGCAGAAACCTATTCTGATTATGGCTTAGCCGGCAATCCTAATGTTTTAGCGTGGTTGTTAGGGCGTCAACCAACGACATTTAAAGAATACATTAGCAAACAACTTAAAACACGGGGGAATTAATGATGAAAATAACTGCAGCAGTTGCGCATGATTTTGGTAAACCAGTCAAGATAGAAGAGGTTGACCTTGATGAACCTAAAAATGATGAAGTCAGAGTTAAACTGGTAGCAACTGGGATGTGTCACGCAGATATTCTGGCGACTCAATTTCAAATGACCCCACTACCAGCTGTTTTGGGGCATGAGGGTGCTGGAATTGTCGAACAAGTTGGACCTGGTGTTACTAATTTACAGGTGGGCGATCACGTAATTTTAACCGTGGCGTCTTGTGGGGAATGTGACCAGTGCTTGTCCGGTCATCCAGCAGAATGTCGCCGGGTGAATGAACTTAACTTTGGTGGGAACTACGCAGATGGGACTAAGCGATTACACCAAGGTGATCAAGAATTGGGAAATTACTTTGGTCAATCCTCATTTGCCACTTACGCAATCGTCAACAAACGTTCAGCTGTCAAAGTAGATCCAGAATTGGACTTAAAGTGGTATGGGCCACTTGGGTGTGGTCTGAATACGGGTGCGGGCGCTATTCTCAATGTTTTTAAGCCTAACGTTGGTGATTCGGTAGCAGTCTTTGGTACCGGAGCAGTTGGCCTGGCCGCCATCATGGCCGCTAAAATGCGAAACGTCCAGCAAATCATTGCCGTTGATATTCACGACAATCGCCTTGAGTTAGCCAAGTCACTGGGTGCTACGACGGTCGTAAATAGCCGCGATTTAAAATCGGCGGACGAAATTGCTGATGCTGTCAAACAAGTAACGAACGGCTATGGGGCCAAGTACACTCTGGATACAACTGCAGTCAGTATGGTTTCCTTGGCTGCCGTTAAGTCATTAGATATTATGGGAACGGCTGGCCTTGTGGGTGCCACTCAAGAGCTCAAGATGAACTTCACGGCAGATATGCTGGCAGATAATCGTCGCCTAATGGCAATTACTCAGGGTGACTCAGTTCCACAACTATTTTTGCCACAATTAATTGAAGCTCATAAAAAGGGTCAATTTCCATTTGAAAAGTTGGTTAAATTCTATTCATTAGCAGATATTAATCAGGCAATGGCAGAATCGCTGGATGGATCAGTGATTAAACCGATTATTACGATTGATGAAAATGCTTAAAACTCGGCTATTAGGTTAGTGTGAACTCGTTGATGGTAAACTACCGTTAGCGAGTTTTTATTTGAGGTGAAAATATGACAATCAAACAAATACAAGTTAACGAAGTTGGGGATGCTGAGTGGCGGTTGTTGCTTGAAGCAGATCCTGATCGGACGGTTGTACTGACATACCTGGCAGACGCTGATATTTTTGTGGATTAACACGAGCAGCAAACAGTTGGCATAATTGTTGTGAAGTCGCTCAATTCGACGGATAGCGAAGTCATGAATTTATCAGTGAGTCCAGCCTGGCAACATCAGGGAATCGGTCGTGGTTTGCTAAGCTTTGCTGTACAAAACTGTAAGGTAGCAGGTGTTAAACATTTGGTGATTAGGACGGGCTATCAGTCGCCACAGCAACGCATTTATGAACAATTCGGTTTTCAAATAGTATCAGTAGCAAAGGATTACTTTGTCCGGCACTACGCCGAGCCTATTTTTGACGCAGGTCAGCAATTAAAGGATCAAGTGACGCTAAATTTAACCATTGAAAAATAATAAACTGTTTGGATAAAACTGATAGTAAATTTTTTAATTAGCTAAATTGTCAAAACGCAATTAATTAACTATAATAAGTAAGGAAAAGTAAGGAATTGAATGAAGGTGGTAATCAATGATGTATGAATCGAAGAAGCAGTTTTTGAGTAAGGTAACTGCTAAGGGACAAATTACTATTCCTAAGGCAGTAAGGGACGATTTGGGGATAGATACGGACTCGAAATTACGATTTATCCAAAATAGTGCTGATTCCTATCTGATAAAAGTGGAAGAGACGGATTCTTTTTGGAATCGCGTTAACGAGAATGTTTCCCAGTATGGACCGATTGATGATAGTCCGGAAATTAACTGGGGACCAGATGTTGGTGCGGAGGTTATTGATTAGTATGATTGAACAAGGTCAAATCTATATGATTGATTTAGAACCAAGTAAAGGCACTGAGACCAAAAAATTACGTCCTTACTTGATTGTTAGCAATAACTCGTATCAAAAAGTATTTAATACAGTGATCATTGCGCCAATAAGTTCCTCTAGAAAATACTTGGAGCCTCGATTTTCAAGCCTACCTTTTTTTGTGGAGGTGCCACTGAATTCGAAGGTGACTGGGACCATTTTATTGCAGCACTTAAGAAGCATTGACCCAAGCATTAGAATCAAATCAGAGCCACTTTTGAAATTAGATAAAAATTTAATTGAACAGATCAAAGAGACAATTATCCATGAATTTTAATTGAAAGTCGCCACAGCTAGTTTTGAAAATTGCGATGAATCTGTTGACAATTTTCACTCGGGCGACTATATTACCGTTTAGTTAGTTTATAAAAACAAAAACTAAATAAAAAGCGAACTAAATTTATGGAGGCTAAATCATGTCAGATCAAACGAGTCGTTTAATGGATCTTTTCAGCAAGTTGATGATGCAACCGTTCTTTATCGGGTCAATTAGGCGTAACGAATATGTACATCGTCAGGGGGACCTTCAAACTGGGCGTGGACGTGAGCGCTTCTTGAAGCTCCTGAGCAATCAGGATGGTTTAACCAACAGTGAAATCGTTGAGCTTTTAGATATTCGTCCAAGTTCAGTTAGTGCGATGGTCAAACGGTTAGAGGAGTCGGGAATCGTTGAACGGCGGCCGTTAGCTTCGGACGGGCGCAAGTCAGCCGTTTATCTAACCGAAAAGGGGAAGAAATTGTTGGATTCAGCTAGTCAGAATCATGATGAAATTTCTGAGCTATTTTTCGATTCACTAACTTCAGAGGAACAAGCGCAACTACGCGATTTGCTTAGCAAATTGCTGGACAGAATGGCAGAGTTCCAAATGCCTGAAGGAAAGGCCAAAATGATGAAATTCATGCGTCATGGTCATCCATTTTTCCCGGGAGGACCTCGTGGCTTTAACCATGGAGATTGGCACCAAGACCCATTTCAGCAAGATGAATTTAACGGTAAATAAGAGGGTAAGTAAACATGCGAGAAACAATGCCAGCACCAACAAGACAAAAATTTAACTTAAAAGAATTCTTCGGACTCATTAATCAAACGAAGCCGGCTTATTGGCAATTCGGAATTGGCCTCTTTTTGGGAATTATTGGAACCGGAATTCAACTCTTTGTGCCTAAGATGGCTGGAGACTTAATCAACACACTAAAGTCCCATGTGAACACTGAACTGATTTGGCTAGTCGTGGGTTTATTTATTTTTAGTGCGGTCATCAATGCAGTTTCCGGCGCTATTCTGGGTTTCTTCGGTGAAGACGTAGTTGCCAAGTTATGAAACCGGTTATGGGATAAGCTACTTCATTTGAGGGTATCCTACTTTGACCACACTAAGTCCGGCGAAATGACTTCTCGACTGGTCAACGATTCGACGCAAATTAAGGATCTTTTGGCCACTGCAGTTCCCCAAATGATGCGTTCCTTGCTGACGATTGTGGGGTCATTGGTCATTATGCTCACCATGGACTGGAAGATGTCGGCCATTATGTTTCTTTCCATTCCGGTCGTGCTACTTGTCATGTTTCCGATTCTACGACGAATGGGGGAAATTGGCCGTCAACGCCAAGATACTTTGGCACAATTCAATGGTGATACGGGCGAAACGCTTGGTGAAATTCGCTTAGTGAAGTCCTCTAACGCAGAACTATACGAGGAACAACATGGTCACGATGAGGTACAAAAACTGTATCGAATCGGTCTCAAGGAAGCGATTTTTGATTCGATTGCTGGGCCACTGATGATGGCCGTCATGATGATTTTGATTATCGGTGTACTAGCTTACGGGGCAAGTCGGGTTGCTCACGGAACCATGACAATGGGAACAATGTTTGCCTTCTTAATGTACCTGTTCCAACTTATGGGACCGGCTTCTACACCGGGGAATTTCTTTAGTACCTTAGCGAAAGCAAACGGGTCTACTACCCGGGTTCGGGATCTTCTCAACGAGCCTGAAGAGGATATTTTGAAGGCAACTGGCCTAAGTGTTGACAATCAAACGCTCAAGGTGAAAAATGTGAACTTTGCGTACGACCCTGAAGAACCTATTATTCAGGACCTGTCGTTCGAGGCTAAGCCGAATACGGTTGTAGCCTTTGCGGGACCTTCTGGTGGCGGAAAGTCGACCATTTTCAGTTTACTGGAACGTTACTATGAACCAAATTCCGGACAAATTTTAATTGGCGATCAACCGATTACTGAAATGGGATTGGCTGATTGGCGGAAGCAAATTGCTTTCGTTTCCCAAGACTCCGCA
The DNA here is from genome assembly GCF_000740055.1 of Secundilactobacillus oryzae JCM 18671. Taxonomy (GTDB): domain Bacteria; phylum Bacillota; class Bacilli; order Lactobacillales; family Lactobacillaceae; genus Secundilactobacillus; species Secundilactobacillus oryzae. Next base: position 63,931 of record NZ_BBJM01000002.1, on the reverse strand, counting down.
ATGATGGCGGGCACCATTCGCTTTAATTTAACCTATGGCTTAACGGATGATTACAGCGATGATCAGTTATGGCACGTGCTTGACTTAGCGTTCGCCGCTGATTTTGTGAAGCAAATGCCAGACGGCCTCGACACGACGGTGGGTGAGCGTGGCGTTAGACTATCAGGTGGACAACGGCAACGAATTGCAATTGCACGGGCATTCCTTCGCGACGCTAAAATTCTGATGCTGGACGAGGCCACGGCCTCCCTAGACTCAGAGTCCGAAGAGATGGTTCAAAAAGCCATTGAGGAATTGATGAAGGGTCGCACCACCTTAGTGATTGCGCATCGGTTGAGCACCATCGTAAATGCAGATACGATTAATTTCGTTGAAAATGGCCATGTGAGCGATAGCGGGACCCACCGAGAACTGCAAGAAAAGTCACAACTGTACCGGGAGTATGTAAAGACGCAGTTTAATGAATAAGTGCTAAGTATTAAAAAGTACTCGTAATCGATTTTCGTCGGTTGCGAGTACTTTTTTGATGGTGAGTGACCTGATTTAGGATTTGTGTTTTTGACGAAATCGGTCAATGATGCCGACTATAAGGAACATGAAGGCAAAACCTAAGGCACATTCGCCGAGTAACGAAAGATAGTGGAAGAAATAAAATTTTTCCCATCGCGATAGCGCCTCCAGAAAATAGTCTGAATATCTCGGTTAATGATTTAACACAAATAGGCTTCGACCAGTGCTAATTGCATGGATCGAAGCCTATTCTTTTAAATTTTATTTAATATCTTTTACTAAAGCACCTAAAAATTCATCCGCTGTTCCAACAAATCCGAAGTCAGAAACGTTGAAAATTGGTGCATTGGCATCCGTGTTAACGGAAACGACCTTAGTGGCATTTTCCATTCCGACTGTATATTGAACGGCACCGGAAATTCCAAGGTTAATCAAAAGGTCTGGGGCAATCGTATTCCCACTTTGACCAATCTGGCTTTCGTGGCTGAACTTAGGATTATCAGTTAATGGACGAGAGACACCGACCATCCCACCAAGCTTAGCGGCAGCTTTTTCGGCTAACTCGATGGTTTTATCGTTGTTCGCACCACGACCGAGTGCAACCACAACTTTTGCGTCGGCGATGTTAGCAGCGCTGTTGATGATTGGCTTTTCACTGACTACTTCAATGTTGGCTTCAGGGTGGAAGGTAAACTCGGCAGCAGTGATTTTAACGTTTGCGCCGGCAACTTTTTCCGCTTTGAAGGTGTTAGGACGTACCGTGGCCATTTGTGGGCGGTAGTCAGGACAAAGGATTTCACACATAATGTCGTCGCCGTAAGTTGGCTTAACTTGAACGAGGTCTTCGCCATCGTAGTAGACGTCCAAGCAATCAGCGGTTAGACCGGTGTTGAGCTTAGCCTGCAAACGTGGCGCAACGGAGCGACCGTGAACCGTGGCAGGGAAGAGTAAGCCGTTTGGGGTGTCCTTGTTAATTACTTGTTGTAAGGCATCGGCTAACTCGCCGTCACTAGCCTGTGCAAAACCATCATCCTTTAAAACGACGATTTCGTCGGGACCATAAGCCTTTACGGTGCTTTCTGCCTCCGTCTTAGTTGATTCAGCCAGCAATGCCACGACAGGGCGGCCGTTGGCAATTTGACGAGCTTTGGTGATCAATTGTAAGCTAGTTGGCTCAACACTTTGACCATTTAATTGAATGTAAACCCATAATGCATTACTCATGTTTTTGCCTCCTAGTTGTTCAATTCTGTTAGTAATTTAGTAACGGCAGCTGCAGCGTTTTGTGGCAACATTTCGATTTGCTTAGCTGCTTTATCTGGTGAGTAAACTTTGCGCACGATAGTTGGTGAGCCGGCCTGACCAATTCGACTTTCATCAAGGTCAAGATCCTTTTCTGACCAAACCGTCACGGGTTTCTCAAAACTAGTTTGGATATTCAAAGGTGTCTCGTAGCGTGGTTTATTCATTTCTGCACGAACAGTTAAAACGGCAGGTAAAGTTACTTTAACTTCTTGGACCGAATTATCAAGCAGACGGGTGCCGACAAGCACGTTGTCATCATGTAATTCAACACCTTCTGCAAACGTAATTTGTGGAATATTGAGGTCTTCCGCCACGATTGGGCCAACTTGGCCGGTATCTGCATCAACGGATTGACGACCGAAGAGGATTAAGTCTACGCCACCAATTTTCTTGATGCCTTCTGATAGCGTGTAGGCAGTTGCCAATGTATCTGCGCCACCGAATGCCCGAGAACTCATGAGGACAGCAGAATCGGTGCCCATGGCCAAACCATCACGAAGGGAGCTCATGTAGCTGTCAGGTCCCATGCTGAGTAAAATAACTTCGCCACCAGCTTGTTCCTTCAACTGAAGAGCGGCCTCAATAGCGTTACGGTCGTAAGTGTTAATATCGCCTTCGACGTTTGAACGCGCCAAGTTGTTGGTTTTTGGATCAATTTTGACGTCGCCAACTGGCACTTGTTTGATACATACCACAATTTTCATTATTGAACCGCTCCTTACTTGTTAACTTCTTTTAGTGAGATTTCCATGTTCATCTTTTCAACGGTACCTTCAGCAATTTCCATTGCGCGGGCGTCCCGGATGAGGTGTTCAATCGGATATTCGCGACTGTAGCCATAGCCGGCTAAGATTTGAAGGGCCTTGTCACCAGCTGAGACAGCGGCACGGCTTCCGTAAGATTTAGCCATTGCGGCAACTTCAGAATAGGGTTCGCCAGCAACTTTGTTACGGGCACCGTCTTCATAAAGCAGCTTCGTATTCTGCTTGGCGATGGCAATATCCGTTAACTTTTCTTGAATGATTTGGAGCTCGTAAAGTGGGGTATCCAGTGCTTTACGTTGTTTGGTGTAATCGATAGCGATTTGGAGTTCATGCTCCAAAATGCCAGTCAGCACGGCACCCATCAGAACGCGGGCATCGTCATGAGCGTTATTACCGATATCGTGGCCTTCACCAACAGTTCCTAATAGGTGGTAACTTGGCACAACGATGTGATCCATCACGATTTCACCAACTGGCGTACCACGCAGACCGATAAAGTCTTCACGTTTTCCGAATGAAAAGCCTGGCATGTCTTGATCGACAACGAAAACGGCCATTTGGTCATCTTCGGTCTTTGCAAGGACACAGTAAACTTCAGCTAGACCACCGTTTGTGATCATAATTTTATCGCCGGTGATGACCCAGTTATCACCTTGTTTAACGGCACGCGTTGAAATACCAGCGGGGTTAGAACCACCAGAGGCCTCCGTTTGAGAGAAAGCAAAAATACGCTTCGTTGCAGTTGGTAAGTACTTTTGGTTAAGTTCGTCTGTTCCGTATTTCAAGAATTGCTCAACAGTCTTGAAATGACCTTCAAGTGTGACGGCCATACTAGCGTTACCCTTAGCCATATGGTTGAGGGCTTCGGCAGCGGCAATAAAGTCAAAGCCAGCACCGCCAAATTCACGCGGTAATGTCATGCCTAACAACCCGTTATCAACAACTTTTTGGAATAAGCCTTCTGGGTAATCTTGATTTTTATCAATGATCATATCCAAGGGCGCTAACTCCGTTGTCGTGAAATCAACAATCATTCGTTGCAACATCTTATTTGCGGCAATTTTATCTGCAGTCATAATTTCATCCCTTAATTATATTATTCACAATCTCAATTATGCCAATAATATATAACGAAATATTCCGATAGTCAATGTTTAGTTTGTCACATTTTTGTGAAATCGCTTGATATAAAGGGATTATCTGCTATCATAAAAATAATTATTAAGATTTTCAGGGGACATAGTGATGAATATCGAGAAGTTTATTGAAACGCGAAAAAAGTTAGGCTATACACAAACCACGTTGGCAAGCGGGATTTGTACACAAGCTACCATTAGTAAGTTTGAAAAAAACGGTAAGATGATTTCAACAACTATCTTAGTGAAACTTTGTAATCGATTGGGTCTCTCTTTAAATGACATTTTTCCAGATATGGAATCAGAGAATCGAGACTACTCGAAATTGTTGGATCAAGCAGAATTCGACCTCATTACGAGTGACTACGAAGATGCGTTTAAACAGCTTGATCAAATTGAATTTGATCAATTGAATAGTGCCGACCGCAAAATGCAGTTTCTGTATGTGCGGGGATTTAGTCTGGCGCTAAGTGGCGACTTAGAAAAGGAAGCTATTTTTTGCTTTGAACAAATTTTAAATGGTTTGGACGAAAGTCATGAAACCATCTACTCACAGTTAGCATATGTCGGATTAGGATTAACGTACGCACAAGCTGGGGATGCTGAACGGGCAGAGTTCTTTTTTGCCAAGATGCCAGAACGCCTGAGCCAAATTACGAAATCGGATACGAGTACAATCTGGAAACGAATGAGTATGCTGTTTTATACTGGTGAATTTTATGCAAGTGTCGGAGACTATGAGACCAGTGATTCACTCCTACAAGAGGTGATTAGTCGTAGTTCTGAGCGCCACGTTACCTTCTATACGGCGAGAGCTCAGTTTCAACTGGCTAAAAACTGGTTTGACGAAGGCGAAGATTTAGCAAAGGCGAAAGCAATGCTTCGAGATGCGGACGCATTTGCCCGTTTTAACCACAATGACAAGCTTTTAGCCGCCATACGTCAATTAAGTGTTCAAAATAAATCTTAAAGTTTTCATAAATAAGTAATAATTTATTCAAACCTTTCAACTATTCTTATAGTAGATAAAGTTGAAGAGGTGATCAGGATGGATGTCATACCATATAAACTATTTCTCAGAAAATTTGGCACAATGCACCGAACGATTAAGAGCAAAGACTTATTCGCCATGTTGTCCGTACCAACTCGCGACCAGCAGGATTTTTTGCGGTTTCGTGATCAGGTGTTACGTCTCCTGATCATCATGAGCGATTATCGGTTGCGATTTCAGCTCGTATACGTGGGTAATTTACTTGATGAAGTCATCATTAATAAACCCGGACAATGTGCTTACCTAACCTACTCACGCCGTAAAGATTTGGTCCTAACTGAAGCTGAAGAAAAAAGTTTACTTAAATTTGAGACGTGCTACCATATCGAAGAAATTTTAAATCCTGATGTGACGCGGAGACGCGCAACGTTAAACGCGTTTGATCGGATGTCCAAAAAAGAAGTGCGCTGGTACGAGCAAGCCATTAAGAAACGTGAGGCAGCACCAGAGCGGACGCTGGAAATTAAAACGCCCGTGTGGCCTGGGTTAGAAAAGCGCGATTATGCTTAGGTTTGAATGGAGAAAACAGCAGCATCTTTAGACAGATGGCGCTGTTTTTTAATGTAACAAACATTTCAAATGCATGCTAAAGTTTTACGATTTAATGAGGATTTGGTGGGGATTGTTGACGCACACCATTTTCTGACGGAAGATGACTTTAGCTATGTACTTGAAGTATTCTAAATTGGAGTGTATATAAAATTATGATGGAACAAACTCGGCAGCATACTGCCAATAAGGGGAGCCGGCTTACGCAGAGCATCCTGATGCCGTTCGTTGCGTATTCCATACTATTCGTTGTAATTGTGGCAATGACGTATGGTTTTATCTGGCTCAATAGTCGGACGTTTATTTGGGACCTGGACGGTATTGCCCAACATTTCCCAATTTTAAAAGAACTCCACCACTTACTAACATCCAAGGAGTCGCTGACTGGCTGGTCTTGGAATATTGGCCTTGGAGCGGATAAATTAACGACGTTTTCTTACTACGTATTGGGAGATCCGGTTAACTATTTAGTTGCCTTGTTCCCAGCTCAATTGATTGAGCGAGCCTATCAACTCTTTGTCATTATGCGCCTTTACACGATTGGACTAGCATTCATTCCGTTTGCAAAGAGCTTGGGATTCAAACACCGCAACATTGTGATTGGGAGCTTGCTATACACGTTCAACGGCTTTACGTTCTACGTTAGCATTCATCACCCATTTTTCTTGATTCCATTCATTTTGCTACCACTACTTTGCTTAGGAATTGACCAGATTTATCAAGGAAAATCACCAATTTTGATGATTCTGGCGACGGCGTTTACGTTGTTTAGTAATGTTTACTTTGCTTATTTACTGGGCCTTGTAAGCCTGGTTTATGCGATTATTCGCTACATTGATATGAAGATGCGCCGGACCCTGGAGCGCAGTTTCTTACAAGTTATTGGCCACTTTGCGTTGACGATTTTGGTTGCGGTCCTGACGGCAGGCGTCTTACTACTACCTACCGTAATCGCGATGCTACATTCAACTCGAACAGGTGGTACGGCGTTTGCAAATGGCTTTAAACTGTATACTCAAAATTATTATTTAGATCTTCCTGCATCACTTCTTTCGACCAATGGTACCAATTTTTGGCTTATTTTTGGAATTACGGGATTTGCGTTCCTGGGGTTGATTTATGTGCTGAAGCACTTCAGGGAGCACTTTGCTTTAGCTACAGTACTAACGTTGATTTTCTTGGGAACCCTTTCTCCATGGGTTGCCGCTACCTTCAATGTTCTTGCTGCACCATCGAACCGATGGGTCATGGTGGCACAACTACCACTAGCCATCGCAGCAATAGTCCCGCTAGAACGACTAGATCGATTAAGTAAATCCGACGTTATGACGTTGGCTGCGGCTAGCTTTCTGCTGTTTGCCCTGACGTGGGCACTCGGTGGAGGACTCTTCTTATATGCCCACGATGTCATTGCCTATGTGCTCTTGGCCGTTTCCTTAGTCATTGTGGTGGCACCAACGCTATTTGGTAATCATCCAAACTGGCAATGGACCGGACTGGCAACGTCAATTCTCCTGGCCGTAATTAGCATTGGAATTGGGCTTTATAGTCCTGAAGCTTCTAAGTATTCGACGCAACAAGTTCAGTCGGGGAGTGCCTCCCAATGGGCTAAAAACTACTATGATCAAGTTGATCAGTATTTAAAACAATCATCAACTAACTTCTACCGAACAACAACTGCTAAGGGTTATTACAACTACAAGACGGTGAATAACAACATGCCGATGCTACTGGGTGTTCATAACATTGGCGCTTACTATTCTGTTCAAGATGGCAAAGTGTTGGAATTCTCTGAATCCGTTGCGAACCAGCAGGCAGCTATGAACGATCCAATTCGGAGTGCTGACCACCGGACAACCCTCGAAAATTTATTAGGTGTGAAGTACATGTTCATGCGGATTGATCAGACTAAGCAGCAGTCCGTTCCGTACGGCTTTAAGTACATTAAGAAGCAGAATGGCCATGTTCGCGGTTTCCGAGATAAGAAGGCGCGTGGCTTGGGTAATAACACCGGGACCGTTCTATTGAAGAATAACAACGCCTTACCACTGGCATACGTGCAAACGCATCAAGTAAGCGAGCAAAGTTACGACAATATGACGCCGTGGGCCCGTGAACAAAGTATGACCTTCGGCGCAGTGACTGAGACACCTGCTAGCGGTGTTCGAAAGGCGGCAGTTAAAGATAATAGTCGTACGGTTGACTACTCGGTTGAAAACCTTAGTCATCCACTGATGACCGCAGACCAAGTTGTCAGTTACCGGTCAAGAAACAACTTTGACGGGACGATTTCCAAAACTAATACGTCGGAACCTGCATCAAGCTATCAGACGTTTACACCCAAGGTTGAAAAGGACCAACGCTATGGAACCGGTGTATATCCGATTTCTAAGACGCTTCAAAGTGCCTTGGACAAGAATCGGAGTATCTATGAAGATAACGCAACGGACAACGAAACCGGTCTAAAGAGCATCACCAGTGATGCTTCTGGAAACACCATGGTTTACAAACTGAACTTTAATCAACCCATGCAAGCTAAGAATACTGAGTTATATTTGGATCTGGATGGGATAACGACCACGGTGCCTACCAAGCAGGACGTCTTAAGCCAAGACTGGTATAAGTCTGTTTTTCGGGATGAAACCCGTTCAAAGTTCAATATTCTCCAAGACGTGCGGAAGGCCACTTTGTACCCGAACGAAGCCGGTTACACTTTGACGGCAGAGACGCATGATAATTCAAACAATAGTGTGCAACTGGGTATCACTAACATGTCCGACTACGAGAAGAAGACTCATACGCTAATTAATTTAGGGTATTCGGCTAAGAATCGTAATAGTGTGATACTTCGCTTCTCTGGCGTGACCAGCATTCACTTTAAAAGTGCAAAGATTGTCGCTGTTCCATTTGGCCAATCATATACAAATCGCCTGCAAAGATTGAAGAAGACGAAGCTGAATAACTTGAAGATTCAAAATGATAAGGTGACTGGGCAAACCCATACGACTAGGGCTGGTGTGTTGACGACCTCAATTCCATACAATGATGGATGGCGGCTTAAGGTTGACGGTAAAGAACAAGCAACTCAAGTAGTTAATAAGGGCTTTGTCGGTGCCTCAGTTTCAGCTGGCAAGCATAACATCGAACTCACGTATCAAACGCCGGGATTAACGCTCGGTAAAGTGGCTACGGTGATTGGGATTATTGGACTGATTTTGAGCAGTTTAATCTTCTCAGGATTTGTGAAAAATCAAAAGCAGCCAAGAAGACATTAAATAAAGAAGGTGCATCTCCTAATTAGCAAGGAGATGCACCTTCTTTATTTAAATTTATCGATTCAGTTCCGCTGCTGTTGGGTAAGATTTCTGAGTACCAGGACGCGTCACCGTTACGGCAGAATAGTCGTTAGCATGGGCTAAAGCTTCTGGAATAGATTCACCAGCAACATAGAAATTTGCGAAGGCCCCGATGAAGGAGTCACCGGCTCCGGTGGTATCGACGGCATCAACTTTGTGCGCTGGTATCAGTTTGGCATCGTCTGGACTAATCCAAAGAACGCCTTTAGATCCCAAGGTAACGATGAGGTTCGAGACACCTTCTTTGACTAAGGTACGAGCGGCCTCCTTGATATCGTCTAGGGTCTCAACCGGCATACCGGTAATTGTGGCAAGCTCAGTTTCGTTTGGCGCATAAAATTGAACCCGCGTCACAAAGTCCTTATCAATACCTGAAACGGCAGGCGCTGGATTCAGCAGGACCGGTACGTTGGCTTCATTGGCAATTTCGATTGCGCGATAGTTGGTTTCAAGTGGGATTTCTTGCTGGAGGACAATAAGTTTTGAAGACTGAATCACATCGATGAACTGATTGAGAGCCTCCGGGGTGAGTTCCTCATTTGCTCCTTTGACGATGATAATGCGGTTGTCTGAGGTTGGATCAACAAAGATAGGGGCCACACCACTATTAGCTTTACCACGAATGATGGTCTCGGTACCAATCCCATTTTTCTCGTAGTTGTCGAGCTGTTGGGCACCGAATTCGTCACCACCCACAGCTGTAATCATAGCAACATCTGCGCCGAGTCGTGCAGCAGCAATCGCCTGGTTAGAACCCTTACCACCGAAGCCCATCGAAAATGAGGGGGCACTAATCGTTTCCCCTTCAGTCGGCATTCTATCGATATATGTGATTAAATCAATCATGTTTGAGCCAATTACCGTAATGTCTGCCATTATCTTCACTCCAAATTAATTTATGGTTGCGCTTACAGAATAGTATAAACCAATTTCGAGCGACGATGTACAGAATCGAAAAGTTCCAATTGTGTTTCGCCAAAATTGAGGCGGCACGGGTCCTGTGTTAAACTGGGGTTCCAACAAATTGGAAAAAGGTGATTGAATTGGTTAAGCAGGGACAATTTGCGGGCTCAAGTTCCCAAAAGAAAATTAAAAATAAGCTGCGTCATAAGCAAAAGAAGACTGGCCAATCGATTGAGTCAACGGATTTAGAGGCTTTTGTGGTGGGGCGCTATCGACTCACCCAAAGCAAGCAGCTTTCCCAGGTTAAGCAGGAAGCGCTACAGCGTTACTTGATGGTGTGGTTAGAAACTGCGCAGGCCATTTCAGCACAGCCCTGGTTGATTCAGCAAATTACTAAATCGACTTTTCAGCGGATTAATATTCGGTTGCCTTGGCAGTTTTACATGGTGATTAGCGATAATTGGATGGCATTACAGCGTTTTATTGTTCGGGAAATTCCCGCTGTACCACTGAGCGATCGGCTGATTGTGACGGATGAAGTCAATTCGGACCAAATAGACACGATGGTAGCCGAGCAATTGGCTGTTAACTTCTTTATTGATACCTTTAAAACGGATACGAAACGTTTGGCAGGCGTAACGACTGAACAGATTAGACAGCTGCAGACTAGCTTTCTAACCGAAGACCAGTTGGACTGGACGAAGGTCCGCGGGCTATTTACTCCAATTGGGTACGTTCGTGAGAAACAAGACGATGAGCTGACTAAAAAATGGCTGGCCACACTAGCGAAAATTTAAAACCTTATTGGTATCGCTTCCAACCTAGCCTATACTGAAATTAATTAAACGTTGGGAGTGAAGACGATGTTACATCAATTTACAATTACAAAACCCTTTTGGGAACTATTTCCGGATGTTCAAGTTGCGGTGATTACGGTGCGGGGCATCGACAATCACGATCACGGCCAAGTGCCTGCAAACTTGTTGCGAGAAGCAAATGACCAGGTGGAAGACTTAATTCCGTACGAGCCAATTAGCAAAAATCCCTTCATTCATGAATGGCGAGAAGCCTTTTCGAAGTTTAAAACGAAGAAGGGGGCGCGATTCGCGGTTGAAAATTTGCTGAAACGGGCCAAGAAGGGGAATCCTGTTCCTAGCATCGATCCGATTGTGGATTTGTACAACGTCATTTCATTGAAGTACGGCTTCCCAGTTGGCTGTTTGGACGAAGACAAAATTGTGGGAGACATGCAGCTGACCGTTGCTGAGGGGGGCGAACCCTTTACCGCAATTGGTGAGGACGACAATGAACCAGCTTTGGCAGGCGAAGTTATTTATCGTGATGAAGCTAAAGTAACGAGTCGTTGCTGGGCATGGCGTGATTCACAAATTTCAGAGGCAACAGAGGATTCTACTAACTTCCTTATGTACGTGGAGTGTCTAAAGCCAGAATGGCGTGAGGACCACAAACGAGTCCTTAAGGAGCTCACTGACAGTATTCAACAGTACCTGGGTGGAGACATCGAAACTCAGATTGTGACGATTGAACAGCCAAGTATTACTTTTAAATAAACGAAAGGCGTCCGAATTAAATTTCGGACGCCTTTTTAGTCAGCCGATTAAATTCTGTTTCACAATATCAATTGCCGGTAATGGTGCATTCGGATCTAAATTAGTTTCACGAATAGCGGATTCAACTGCCGCCCGTTTTGGGACTTTTAAAATATCTTGGTTTTGACTTGATGCAAATGTAACGTGAGTAAGACAATAGCTATCATCCATGCCTAGATTAATCATGCGAATAATCTGTAAGGCTGCCTGCCCCATCAAGAAGTAGTTGTCTGGTGCGGATAATATTTGAAACGTAGCACTCCCAAATTGCATGATACTCTTTTGTTCTTCCGGCTCCTCTAAAATTACCTTATACCGAATCGTTACCGTTTCATCGGTAATTTTGTTGTTGAAATTGATGCGGTAGTATTTCATAAGCTTGCCCTCCAAAGGTCCCTTATTAGCCTAATACTAGCATAATGTTTGGAATCAAACCATGATTAAGGAAAATGACGGAAAAAAGTCTAAAATAAATTGTTAAGGTTGTTTACTGATTTTTCATTAACCTTTTTAATATGATTAAATAAGAAAGAAATTCCGACAAAAAGCGAGTAAATTGTCCGCTAATGAATTTCAACTACCTGGGGAGGTACTTGGATGGCATCTCAAGATTCGACTGAAATACAAATTCATGACGGGATTCAGCAATTAATCAATCTTAGACGCGTAGTTTCTGCGTTTTCGACCCATTTCTTGGATGAGCAGAATCTTTCGCTTAACGATCTTGCCATTATTTGTGAACTCGCAACTGAAGGGGCGATGACGGCTTCGAGTTTGGCTAAGAAAACGGGGATGCAAAATTCATACGTGTCTACTAAGATTTCAAGTATGCTTAAGCAAAAAATGATTACGGAGCATACCGTGAGTGGTAATCGCCGGTTAAGAATTATTGGCTTAACACCGGCAGGAAAAAATGTGTACAAACAAATATTTGCGGCGTTTCCAGAGAAGTATGATGAAATTCGCCATCAACTGGATGATGTTTTGGAAGATAAATAAGACTAACTCCTGATTGAACCTAATCACGAGTTTTTTTGACTTCCCTGTCAGATGTTGGTAGAATCATTAAAAAACGATGAGAGAAGTGACGCGATGCGCATTCGAAAAATGGAGTCACGGGATAACCAGCCCATGAAACGAATCTTACAAGAAAGCCTCAGGGATGCTCAGTTGGATAAACCTGGGACGGCTTATTTTGACCCGCAGCTTGATGAGTTAGCTAGTTACTATGAAAAACTGGCGCACGGCGCCTATTGGGTAGCCGTGAATGAGCAAGATGAAGTTGTGGGAGGTGTTGGTATCGGTCCTTTGGATTGGGAAGCTGGTATTTGTGAACTTCAAAAGTTATACATTGATAAATCAGCTCGCGGTCACGGTCTTTCCAAACAGCTGATGAAGCAGGCAATGGACTACGCGCTTCAGGATGGCTATGAACGGATTTATATTGTAACGGACAGCCGGTTACCAGTCGCTAACCAGCTTTATCAAAAGTACCAGTTCGAACGGTTAAAAGCACCTTTACCGCAGGACCCGCATCCAGGCTGTGACACTTGGTACATCCGTGACATTCGCTTAGCCGATGCCGGCTAAAATTGACATTTAGTTTTGCGGTTACTATACTAAAAATAGCATCTGATTAATAATTGTACGACTGAAGAGGTTATCCGATTTTGGCATTCGCCCCTTGCGTGACAGGGAACGAGTGCCTTTTAAAGTGAAACATAAGACAGAAAGGTGATAAATAATATGCCAAAGACAGAAGTAGAAAGTTTTCAACTGGATCATACTAAGGTTAAAGCACCATACGTTCGCCTCATCACTGAGGAAAACGGACCCAAGGGTGATGCCATCACGAACTTTGATTTGCGTTTAGTTCAACCTAACGAAAATGCGATTCCAACGGCCGGTTTACACACGATTGAACACTTGCTTGCCGGATTGCTCCGTGACCGCATGGACGGTGTGATTGACTGTTCACCATTTGGTTGTCGGACTGGTTTCCATTTAATCATGTGGGGTGAACACACCACGACCGAAGTTGCCAGGGCCCTCAAGAGTTCACTTGAAGAAATTGCCAACGTGGTTAAGTGGGAAGATGTTCCTGGTACAGATATCACGAGCTGTGGAAACTACCGCGACCACTCACTCTTTTCCGCTAAAGAATGGAGCAAGAAGATTCTTGATGAAGGAATCAGTGACAAGCCATTTGAACGTCACGTTATCTAATAAGGTTACAAAAAAAGGCGTCTCATCCTTTATGGATGAGACGTCTTTATTTGTTCCTATAGCAAGTTTTTGTTGTAAGCCATGTTCATGATGGATTTAGTTTCAGTAAACTCGTTTTCATCATGCAAGACGACCGTGATAATGCGGTTATGGCCAGATTTTTGACCAGTACCTACGAAACAGTAACCGGCTTTGGGCGTGTATCCCGTCTTTAAGCCATCCACGTTAAGAGAAGCCGAGTAGTATTTCCGACCTGGCAACATATTGTTGTAGTTGTATAGCGTTTGACCGCTTAACGTCATGGATTTGACCTTCGCCGTCGTCAACGTACTAGGGAAGTCTGTAATCAAATGGTCAGCGATGATGGCAACGTCATTAGCGGAGACCATGTTGGCATCGCTACCGCCGATTGAGTAGCCAAAGGTTCTTAAGTCAGATTGTTCCAAGCCGGATGAGGAAACGAAGTTGGTGTGCTTCAAGCCCCATTCGTCAGCTTGGCTGTTCATCATCGTGATGAATTTTTTGTTGGCGGTTGGTGTTGAGCCACCAGCGACCCATTGGCCTAATGCGATAGCAGCGTTGTTTGAAGAATCAATTAAGGCAGCGTCGAAAAGTTGCTTAACCGTGTAGGAATTCTTGGTGAATCGGAAACCACCACAAGCACTGTCTAGTCCCATTCGCTTCAAACCTGAGTATGATGTGTTCACTTTTGAGCTCCATGAACCACTTGATCCAGCAGCCTTTTCCTGAACGAGATAAAGGGTCATGATTTTGGAAACTGAAGCAATTGGACGAGCGGTATTACCGTTCTTGGACCAAACCGTTTTATTTGAATCAGCGTCGTAAGCTACAGCTGCTTTTGCGTATTTTAAACCAAAGGGTGCTGCACCTTTGACGACGTATTTGTGCCAAACAATTCCGGACTTAGTGCCAGCGCCATTTTTAACCTTGTAGTAAACGGCCTTTTTGCCGTTATGCTTCAAAGTAACTTTCTTCGTTGCGTACCAAGTGGTGTTGGGGTAAGACTTGAGCTTTGCGACCACTTTGGTGTGGCTAGCATTATAGACAGCACCGCTCGTGCTCTTCTTATGGTAAGCAGTCTTAGTCATCGAAGTGGATGAGACCGTTGAATAAGCCGAAGCACTAGCGTCCTGGGCTGTACCACCTGCAAAGCCTGTGAGCGCAACAGCCGTGACGAAGGCCAGCGTCATTTTTTTCAAATTAAGCATGTGAGTAATCTCCTTAAATGATTGATTGATTCCTATTTTGCCATGAATTGCAGCCGAAAGTTGGATTGTCACGAAATTGTGACTGGATTGTAGAAAACGGAAATAAAAAAACGATTCAGCAGTTACGCTGAATCGCTTAGGGCATACCGCGTTGTAGGGGGACGGGTATGAATTAGAATGTTGCTAAATGATTAGGGGTAGGGGACTAGTACCAAGCAGGTTTGTCGCCGTCGGTATTCGGTTTATTCAACCCAACAGAATGGCCAATTTCCTTGGTCGGATCCTTAACGAGTTGATAAACGAAGTCCGCGACGCTTTTTCTGGAGACCTCTGTACCCTTGAAGGTTTCGCCTTTTTGGGTCGTCTCGTAATCAATTTCATCCTTGTTGGTTAACCAAGCAGGACGAATAATGGTGTAATCGAGATCAGATTCCTCTAGAACTTTTGCAGCTGCGGCGTAGTTGGTAATGTAACTTCCAAGGGTTTGATTGTTCCATTTACCAAATTTACCAGGCACTTCATCGTAGATGCCGAGTGTCGAAATCCAAATAAGACGGGTGACGTGCTCGGTATGCAAGGCGTTCACGACCAACTTGGCTTGTGCCTCAATGTTACTCCCCGAAAGGTTGGCATAAACAACATCAGAGCCATGAACGGCTTTTGCTAAAGCTGCTTCATCAGTGACATCACCTTCGATGACCTCAGCTTTATTGCCAAGATCACCCAAACGTGAAGCGTTTCTTAGAAACAAACGGACTGAGACATCGCTGTCAGCGAAGAAACGTTCTTCTGCCAACTTGGCGATTTGGCCGTTTGCACCTAAAACCAAAACTTGTGTCATGAGAAAACCTCCTATGCATATTTTCTGCTACACCCCTACTATAGGAGTCTTAAATTGACAAATCAAGTTTTAATATTTGCAATGTTTTTCACAATTAAAATCTAAAAAAGAACCGCCATTATGGCGATTCTTTGTGATTAAAATTTATCGTTTTTAACGGCTTCTTCGCCTTGTTTTGATTTGGCAATCGCCTCTTCTTCATTACCATGGAACTTAACGAAGTAGAGAATGGTCATAATTGCCAGGAAGATTACACCCACAATAATAGAAACTCGAGTTTCTGGGTTCACGAACATGAATAGTAAGGTGAGAACCAGGAAGAAGATGGTGATGTAGTTTGAAACGGGCGCAAACGGCATCTTGAATGGGTGATCACCCATTTTATCTTGATGGACCTTTCGGAACCGAATTTCGCTAATCAAAATCACGAACCAAGGAATCATACCAGGCAGGACACTTGAACTGTAAACCAGCACGAAAATGTTGCTAGCGTCTGGCCAGAAAATTGGAATCAAGAAGTTAAGGACCACACCAAGAAAAATTCCCAACGAAATGGCGATAACTGACCAATAAGGGACACCGTGGCGGTTTAGCTTTAAAAATCCCTTTGGTAATTCGCCCCGGTTAGCCAAGGTAAAGGCCATGCGGCTGGCACTGTAAATACCAGAGTTTGAACCAGAGAGGGCAGCCGTCACCACCACGAAGTTAATGATTGAAGCTGCGGCGGTAATTCCAATTTTGGCAAACGTTTCAACGAATGGTGAACCTAGTGCATCAAGTTTATTCCAAGGGTAGATTGAAACAATCACGAAGATGGCACCAATGTAGAAAATTAAAATTCGGGCAACCGTTGATTGGATGGCCTTAACAAGGGTATGACGAGGATTTTCAGCTTCACCAGCTGTAACCCCAATTAACTCAATCCCTTGATATGACGCAAGAACAATGGAGAGGGCGAAAATGAAGCCTTTGACACCACCGGTGAAGAAGCCACCGTTTGTCCACATGTTGCTGATTCCGATTGGATGCATGTGATTGCCGATCCCAAAAATGATGAGGCCCAAGCCGGCCACAATCATTAGGATGATTGTGACAACCTTGATGAGTGAGAACCAAAATTCCAACTCTCCGAACATCTTGACGGAAATTAGGTTGGCAAGGCTGAGGAACAGAATGGCAATCAAACCGGGAATCCAATCTGGAAGTCCAGGCCACCAGAATTCCATATAACCACCAATGGCAATCATTTCACTCATGCCGACGACGATAAATTGGAAGATATTACTCCAGGCAGTCAAATAACCGAAAACCGGGTGCATATATTCAGTCGCAAATTTCGAAAATGAACCAGTATCCGGATCAACGTATAACATCTCACCGAGGGCCCGCATAATGAAGTAGAGAAAAATACCAGCGATTCCGTACGCGATTAGGACGGAGGGACCGGTCCACTTGATGGTGGAGGTGGACCCCATGAAGAGTCCCACACCAATTGTTCCACCGAGGGCGATCATTTGCATCTGTCTTGCGCTTAGTTTTCTTTGCATAGCCTAAAGTCCCTTTCGTACTAATTTTATTATTCAATATGAAGCATTTTCTAACTTTATCTGATGAATCCGTTGATATATCTAGCATTAAAAAGTTAAAAAAGTTTAAAACAATATGAGAACATGATACATGAAACACTATTAATGAGCAAATTTTTTCCTTTAATAGTGGCGTGATGCCCAGAAAAGTTTTCCAGAAACCGTAATTAAAGTTACAATTGATATCAATAAAATTGAACGAGACAAAAAGGAGGATCACCATGCGTTTTCTACACACAGCTGATTGGCACATTGGCAAAAAATTACACGGATTTGATTTGGTTGAGGAGCAACGGGATGCTTATCAACAAATTTTAGCCATTGCAGATGAGGAACACGTCGATGCCGTCGTGATTGCCGGTGATTTATACGATCGTAAAGTTGCCAGTGAACTGTCCGTTAACGAGCTAGATGACATGATTCGTGACTTAAATTTGACCCATCACTATCCAATTTTAGCCATTAGCGGGAACCACGATAGCGCTACTCGGTTGGGAAGTGGTAGTCACTGGTACGAAGCGACCCAATTTTATTTGCACACGACAGTAGCACAAGCCATGAAACCCGTAGAATTAGATGACACACAGTTCTTCTTACTACCTTATTTCGAACCTTTCCAGGTGCGTCATTTCTTTGAAGACGACGCCATTCAAAATGTTCAGCAAGCCATGAACCGTTTAGTGACTGAAATGCAGCAGCAATTTGATCCAAGCAAAAAGCACGTTTTAGTGGCACATTTCTTTGCTGCTGGAAGTGAACACGTGGATTCGGAAACGAGTGTCGAAGTCGGCGGCTTAGACGCCATTGCAGTCGATAGCTTGTCGGCTTTTGACTATGTGGCGCTTGGTCATTTGCATGGTAAGGACGCCTTGCATGCTGAAAAGGTGAAATACAGTGGTTCACCGGTTAAGTTTTCGTTATCAGAGGCTAATCAGCAAAAGGGCGTTTGGATTGTTGATACAGCGGAAATGAGTACAGCGTTTAAAACGATTACCCCAGTGAAGGACATTCAGGTCCTGACGGAATCCTTCGAAACGTTGATAGATCCGAAGTATTACGAAACTGTCAATCGGGATAATTTTATCGCCATTAGTTTGGCGGATACTCAGCAAATCACTGATGTTATGGCGCGGTTACGAAAAATTTACCCGTCCATTATCAGCATCGATCGCCAAAATGGTATTGAAATTGCCGAACAGCAATCGCGAGTGGATCCCAATTTGGACCCGCTAGTTTTGCTTGATCATTTTTATGAAGAAGCAACCGGCGGATCGCTGACGAATGAACAACATAAGTGGGCGGCGTTAACACTCACTGATGCAATGGGGGAAGAGACTGTATGAAACCACAAAAATTAGAACTTCATTATTTCGGTCCTTACCGTGATGAAATGATTGATTTTACAACGTTTTCGGATTTTCCCGTCTTTTTAATCAGTGGAAAAACCGGTGCTGGTAAAACCACCATTTTTGACGCGATGGTCTTTGCATTGTTTGGTGAAACATCTGGAAAAGAGCGAGATGGCAAACAAATGCGCGCCGATTTTGCGACTGCCGAGGATGAAACGAGCGTACGATTCACGTTTGCGCACGAAGGACAAACGTATGAAATCGAGCGGAAGCCGGAGCAAACCGTCCAAAAAAAGAATGGCGGTGGTCGAACCGATCGACCAGCAAAGGTAACGTTAACTGTTTATGATGCGACGGGCCAGGAAGTAGACCAATTGACTAAAATTAATCCAGTCAATGACTACGTGAAAAATCTGTTACAACTGACGGCTAGCCAATTCAAACAAATTATTTTAATTCCTCAGGGTAAATTTCGGGAATTTTTAACGGCTTCAAGTGGGGATAAAGAAGTTATTTTACGAGACTTATTTGGGACTAGTTTGTTTGAAAATTGGGCGGAAGCTTTAAAGACCATGTTGGCAGAAAAGAAAAAAACGAATGCATCGCTGGAGCAGAATCTAGGTTTCTTACAACAACAACTCAAGTGGTCCGATGATAATCAAGTGGCTGCCACGGCGTTAGGGTTAGCAACTGAGCAAATCGCACTCATGAAAGAGCAGCAAACTCAGGCGCAAATAGCATTGACAGAGAAGGCTCAGGAAAGCAAACGGGCGGAAACCAAGCTAAATGAAGCACGATTGAAACTGACAAACGGTCAAAAGCTAACCGAACAGCTTCAAAAGTTAGCCGAATTACAGCTAAATCAGCAGTCACTAACCGAAGAAGCTGATCATATGGCTGCACTTAAAACGCATTTAGGACACTTGAAATGGGCGCAAACTTTGCAGGGGAAAGTAGAAAACTGGCAAACCGCAACCAACGATTTAGCCAAGTTAACCACTGATTTGGCCACGATTGACGAACGGCTAAAACGTAAAAATACGGACTTAGCCAGTGCCCAGCTACGTCAAGCGGAATTGACCAATCAACAGGACGCAATGGCAACGCTCACTAAGCAGTTAGGAAAACTAGAGGCCGTACGTGGCAACTATGAAAAATTAACCAGTGTAGAAGCTGGCTTAAAAACGCAAAACGAAAAGTTAGCGAGCTTAAAGCAGGAACAACTAACGGTTTCGGAGAGTTTAACCGCTAATCAGCAAGCAGTAACACAACTGCAGGAAACGATTGCCAAGGAGTCAGCTTTGCTGAAGCAACAAACTGAGTTGAAGTTACAGCTGAACCAGTTGAATGGGGTGGCTGAGCAGACACGGGTGGTGAACAATCTACAGGCTCAAGTGACTGAAAGTCAGGTGCAGGTTACGCAGGCTACGCAAATTGTGCAGTCAGCCCAACAGACTCACGATGATTATCAAGCTGCTTATGAGGCGGTGAACCAAAAGTGGCTAACTCAGGAAATTGCACGGTTAAGTGCGCAATTAGAGCCAGGGACACCTTGTCCGGTTTGTGGTGCGACTGAGCATCCTGCTCCGGCACTCACCACCACAATTGATGTGAGTGAAGCCGAGGTTAAAACGGCTGAAGAGCAGTTAAATCAAGCGACTACAGCGTTATCGCAAGCCCAACAGGATTTGCGCGCAGTCGAGACGACTTTAACCGAGCGCCAACAGCAGGCGAAAAACGCTACGGATAAGCTGAATCAGCTCGCTGAATTGCCTGAAGGACAGTCGGTCGAAGTAGCACTTTCAGATGCTCAACAGAAACTCAGCACCACGGAGCGTGACCTTGAAGAAATTGGGCAAGCCAAACAAGATTTAAGGTCTCTGACCGCCAAAGTTGAAGCAAAGCAACAGCAAGTTGAAGAACTTAGAGCTCATCAAAGTACGGAACAACTCCAACAGACGGCGCTCGAGACACAACAGCGCGAGTTGCTCCAACAGTTGCCGGCTGATTTGCCAACTGTTGAGGCTTATCAGGCACGACTGACCGCCTTGCAGGGTCAGAATAATACTTATGAAGCAGAGCTCAAGGCAGCTAAAGAGGCAGTTGATGAGTTACGAACGAGCGTGACGCAGGATACCGTCAATTTAGGACATACGCAGACCGCCATTGAAAACCGGCAGGCCGAGATTAAAACAGTGACACAACAACTCACGACTGCTACGGAACAGGAACTTCAAACCACTGATTTAGCTGAACTTGTGCACCTGATTCAGCAATTAGATCAAGTTGCAACAATCCAGCAGCAATCGGATCAGTTTAGACAGCGTCAGAGTGAAATTGAGGGTGAACTAAAACAAGCTAAAGCGACCATTGGTGATCAAAGTCAACCCGATTTAACGGTTTTGGACGAGGCGGTTGCTGAGGCTGAGCAAGCCTACCATGAGGCTAGTCAAGCTCATTATGACGCCCAACAAGTCATTAAAGCCAATGAAGAGTTGGTTCATCAAATGGCGAAGTTGGTTGATCAACAAACGGATCAGATTAAGCAGTTGAATGAACTTGCCGCACTTAGCGAAGTAGTCAATGGTAACGGTAGTCAACGCCTCAGTTTGGAGCGTTATGTATTACGAACTTATTTAGAGCGGGTCTTGAATACCGCGAATAATCGATTACAGCATTTGACCAACGACCGTTACCGCTTCGTCTTAGCAGATAAACCGGGTTCCGGCCGGGGTAAATCAGGACTCGACATCAATATTTACGATGATAACGTGGGGAAGGATCGTAGTGTGAACACGCTCTCCGGGGGAGAAAGTTTCATTGCAGCGTTGGCACTAGCTTTGGGACTCGCAGAGGTGATTCAAAACCAAGCCGGTGGGATTAAAATTGAAGCACTATTTATCGACGAAGGCTTCGGTTCTCTAGATGAGGACGCACTGGATCGGGCGATGGACACGTTACAGTCAATGGAAAGTGGCTCGCGCATGATCGGTATTATTAGTCATGTCCGCGAGCTGCGCGCCCAAATTCCCGGACAGTTAATTGTGAGCCCTAATGGTAACGGTGAAAGTACGGTCAGTTATAAGACTGAGGTTGAAGTTTAGTTGACTAATGAGATTAAAATTAAATTAGGGTATTGACGAATTTATCACCAAGTACTAATATTGGCTCCAACATAAATATTCGCTCACAAAACCAATGAGGTGGAGATCAAGATCGTTGTGCACGTAAAGAGAGTTGCCGGTGCTGAGAATGGTAGCCGAACGCAGACGATTAAATGGACCACTGAGGGTTCTTCCGAAAGCAAGTCGAGTACGGAGAAACGTCAGGCATACGTCAGTTGCCGGGAGGATGTTAGTCCTCTGCTAAGCGCGAAAAGACTAATCCGTTTTACTTACAGGATTAGCTCTTTGTCGAATTAAGGTGGCACCGCGGAATAATCCGTCCTTAACAAGTTGTTGACTTGTTGTGGGCGGATTTTTTGTATTCCAAGGAGGTCCTTAAAATGACAATTAACCCCGGTAAACGATGGCGACACTCACTGAATGAATTCGCAAAACCAACAAAATTTAGGAGTGATACTTATGATCGAACAAGCCATCAAGAAAGTTGCAGAAAAACAGGATTTAACCTTTAACGAAGCCCAAACCGTAGTTGATGAAATAATGGGTGGTCAAGCCACCAACGTCCCAATTGCCAGCTTGTTGACGGGACTTGCAATCAAAAAAGAAACTGTTGAAGAGATCGCTGGAGCAGCGAGTGCAATGCGTCAACACGCACTCCCAGTTGCAATTGAAAAACCGGTGCTGGAAATCGTCGGAACCGGGGGTGACCATTCCAACTCGTTTAATATCTCGACGACCGCAGCATTAGTGGTTGCAGCGGCTGGAATTCCGGTAGCAAAGCATGGTAATCGCGCCGCTTCCTCAAAAAGTGGTGCTGCAGATGTCTTAGAAGCTTTAGGAATTAAGATTGACGGTGCACCAGAAACCAGTGCATCAATGCTTAACACGATTGATATTTGTTTCTTATGTGCTCAAGAATATCACCAAGCCATGAGGTACGTGGCACCCGTCAGAAAAGAACTTGGTATTCGCACCTTGTTCAACATCTTGGGACCATTAGCAACCCCCGCACATGCTGAAAATCAATTGTTGGGTGTTTACTCAGAATCCTTACTGTTGCCAATGGCGCAAGTTCTTACCAAGCTAGGCGTGAAAAATGCGATGGTTGTTTACGGTCGAGATGGATTGGACGAAGTTTCCATAACGGATAGTACCGCGGTTGCTGAACTACGCAGCGGCGAGCTTACAACTTACGACATTACGCCAGAACAATTTGGCTTTAAACGTGCGCCTCACGCTGACATCGTGGGTGGCACACCAACAGATAATGCGACTATTACCCGCGAGGTTCTCAGCGGCAATTCTGGTGCAACTCGTGACATTGTCCTGATGAATGCGGGGGGGGCCATTCACGTGGCTCGACCTGAACTTAGTTTGGCGGCAGCCATTCAACTGGCGGCCCAAACAATTGACTCTGGCCAAGCAACGGCTAAACTAGAGCAATTTATCGAACGT
This sequence comes from Secundilactobacillus oryzae JCM 18671, assembly GCF_000740055.1. GTDB lineage: Bacteria > Bacillota > Bacilli > Lactobacillales > Lactobacillaceae > Secundilactobacillus > Secundilactobacillus oryzae. Next base: position 40,936 of record NZ_BBJM01000002.1, on the reverse strand, counting down.
AGTCAACGGGCGGTGGTCGCATGATTTTAGATGACTTAGTCGCCGCAACCCAGCAACGTGTGGCGGGTGAAAAGGCCCACACTAGTTTGGTCACGATGCGGACACAAGCTGAGGCATTACCAATAGGAAAGGGCTTGCGGTTTAGTGAAATTCTGAAGCAACCTGGCATTCACATTATTGGTGAAGTTAAAAAAGCGTCTCCCTCGAAGGGGTTAATTGCCACAGATTTTCCCTATCAACAAATTGCGGCTGATTACGAAGCAGCCGGCGTCACGGCAATTTCGGTTTTGACGGAACAAACGTACTTTCAAGGGCAACTCAGCATTTTGACGCAGCAACAATTGGAAGATTATTTAGCTTTAGCCACGTCGTTAGGCTTGTCAGCAATTGTGGAGGCACATAATCAATCGGAAGTTGAACGAGCAGTCGCTGCTGGTGCACAAATTATTGGCGTGAATAATCGGAATTTAGCCGATTTTTCGATGAACTTGGATAACAGCCTCGAACTGCGAGCAGCTGTACCGGGAACCGTAGCGATGATTGCGGAGAGTGGCATTAAAACGCGTGACGACATCATTAAATTAGAACGAGCTGGCATCAATGGCGTCCTGATTGGTGAAACACTCATGCGTGCTAGTAACAAGCGCCAACTCGCTCGTGAATTGGCGGGGGTAGCCAATGACTCAAATTAAAATCTGTGGCATTCGAACGAGTCACGATGCTGACGTGGTCAATCAGACCCAACCGGATTTTGCTGGCTTTGTATTTGCGGCCGGTAAACACCAAATTGAGTTAGCTCAAGCCAAACGGTTACGAGCTGAAATCGATGCTCAGATTCCTACCGTTGGGGTTTTCGTAGATGCGCAGTTAGCTGAAATGGTGATGGCGGTCGACTCAGGTGCTATCAACTTCGTGCAACTTCATGGGCATGAAAGTGAGGGACTGGTTAAGCAATTACAAGACCATCGCATTCCAGTTATCAACATGGTTGGCAAGCAGGTACGGCCAACCATCGCGGAATACGTCATGGTTGATGCCGGCAAAGGCAGTGGACAGCAATTAAATTGGTCAGCAATCAGACCAACGAATCAATCACTGGTGTTAGCGGGTGGACTTAACCCGACGAACCTAGAGCAAGCAATTCAAACGGTCCATCCAGACATGATCGACCTTTCAAGTGGCGTCGAGACGGATGGTGAAAAAGACATGGTGAAGTTGCGTGAAGTTGTCACCCTCGCCCACAAAAGGAGCTAATGATAATGGAACAATTAAAAGAGGCAACTGAAAAAAAGGGGTATTACGGCCAATTTGGTGGTCGCTACATTCCTGAAACCCTAATGAATGAGTTAAATCATATTGAAGCAACTTACAATGAATTGAAGGATGACCCTGAATTCCAGGAAGAACTCCACACGCTACTTCGCGATTACGCTAACCGCCCTTCACTACTGTATTTTGCCAAGAACATGACTGAGGATCTTGGCGGTGCTCAAATTTATTTAAAACGGGAGGACCTGAATCATACCGGTGCTCACAAGATTAATAACGTTCTGGGTCAGGCACTATTAGCCAAGCACATGGGAAAGACGCGGTTTATCGCCGAGACCGGTGCAGGTCAACATGGTGTGGCAACGGCAACTGTGGCAGCCTTAATGGGGATGGAATGTGAAATATTTATGGGCAAGGAAGACACAGAACGACAAAAACTCAACGTTTATAGAATGGAACTATTGGGTGCTAAGGTGCATGCCGTCACAAGTGGCTCCATGGTGTTGAAGGATGCGGTCAACGCAACAATGCAGGAATGGGTGAGTCGGGTTGACGATACTTTTTATATTCTTGGTTCTACGGTTGGTCCTTACCCATTTCCTAAATTAGTGCACGATTTTCAGAGTGTGATTAGCCAAGAAACAAAGCGACAATTGGCCGAACAAGCCCATCAATTACCTGATATGGTAGTTGCCTGCGTCGGTGGTGGTAGTAATGCCATCGGGAGTTTTGCTAACTTTATTGATGATGAATCCGTTAAATTAGTGGGTGTGGAAGCTGCCGGAAAAGGCGTGAATACAGATCAGCATGCGGCAACCTTGGAAAAGGGTAGTACTGGCATTTTTCATGGGATGAAATCGATGTTCCTACAAAATCATGACGGCCAAATCGACCAAGTTTATTCGATTTCTGCCGGGCTAGATTATCCAGGCATCGGACCGGAACACGCTGATTTACAGGATCGCGGTCGCGCCCAATATGTTGGCATTACTGATGATGAAGCTGTTTCTGCATTTGAATACATTGCACAACAGGAGGGCATCGTTGCGGCGATTGAAAGTTGTCACGCCTTAGCCTATGTCCGTAAAATTGCGCCAACCATGGCGAAAGATAAAATTATTGTTTGCACTGTATCAGGACGTGGTGACAAGGATGTTGCTGCGATTGCTAAATACCGAGGGGTTGAAATTGATGACTAAATTAAATGAGGCATTCAAAAATCATAAAGCACTTATTCCGTTTGTCGTTGCGGGAGATCCTGATTTTGAAGGGACGGTCTCCAACGTGATCGCACTAGCTGAGGCCGGTGCAGACGTGGTTGAATTGGGAATCCCATTTTCAGATCCAGTAGCGGATGGTCCGGTTATTCAAGCCGGCTATTTACGAGCATTTGATCAAGGCGTTACGGTCGAGCGTATTTTTCAAATGGTAACGGCGATTCGTGAACAAACGCAGGTGCCACTGGTATTTCTGACTTATATCAATATTCCGTTCAAGTATGGTTACGAAGCTTTTTGTGAGCGTTTCGAACAGTTAAATATTAGTGGATTGGTGATTCCGGATTTGCCATATGAGTCACGTGATGAATTGGCGCCAATCGCCGAAAAGCATGGAATTGCGCTAGTGCCGTTGATTACACTAACTTCGGGAGCACGAATTCCGATGATTGCGAAAGCAGCGACGGGCTTCATTTACATGGTGTCCTCAATGGGCGTTACAGGGACTCGAGATTCATTTACTAAGGCGCTTGGTGAAACGGTGACAGAAATTCGTCGTTATACGGATGTGCCGATTGCGATTGGCTTTGGTATTCATACACCAGAACAAGCACACGAGCTATCACAGATTTCGGATGGTGTTATTGTCGGGAGTGCAATGGTTGATATTGTGGGTAAAGATGGTCAAAATGCGCCAAAAGAACTCTTGTTGTACACTAAAGCGCTGCTAACGGCGATTGATCAGCCAGTAGAAGTTTAGAAAATGATTTGACAAACGGGTTGAAATAGCCTATATTTATAATCAAATTTTAATGAACGTACAAACAGACTTTGAGGAGAAGAGTAGAAGAATCAACGCGAGTAAGAGAGTCCGGTTGGTGGAAAAGGGCACGCAATGATTTTTTGAAGATGAGCTCTGAATAGTTGCCGATGTGTTCACGCAGATCGGCTGGTTGCAACCGATAGCTTGCCAGATACTGTTAGGTATCAGTGAGGCATTACTTGTGAAGGTGATGCGAATATGGGTGGTAACGCGAGCATTCGTCCCTGAATCGTCATTAGACGATGAGGACGAGTGCTTTTTTGTATGGTTTATTGGATAGATATGGAGGAATTGATGATGAGTGAACAAACATTAACTAAGGCACCATTTAACTATGACGTGGTGGGAAGCCTTTTGCGTTCGGATAAATTAAAGCAGGCACGTGAAGACTTTGTGGCCGGAAAAATTGATGAGATCGTTAAAAACCAAATTCAATTTGATGAAACGAAACGCATTGTGGAAAAGCAAGCAGAAATCGGGCTTCACGCAGTAACTGATGGTGAGTTTAATCGTAGTTGGTGGCATTTAGACTTCCTTTGGGGCTTGAATGGCGTTGGTCGTTACGACTATCACCAAAGTTATAAATTTAAGGGTGATAAGACGCGGACAGATAATGCTCACTTAGTTGATCAAGTTCGCTTTAATCCAGAACATCCATTTTTTGAAAGCTTCAAGAAGCTTAATAGTGTTGTACCTGAAGGGGTTCTTGCTAAGCAAACAATTCCTTCCCCAACAATGCTTTTCCGGGACAACCGAAGTGATAATTGGTCTGAATTCTATGATTCATGGGAGGCTTATCTTGATGGACTAGCTGACGCTTATCGCGACACGATTCTACATTTCTACGAATTGGGTTGTCGTTATATCCAACTTGATGACACGACTTGGGCATTCTTAATCAGCAAATTGAACGAAACGGCTGACCAAGCTGAGGAACACGCAAAATATGTTCAATTAGCAAACGATGCGGTTCGCGTCATCAACGCCTCACTGGAACAATTACCAGAAGATTTAACGGTCACCACGCACATTTGTCGCGGAAACTTCAAGTCAACCTTCCTCTTTTCAGGCGGTTACGATGTGGTTGCTGAGTATTTGGGCCAATTACATTACGATGGGCTTTTCTTGGAATACGATAACGAACGTGCCGGCGGTTTCGCGCCATTGGCTAAAATTTGGAATGGTGACAAGGACAAGCGAATTGTATTGGGCTTGATTACATCAAAATTCCCAGAATTAGAAGATCAACCAACTGTGATTGAACGAATCAACGAAGCTGCAAAGTATGTGCCATTGGATAACTTAGCGCTTTCGACACAGTGTGGCTTTGCATCCACTGAAGAAGGAAATAAGTTAACTGAGCAACAACAATGGGATAAACTTACTTTGGTTAAGGATATCGCAACAAAGGTGTGGGGATAAACTAATCTTGCACTGAAAGAAAGGCCAGCTAATCAGCTGGCCTTTTTTGCTGGGCTTGTATAAAAAGTCAATGAAACCGGTTACGTTTGTAAATATGTCTATACATTTATACAAGTTAGTATGCATATAACCCTTGATAAGCCTAAATTTCACTACGGATTTCCGTGAATGTGAATAATCTACATAAAAATTCACACCTTTTTCAATTTTTCATAACGTTTTTAATGTATTCTATGCTATAGTTAGAAACATTGAATTTTGCCAGTCAGGCAACTGAACTGGCGAAGGAAAGATAGCGGGGAAAAGAATGGACAAACAATCAGCTCATCCGATAAACGGAATAACGCTTATCGCACTGGTCATCACCTCATCAATTGGATCAGGGATCTTTGCGTTAAGCAGTGACTTAGCGAACGCCGCTTCGCCTGGACCAGCAATGATTGCATGGCTAGTCGTCGGCTTCGGAATTTTGATGTTAGCCCTTTGCTTGAATAACTTATTAAATAAACGACCCGATTTAGATGGTATCTTTTCATATGGTAAGGAAGGGTTTGGAACCTTTGTCGGCTTTATCAGCGGCTGGGGTTACTGGATGTCGGCGTGGCTCGGTAACGTTGCCTTTGCAACGGTGTTTATGAGCACGTTAGGCTATTTCTTTCCAACATTTAAGAGTGGTAATAATATACCGTCAATTATCGTGGCGAGTCTTGTTGTGTGGGCGCTGACCTTCCTGGTTAACCGTGGGATTGAAAGTGCCGCACTGATGAATACCGTGATTACGGTCTGCAAATTGATTCCAATTTTTATCTTCATTATTGTGGCGTTAATCCTTTTTAAAGGGAACACGTTTACGAGTCAGTTCTGGACCAATATGCAAGGCCAGATGAGCACGGGTAACTTGTTGAACCAAATTAAAAACTGTTTGATGGTCATGATGTGGGTCTTCGTCGGTATCGAAGGAGCGACAATTATGTCCGCTCGAGCTAAGAGCCGAAGCATTGCCGGTCGGGCAACGATTGTGGGTGTGATTGGCTTACTGGTCATCTACATTTTAGCTTCAATCCTGCCATACGGTTACTTGAGTCGTGAAGCTCTAGCAACGATGAAGGAACCCGCTATGGTCTACATTTTTGAAAACATGGTTGGCTCATGGGGCGGTACATTCATTAGTATTGGTTTGTTGATTTCAATTTTAGGTGCTTGGTTATCATGGACCATGCTACCAGCCGAAACATTACAATCCATGTCTGAACAAAACCTTCTTCCTAAGTTCTTTGGTAAAAAGAACCGGTTTGGCGCCCCAACAACTGCCTTGGTTCTTACCGGTGTTATCGTTCAATTGTTCCTGATTTCACTGCTATTTACCAACCAGGCCTATATTTTTGCCTACAGCTTGTGTACGGCTTCTATCGTTATTTGCTACATTTTCGTGGCTGCCTACCAAGTGAAGTATTCTTGGCAGAACTTAGCTGTTAAGGGGAATAAGTGGCAATTGGTGATTGGGCTCTTTGCACTCGTTTTCCAAATTGGTGCGATCATCTTGGCAGGAATTCAATACTTGCTGATCTGCCTCATTATCTACATTCCGGGAATTGTGTTTTATATGTTCGCTCGAAAGAACGCGGTGAACCGATTCTTAACGAAGCGAGAATGGTCGGCTACAGCAGTGATTTGTGCCGCTGCAGTGGCAACCATTTTCCTACTTTCGAACGGGATTATTCATATTTAAAGTGAAACCGACCTACTGAATTTTGGTAGGTCGGCTTTTTTGTGTAGTACTGAATTAAGTTCCTTGACTATGCCTTATACGTGGATTAATCTTAGGACAATATTACATAAATGTTACATTCTTTGGGGGGATTAACATGGGGAAAAAGATTCTTAAAACGTACTTTCTCGGTCTCATTCCGTTTGTACCAGCTATCCTGCTCGCCGGTGCTAAATCAGCACATGGCGATCTTTCGTGGCATTTTAACTGGGTAGTCATTTACTTAATAATTAGTTACCTTTTCATTTTTCCTTATGTGGAAATTCGGATTGTTCGGCCAGATCAAACGGAAATGGCTGATATTGACCTTGGAAGCATTGGTGGCACAACTATAGTTAGCTCGACAAACTCGATTCCGTCACCAACGATTAACAATAAGGAATTAGGGATGCAGCCTCGTGATCCGTCTGTCACGTTTTACCGTGATAAATGGTACAATTTATTCTGTGCGGATTTTACGATTCGGCTCATTATGATTTTGTTTAGCCCGCTTTTTATTGGGTATTACGTGATTAAACAACTACTAAAAAAGTGATTCGGTTAGAAAACCGAATCACTTTTTGTTTTATTTATGGTAAATCATGTCCCGCCTTGAAGTAGACGTTGTACCATTCTTGCTTGGTCAATTCAACGTCGGCACCGGCAGCACTTTCTTGAATGTGTTGTGGGTTCATACTGCCCAAGATAACTTGGATATGAGCAGGGTGACGAACAATCCATGCAGTGGCAATGGCGTTCTTAGTAACGCCGTACTTGTCGGCCAATTCTTGGAGATAGTCGTTTAATTCTGGGAATTTAGGATTATCGATGAATGGGCCTTCGAAAGCACCGTATTGGTATGGTGACCAGGCTTGAATCGTCATGTTGTGTAAACGTGAGTATTCAATCATACCACCATCGTGGTCAATACTGTCATCATCATGCATGTTGGTGTGGATGCCAAAATCAATGGCGCCAGTGTGCATAATCCCAAATTGAAGTTGGTTAATCATCAAGCGTTGGTTAAGGTTGGCTTGTAAGAAGTCAACTTGACCAGGGTTGAAGTTAGAAACACCGAAGTGCCGAACTTTACCGCTCATTTGTAATTCGTCAAATGCTTCTACGATTTCTTCAGGCTCCATTAAAGCGTCTGGACGGTGAAGTAAAAATGAATCAAGGTAGTCAACGCCCATTCGTTGTAATTCGCCATCAACGGCGTCCAATAGGTGTTGCTTAGAGAAGTCGTAACGACTACCTAAAACAACGCTACCGTGGCTTTTTTCTGGGTCAACAACGATGCCACCCTTAGACTGAATATAGAAGTCTTCACGGTTTAATGATGACTGCTTTAATGCGCGTCCAAAGACGTTTTCTGATTCACCTTGACCGTAAATATCAGCTGAATCGATGAAATTGATGCCGGCGTCATGAGCAGTTTCGATGACTTTAACGGCGTCTGCGTCAGAGAGCACGTTCATGCGCATGATACCTAATGCAACAGTTGATGCTTTAAATTGAGAGTTGCCAAGTTTGATAGATTTCATAAATAAACAATCTCCAGTACTTACTTTTAATTATACCCGTTTTACCTTAACTCAACGTGACTTTTAAAATTTTTACCTTGTAGCTGAACTCGGGTGCGGTGACCGTCACGGTTTCACCGACTGCTGATCCAAGCAATGCAGCTCCAATTGGTGAGACTAGCGAGATTTTGTTGAGGTTCACATCAGCTTCTGGCTTGCCAACAATTTCAAATGTTTCTTCTTCACCATCATCTAGAAATTGGATGGTGACCGTTTTGCCAATTTCAATTGTTTCGTCGTCAGCTGGCGTCACGATTTCGGAATATTGCAGTTGTTTGGTCAGAAAATGAATTCGGCCCTTGAGTTGCCCCAAGGCCCGCTTAGATTCACTGTACTCGGCGTTTTCGGAGCGATCGCCCAATGCCGCCGCCTCCGCTAATCGTTTGATGGCAGCCGGCTTAGTGGCTTTTAGTCGCTCGATTTCCTGTTCAATTTGATGATAGCCGTTTGCGGTAATTGGCGTTGTTTCTGGTTCCATGTCGGACTCCTTTAATCATAATAGTTTCATTATAACAAAAATAGGTGGCAGACCTGCCACCTAAAGTCATTAACTGATGTGACCCAAACGTTCGACATCTCGGACAATCATGAGCTCTTCGTTGGTTGGGACGATTAAAACATCAACGGGTGCATTTTCTTTATTTAAAATCGTTTCCTTACCGCGAACGTTATTCTTGTCAGGATCAACCGTTATGCCGAAATAGCTCAATTGATCCGCAATGTTCTGACGGAGTTCAATGCCGTTTTCACCAGAACCAGCTGTGAAGACGAGGGCATCAATCCCGTTTAGTTTACCGATATAGCTTCCAACGTAGCTGATGACTCGGTTGACGAAGATATCGAGAGCGAGTTTAGCTTTTGGATTCGAATCTTGCACCTCCTCCAGATCACGTTGATCAGGGGAGAGCTCGGAAATTCCTAAGAGTCCAGATTTTTGGTTGAGGATATCAATCATATCCTCAACGTTCGTTAGGTTCAGTTTTTGCATCAGGTAGGCGACTAGCGAGGCATCGATATCGCCGGAACGCGTGCCCATGGTGACACCAGCCAATGGAGTGAAGCCCATCGAGGTATCGATGGCCTTGCCGTGATCAAACGCGGTGATTGAGGATCCAGAACCCAAGTGTAACGTGACAATCTTAAGCGAATCAAATGGCTTACCTAAAATTTCGGCTGCACGATGGGCAACGTAACGGTGGCTTGTCCCATGAGCACCATACTTGCGGGCGCCAAATTTTTCGTAGTATTCGTATGGAATGCTGTACATATAGTTAACTGGTGGCATTTCCGTGAATAGCGACGTGTCAAAAACGGCTACTTGAGTTGCATCAGGTAAAAGCGTTTGGAAAGTTTGAATGTAGTAGGCTTGAACTGGATTATGAAGAGGGGCATAGGCAGATAGAGCCTTAATTTTATCCAGAACTTCAGGTGTCACCACTGTGGAATCTTTGAATTCTTCACCACCGGCAACAACACGGTGGCCGACCCCGACAATTTCATGTAGATGCTCCAAAATATGTAGTGATTTTAGCCGTGTCAGTACCATGGCCGCGGCTTCTCTGTTGGTGATGTTATCGCGAGTTTCATTATGTTTCTCGCCATTTGCAAGTTTCAATTTAAAAACTGAAGCAGGCAGATTTAACCGGTCAACCATACCTTCCGCAATGACGGATTCTTCAGGCAAATTGAAGAGTTTCCATTTTAGTGTGGAACTACCAGCGTTAATTGCTAATACTTTTGACATGAGCAAGGCCTCCAAAGTTTAATCATTCAATCCTCATTCTAATGGATAATGAAACCGTTTTCAACAACAACTCGTTTTTTTAATTTTTCCAATGAAAATTGGCTTTTGGACAGTTTGAGATTATTGTCTAATTCTGTTGCCACGCCTCGTCTAAAGGGTTACTCTGTTATTAAAATCATGGCAAGTGGGTGAGAAAATTATGAAAACTGCAGAGAAGATGTCGACACGGGAAGTTGTCTTGGTTGCAATGATTACGGCGGCTACGGTGGTGATTGCGAGAATCTTCATCATTCCGGTCCCGATGACTCATGGCAACGTTAACCTCTGCGATGCTGGTATTTTCATTGCAGCATTATTGCTCGGACAGCGTGATGGCGCAATTGTTGGTGGCTTAGCTGGATTTTTATTGGATTTAATCTCTGGTTATTCCCAATACATGCTCTTTTCGCTAGTGGTTCACGGACTAGAAGGCTTCGTCGCCGGTGCGATTGGCTACCGTGCGAAGCCGAGATGGCAAATCGTGGCAGTCATCGTGGCGGTCATTGTGATGGTATTAGGCTATTTTGTGAGTGACTCAATTTTATATCAAATACCAGTAGGCATCTTGGGTGTACCCATGAATTTGGTGCAAGGCTTAGTGGGCGCTGTAGTTGGTTACCTGATGAGTCTCACCCTAAAAAATCGACTGAGTTATCTCAGCTAGGAGGCACTTAAGCATGCAAAATACGCCACTGCTAGTCGCTCAGGATTTATCTGCAGCGACCTCAATTTCACTCAACGTGGCAATCCCGGTTTACGCTAGTTTAGGCATTCCCGTTGTGACAATGCCCACCACGTTGCTATCGACCCAAACGGGGGCATTTGGTCAACCTGAAACGCTTAATTTAGATCAGTGGATTGATGGCGCTCTAAATCATTGGCGTCAAAGCGATATTCAGTTCAGTGGCATGGCGATTGGCTATGTGGGGTCAGAGGCCTTGGTCGCAAAGTTAGATCATTATCTGGAAAATAATCCGGTTTCCTTTGTGGTGATTGATCCGGTGATGGGGGACCATGGAACCCTTTACGATGGGTTTAATCAGTCGTATGTCGAACAAATTCGGCAACTCAGCCATCGTGCGGACGTACTGACGCCAAATTGGACCGAGGCCCAACTATTAGTTGGTGATAACCCCTCTAGTGAGGCAACCGAACAGCGCATTAGCGAGGTTTTGAATCGCCTAACTGAACAGACAAAACCACACACCTTGATCGTGATTACGGGGCTTCATTTGGCCAATAGTTCGGATGTTTGGTGGCAGGATGGCCATCATCTGCGGGGACAGGAGCAGTCACCACTAGTTGCCCACCATTTTGATGGGACGGGAGACCTTTTTGCGGCCATTTTAACTGGATTACTGATTCTAGATTGGCAGCCAGAAGTCGCCGTTCGCAAAACTGTCGAGTTGATGCAGATTGCGATTAAAGAGACGGTTTCCACTAATCGGGGCTTTCATCATGGCATGGTATTGAAGCAATTGATTGCAGCATTGGCACAATTGTAATGAAGTAAATCAAATTAAAAAGGGGATCTTATGATGGCAGAAATCGATTTAAACCAAATCGCTGAGGAAACGAAGGCAGTCTTAACACAGTATTTTGAACAAGTGACGTTTCCAAAAAATGGCCTGTTTGTGCTGGGATGTACGTCTAGCGAAGTGGCAGGCTATAAGATTGGTGGGTACTCCAACCAGGCGATTGGGGATGCCATCATTAACACCATTTTGCCAATCCTCCGGGAAAAGGGGATTCAGCTTGCGGTTCAAGGCTGTCAGCACATCAATCGCGCACTGTTAGTGGAACGTGAGGTTGCTGAACAACGCGGTTACGAAATCGTAACGGTCTATCCCTCCCTTCATGCAGGTGGTGCAGCTCAAATTGCTGCCTATCATGCTTTCCAGGATCCGGTGGAAGTTGAACATATCGTGGCTGATGGTGGTCTAGATATTGGTGATACAGAGATTGGGATGCACGTCAAATTTGTGCAAATTCCAATTCGAACGGCGCAAAAAGATATTGGGCTTGCAAGGGCCACCATGCTCACGTCACGTCCACGTTTAATTGGTGGAGCTAGAGCTGTGTATGATGAAACGCTAATTAAATAATGATGAGCAAAGTCACCGAATTGGGTGTTTTTTTTCGTATTTAGCGGTCAAGAGGTTAACAAGCACCGGAGACTTGTTATAATGTCATTAGTGAGAGAATTGGTAAATAGGAGGGGTTTGTATGAAACATGCATGGAAATTGGGTGCTACGCTTGCGATTGGTGCCATTGCGCTCCTATTGGAGTTTGGTTTTCATCAAGCGCTGTACGCTCAAATATTAGCCACTATTGCAGGATCCGTGATGTCACTTTCAATGTTCGTTGAAATGATTAAGACCCTACGTTCTGGAAAGTATGGGGTCGATTTGTTGGCCATCATGGCGATTGTGGCAACATTAGCAGTGAGTCAATACTGGGCCAGTTTAATGGTTCTAGTCATGCTAACGGGTGGTGACACGTTAGAAGATTACGCGTCAAAAAAAGCGGGTCAGGAATTAAAGTCGCTTTTGGATAACTCACCACAGCGGGCACACTTGCTGCGTGATGGTCAGACCGTCGACATTTTGGCTGGTGAAGTCAAAGTCGGCAATCACATTTTGGTTAAACCGGGTGAACAAGTGCCGGTTGATGCTAAAGTCATTCAAGGAATCTCGACGATGGATGAGTCTTCCCTGACTGGTGAATCGCGTCCGATTGAAAAAACGGTGGGCAGCGAAGTGATGTCTGGCTCGATTAATGGCGACCAGGCCATCACACTCCAAGCGGTGAGTACCGCGGCTAACAGTCAGTATCAAGCCATTATTAAATTAGTTAAACAGTCGGCACAACAGCCGGCTCGATTTGTCCGGATGGCGGATCGCTACGCAGTTCCGTTCACAATTGTGTCGATTGTCATTGCCGTTTTAGCCTGGATTATTTCTGGCGATCCGGTCAGAATTGCCGAAGTACTGGTTGTGGCTTCGCCTTGTCCATTGATTCTGGCGGCCCCAATTGCATTGGTTTCGGGGATGAGCCGAGCGAGTAAAAACGGAATTATCGTGAAAACGGGGACGACGATTGAAAAATTGGCGCTTGCCAAGACGATCGCCTTTGATAAAACAGGAACCTTAACCAAGGGTAAGCTTGAAGTGGACCGTATTTTACCCGATGATGATTTTGATGCCGAGACGTTACTCCATTTTGCAGCCAGTGCGGAACAGCAATCAGGTCACGTGTTGGCCCGTTCATTAATTGATTACACGTCCAGTAATCAATTGAGTCCAGTCACACAACTTAAAGAAGTGACTGGTAAAGGGATTGAAGCCACGATTGATGGCAAGAATGTTCGCGTCGGGAAACTCAATTTTGTAACGGATCAAAATATTGAAAAATTGGATCAAACCGCGATTTACGTTTCGGTAGACGATGAATACGCCGGTGTCATTACTTTCTTGGATCAAGTTCGTCCTGAAGCAAAAGCAACTATTTCCGAGTTGAAGCAACTTGGAATTGGGAAAACGATGATGCTAACTGGTGACCAGTCTATGATTGCAAAGACGATTTCGACCGATTTGGGTTTGGATGAAGTCCATGGCAATCTATTACCGGAAAATAAAGTTGCTATTTTGAAGGGCATTAAGGATGATGGCCGTCCAGTTATTATGGTGGGTGACGGGGTCAACGATGCCCCATCACTGACGGCGGCTGATGTTGGGGTGGCCATGGGAGAACATGGGGCCACTGCAGCGAGTGAATCGGCGGATGCGGTTATTCTCAAGGATGATCTCCATCGATTAGCCCGAGCCGTTAAAATTAGTCAGGATACGATGCGAATTGCCCGTAACGATGTTTTGACTGGTATTGTAATCTTGGTTGTCTTAATGCTGGTTGCGTCGACTGGGATTATTCCAGCGCTACTGGGGGCAATTTTCCAGGAGGCCGTAGATACGATTACGATTCTATTGGCGTTGAGAGCTAGAAGTGAACATTAATGGAAAGAAGTTGTGACAGAAGTCGGGCAGTTGCTGAGTACTAACCTAGATTGGCGAATAATTTGGTTCTGGAATTGTTCGTTGATCGTAGTTAGACGGAGGAAACTGCGACTGGGACTCGCGAACTACGCGGTAGTCCCATCGACAACGACGTGAAACTAGTGACTTCTGGAGCACGATTAAAATAAATAGTTCGGTTAAATGGAAAGAGGCTGTGCCAAAATTTACTTTTGGCACAGCCTCCTTTGTTAGAATCCGATTTTACTAATTATGATCATTGCGCCAAGTAAGACAACGGAAGTGAGGAAAGCCGCGAGAAAGGCTTTGCCACCACGATGCAAAATGACTTTGAAGTTAACGCTTAAACCAAGTGCGGCCATAGCCATTCCCAAAATAATATAGGCTAATTTGACTAGGGCATTGAGGACGGTAGCGCCAAGGGGTAAGAAAGTTCCAATCACACTGGCGAGAATAAAACCGGCCATAAACCATGGTATGGGTAGCTTTTGGCGTGCTGATGTTTGGGTAACAGATTGGTTTTTTTGGTACCAGATACCGATAATCAGTGTAGCGGGTGCCAACATCAAGACTCGAGAAAGCTTGGTAATGATGGCTGAATCCAAGCTGACGGGTCCGCCAGCACCACCAGTGGCGACGGCATGGGCAATTTCATGAAGCGAACCGCCAGCCATGACGCCAAATTGAGTGGGCGTCATGTGTAGTAACGGTTTAATCACGATTTCGATAAGAGTGAAGAGGGTTCCCAAAATGGCAACGATGGCAACGGCGAGCACCTCATCTTCACGTTTTTGTTCCTCCTGCGCAGCGGAAGTGGTTTGTAGTTGTGGCGAAATTCCCATTACAGCGGCTGCACCACAAATCCCGGTACCACTTGCAGTTAGAATGGCTAGCTGAGGATCCACACCTAATTTGCGCGCGATATTGTAAGCTAGCAGGATAGTCAGCGTCACAATCCCGATGGCTAAAACGATGGTTTTAACGCCGGCGTGGGCGAGATCCACTAGATTAAGTTTGAAACCCAGTAGGATAATCCCTAGCCGGAGAAACTTGTTTGAAATGAAGCCAATCCCCGGTTTAGCAACCTGAACAGCGGGTCTGAAAACCTGGAGTAGCATTCCCAAAATTAGGGAGATAACTAGCGCTCCCACGATGTTAAGGTATGGTAGGTTGGCGAGTAGGCTTCCAAGTACGGCGCACAGGAGCGTTAGTCCAAATGCGATGTAAAAGCTAAGTGTTTTAAATTGTGTCATTTTCAATTCCTCCTCATGTCGGTAATAGCTTATCATGAGTGTATAATAAGTAAAAATTAGTATTTTTTCGGATAACCTAAATTTTACTTATGGAGATGAAACGAAATGCTAGATCACCGTTACGAAACGCTAGCAATTTTGGCGAAAACCCAATCCTATACGAAAACCGCCAATCAATTATTCATTACGCAACCCGCAGTGTCACAGCAAATTGCTGGGCTAGAAACTGAATTAAACCTGGAGCTGGTCCATAAAGTCGGCAACAAAATTGAATTAACCGCGACGGGAATGGAACTCGTCCAATATGTCACTCGAATCGCTGTCGAAAGTCATCAGGTTCTAGAACGTTTGGCACAGCAACGGTCCGGATTGTCGGTCACAATCGGATCAACCCTATCGCTGAGTCACTTTTTATTACCAGACTTAATCATTCAGCTAACTGAACAAAGAAGTAAAATTCAAACGGTCATTGGTAATACGGCTGAAATTTTGGAAGGACTTAGAAGTGGTCAAATTCAGTTTGGCATTGTGGAGGGAAATTTTGATAAAACAGAATTCGATGCCATTCAGATTCGATCGGAGCCCTTTGTTGGCGTCACCTATGCGACTAATCCAATTTTAGAGAATAATCAACTTTCAGTAGCCGATTGTTTGATCCAACCATTGCTGATTCGGGAGAAGGGATCTGGAACCCGGGCCATTTTTGCCAGTTGGCTAGCGACGCAAAATTACCAGATTGCGGATTTTCAGCAGCAGATTGAACTGTCAAACCCAGCGACCATCATTGAATGTCTGAAGCGGAGGATGGGAATTAGCTTTATGTACAAATCATTGGTCAAACCTAATTTAGTAACTGGTGAACTGAGAACGTTGTCGATGCGCGACTTCAAGGTCAGTCATCCCATTAATCTGATTTATCTCAAAGATAGTTACTTTGCGCCAGCCTATCAAAAAATTGCCCAACAACTAAAAAAGCCACTCGGTGAGGGTTCGCTTCACTAAGTGGTTTTGTCATTAAGCAGGTCGTTTCTTTTGAAAGTACCACCACGCTACGCCAATTATGAACAGAATAACGATGGCGATTGCGGCAATATGAGAGTAGGATTCAAAACCGGCAACAATCTTTGGCCAGGCACTTCCTACGCTATGACCGAGATAGATCAAGACGGTGTTCCAAATGATGGTCCCGAAAACTGATAACATCACAAAGTGACCTAGGGGGTACTTTGTCATACCAGCGGGAATCGAAATCATACTTCTAATGATGGGGATAAAACGACCAAGGAAGATCGTTTTACCACCGTGCTTGAGAAAGTAATTGGACGCTTTTTCGATGTCTGAGGCTTTGAGACGTAAAACTTGGCCAATTCGTCCACTGACAATCGATTCGAGTCGCTCCACCTTGAGGAGACGCCCTGCGCCATAAAGAACGAGGGCCCCAATAATCGAGCCAATTGTCGCAGCTAAGATAGCGCCGGGGATAGAAAGTCCGTGCGTTAGCGTCAAGAAGCCGGTAAAAGTCAGAATGACTTCAGAGGGAATTGGCGGAAAGATGTTTTCGAGCGCGATCAACAATGCGATTCCAATATAGCCATACTGGCTGATTAGGTCGGTAATGGTGGTCATGTTCATTTTAAAGTTCTCCGTGTTCTCAATTTAAGACCAGTTTATCGATAAAAGTAGCATGGCGTCAATGAAAAGCTATTATGGCATTAGCTTTTTAAGGAAAAGTAAAAAGACTGCCCTCGAAATGAGGAACAGTCTTAGAGCTGATTTTAGTACCAGCCATTTGCAAGCCAGAATGACTTAGCTTTTGACCATGAACCATAACGTGATGAAACGTACTTGTTTGCGACACGTTCTTGGTTGGCAGCTGAGTAGTCACCGTTTAGGTAAGATGAATCTAATTGATACTTACCGATGTAACGACCATTTCGAGCTGAGTATGAACCGCCAGATTCTTTGTTAGCAATTCATGATTTAGCAGAACTGCTTGAGCCGGTTGCGCTTGATGAATAAGATTTTTGGGTTGATGTTGAGCTAGTTTGTGATTGTTGACTTGAATAACTCTTGTTTGTTGAAGGTGTGTATGATGATTGACTTGATGGAGTTGAGTAACTTGGTGCTTGATAACTGGTTTGTGGAGCTGAGTAAGTGGTGTTTGAAGTTGTTTGTGTCGTGTTAGCTGTTGGAAGATCTAAAACTTCACCCACAACGATTAAGTGTCCGGTAATATTGTTTTGATCTTCGATTGCCTTGATAGTTGTGTCGTATTTTTGTGAGAATTCCCATACGGTGTCGCCGGGTTTGACCGTGACTTTAGTATCTGCATTGGCAGAAGCTGTTTGGAAAATAAGTGCGGCAGCAAGTGCTGTAGCAGTCCCCAGAGTTGAAGCAATAACTTTCTTGAATGTCATAAATTGATGTCTCTCCCTTTTTTTAAGTTGAGGCCTATACTACACGCTAGAGGTTACACACCAATATCTAGATGTTGGTGTGTTGACTATTATTACTGATAACTATTGTGACGTAATTATTGACTTGCAATCTCGTGATTTTGCTCGTTGAAATAGGTCAAATGGATTTAAGGGCATGTTTAACGGCGTATGACTTTCGCTCGTTACCGGTAAATGGTAAACTGAAATCGCTAACATATAGAAGAAATGGGTGATTAAGATGAATGGTTTTATGGGAGAGTTTTTAGGTACTATGATTTTAATTGTATTAGGTGCTGGGAGTGGTGCTGGTTTGAACCTAAACAAAACATACGCTAAGGGTCAAAATTGGTTGTTTGTCAGCCTAGCCTGGGGTCTTGCGGTTACGATGGGTGTTTATGTTGCAGGGATGCTTGGCTCAGATGGTCATTTGAATCCAGCTGTGACAATTGGATTTGCGGCCTTTGGCTTCTTTCCATGGTCACAAGTTTTACCATATTTATTGGGGCAATTTTTAGGTGCCTTCATCGGTGCAGCGTTAGTTATTATTCAATTTACCCCACATTTCAAGGCGACTACTAATGAGGCAGAAGGCAATTCGGTTGGTATTTTTGCTACTCGTCCAGCCATTAAGGCCCCATTTTTCAATTTCCTTTCAGAATTAATTACGACATTTGTTTTCGTGTTTATTTTATTGAACCTCGGTAACTTTACCGAAGGACTTAAGCCATTCATTGTCGGGATGCTGATTGCAGTCATTGGGATGGGACTTGGTACAACAACCGGATTCGCCATCAATCCAGCGCGTGACTGGGGGCCTCGTTTAGCATACACGATTTTGCCTGTGCCCAACAAGGGTGGTGCTGAATGGTCCTATTCCTGGGTACCAATGGTTGGTCCGTTAGCCGGTGGTTTGATTGCTGCTGGATTGGAAGTTTTAGTTAACTAATTTCGCGCTATAATTGAATTGACGGTTATAGAAGGGAAGTTTCAAAATGAAGTTAGGTATGATAAAGGGTCAACCAGTTCAAATTACAAACGAGGACGGCAAGTGGCTGGCACGTCCAGTTATTGGCGCAGATGATGCACTAGCCGCTTCATTGGCAGAGATTACGACGAACCAACTGGGCGACGCCACACCTCTCGCATTAGCTGATTTAGAGGTGCCAGTTCCTGTTCCACAACAAATTTTTGCTGTGGGGATGAACTACGTCGATCACTCTAAGGAAATTCATATTGAGTTGCCAAAAGCACCAAGTATTTTTACCAAGTTCAGTAGCTCATTGACGCGTTCACACACTGAAGTTGCGGTTCACGGCGACCAAACAGACTGGGAAACCGAGCTTGTGGTAGTGATTGGCAAGGATGGTCGAAATATCTCAAAGACCGAAGCCGCTAATTATGTTGCCGGATACATGGTTGGTCTTGATTTGTCGGATCGAGAAGTTCAATTCTTGAATGCGACGCCACAATTTTCAATGGCGAAGTCGTTTGCTGGATTCGGTCCGGTTGGGCCATGGCTGACGACGCCTGATGAAGTCGCTAGCTTAGGAGACTTGCAACTAACGACACACGTCAATGGTGAGAAAATGCAGTCTGCTCATTTGAACCAGATGATCTTCGATGTACCAACGCTGATTGAGTACTTGTCTTCAATTGTAGAATTAAAGACCGGTGACCTAATTTTCACTGGTACGCCAAGTGGTGTGGGTAATGGTCGCAATCCTCAAGTTTACTTGAGACCGGGGGATAAGCTAGAGAGCCACATCGATGGTTTGGGTGACTTGAGTATTAAGATGAAATAATAGAAAAGGTTTTGACCAATTGGTCAAAACCTTTTCTTATCCTTCACTAATGCCGTAATAGCGGCCTTCATTATCTGGAAAATTAAATGCACGATGTGGACCGTTCGGCACAATGTCGCCGACTTTGATACCTTGATTCGCTAATTTTTGGTGTAATTCTTCGAAATTTGTAACTGTGAAAAGAAGTGACGGTTCGTTATCCAACACCTCGGGTGAATACTGCTTGATGAAGTCACGAGAGAAGAGGGAAAGGCGCATACCTTCATTTACCTGGATGTCGACATTTTTAGAGCCGTCAACCATTTTGACGTCGCTAACAATTTCAAAGCCAAAGTACTTCACCTAAAAATTGGCACTCTCCTCAACATCATTAACATATAACATCACTCTAACCAATGGGACCATTCACAATTCCTCCTTTAGAAACTTAGTGCACGATGGGCATGGCGCGCCCATATCTGTTCAAACTCGAAGTACGACAATGTGTCACGTTTTTCCGTCCAGCAATCATTGAAGTAAATGACTTGCTGATCGTCATCGAAACCGGTAACAGTTAAGGCGTGGGTATGAAAGCCATCGAATTCGCCAACCCAGGTGACGACAGCGTGTTGCGTTTCGGCGATGTGAGCCGTTAGTTGATCAATGTTACTTCCAGTTAGATCTAACGCATTACCAGCAATTTCGGTAACGAGTGGTAGTAGAGGTTTGGGGAAGATGCTGTTACCACCGTCGGTAAACGGATCCCCGACGAATCCCTTGTTGCAATCATCCGAATCGTAAGGCATTCGATGGGCTAAGTCGACTTTATCAACAGTAAAGCCAGCCCCGGCCAGCATCATGGTAACGGCAGTGATTTCACAGCCGGTAGGTAATTCTGGGCGTTGTGCGATTAATGGCGTATCTAAAATAAGTTTCAATTTGACGCCTCCCAATCATCGAGTAGTTTGATATTATTTTCGCTTAAGCTAAGGGATAAAGCAACTTAAAACGTATTTGAGAAGAAAATTAATCGTTCCAGTAGAAAGCGCTTACTTTAGATGGTATACTCAACTTGTATCAACCACAAAAGGAGCGGATAACATGGCTGAATTAACTGGAAAAGTTGCATTTGTTACTGGAGCAGCACAAGGAATTGGGGAAGCAATTGCAAAGCGCTTAGCCGATGATGGATTTGCGGTAGCGGTTGCTGATTTGAATGAAACGAGCGCAAATGCGGTCGCCAAAGAAATTAACGATGCGGGTGGTAAGGCAGTTGGCCTTAAAGTAGACGTTTCCAACCGTGACGACGTTTTTGCTGCTGTAAAAGAAGCAGCAAAAGTGCTTGGTGGATTCGACGTTATCGTCAACAACGCTGGCTTAGGCCCAACCACACCAATTGATACGATTACACCAGAACAATTTGATACGGTTTATCACGTTAACGTTGCCGGTACCCTGTGGGGCATTCAAGCTGCACATGAACAATTTAAGAAGTTTGGTCATGGCGGCAAGATTATCAACGCAACCTCTCAAGCTGGTGTTGTGGGTAATCCGAACTTGGCACTTTACAGTGGTACTAAGTTTGCGGTTCGTGGTATTACCCAAGTTGCCGCTCGTGACTTGGCTGAAGAAGGCATCACTGTGAACGCCTTTGCACCAGGTATTGTGAAGACACCAATGATGTTTGATATTGCGCACCAAGTTGGTCAAAATGCAGGTAAGGATGATGAGTGGGGGATGCAAACCTTCGCCAAAGACATTGCCCTCAAGCGTTTATCAGAACCAGAAGATGTCGCAGCTGGCGTTTCATTCTTGGCTGGCCCAGATTCTAACTACGTTACAGGCCAAACCCTTGAAGTGGATGGCGGTATGCAATTCCATTAATCAAAGACTGAATGAGAAATCGATAAAAATCGGTTTCTTTTTTATTTTCAACTAAAAGTCGCTATATTTTGTGGTAATATTATTACAACACCACTATATGTATGCAAGGAAGGTTTTTGACAATGAACAAAATTTACTTAGCAGCGCCATTCTTTAGTGATCATCAAAACGCCCGCATTAAGGAAGTTCTCGAATTGCTTAAGGCTAACAAAACGGTGGATTCTGATGGTATTTTCGTTCCAATGGAACATCAACACGATGATTTAGAATTTGGTTCCTTCAAGTGGCAAGTGGCAACTTTTGCTTCGGACATGCGCCAAGTTCGTCGTGCTGACGCAGTGGTCGCAATCTTGGATTACCGTTTGGAAGAAACTAAAGAAAACGAACCCGATTCAGGAACTGTTTTTGAAATTGGTGCCGCATTTGAACATGGGACTCCTGTGATTGTGGTTCAATACAACGAGGACCAAGAAATCAACTTGATGGTTGCACAATCCTATACAGCATTATTTAGTGGTAAGGATGACATTCAAAAGTTAAAAGATTATGACTTCAATGATTTGGAACAAAAGTACGTCGATAAAAAAGTCCTTTAATATTGATAAAATTAAGGAGATTGTCACAGTAAGTTGGTGGCAATCTTTTTTTGTGTCTTCAAAACTTAACAATTTTCTATGCAAAAAAACGCCAACTTATCGTGAAATTCGGTACAATGGCTCTAGAGGTCAAATTTAATGAGGGGGAAGCAAGCATGCAAAAAATTGTTAAATACATAGCGGCGCTTTTATTATTGGGCGCAACAACCGCAGGAGGATACGTTTACTTTGATCAAGGCCATCTTGGCAATGCTCAAGCAGCTAGTGGTTTTACTGTTAACGCTAAAAATCAAGGTATGGTGGGCAATGATAAAACTGATAACTCGCCAATTTTACAGAAACTACTAGATAAATATAACGAAGAGACACCCATGACCATTCATATTCCAAAGGGCACGTATTTATTTACTGACGATGAGATGAAGGCGATTCAGCTACGATCTAATGTGACGTTTAATTTTGATAAGGGCGCCATTTTCCAAATTCGTCGTGGTGACCGTATCGCCTTTGCATATCCAAGCCCAGGAACAGGGTATGATGCCGGTGTTCATGATGTAACGTGGAATAATGCGACATTCCGTGGCACCCATCCATCAGCTAATGTTCAAAGTGTTTTCGTACAAAGCATTCATCATGCGTCAGCCGTGACGTTTAACAAGAGCACTTTCTATAATGCTTCGTCTCCAACTGGTCACTATATTGATATTAACGGTAGTCACAACATTCATATTAAGAATTCAGTCTTTAAGGGATTCAACCCTAAGAAAGGTTATGAGTACAAAGAAGCCATCCAAGTGGATTATTCCAACTCAAAGGCGATGTCGTACCATAATTCTGGCGATAAGTATGATGGCTTGCCTTCATACAATATTTACGTTAGCAACAATCAATTTCTTCCATTATCGCGATCAACAGGTTCAGTAAAATCATACGCACCAAATCCAATTGGTGAGCATGCGGTGTACACTAAATTATTTAATGGTACGATTCACGATATTTATTTCAAAGGGAATTACGTTCAGGACGCCCGTCCATTAGTGGAAGAAGATGGTGCCAATCTCCACTTCGTTGCGGTGTCTGATTTGTACATTGAAAACAACACGTTCGAAAACAAGACTGTTTTAGGTTCTGGTAATTATATTCGGTTATATAATACGCGTGAAGATATTACGATGAAGAACCTGAACATCAAGAACAATAAGTTTATCAATTTAAATCCGGATAACCGGTACGTTTACTTTGAAAAGAACGATGGTGCTGGCGATATCACTGATGTCACAGTAACGGGTAACAAGATTACGTCGTCTAAGAATAAGATCCCGTTCGTGCTCGCTAATTTTAGTACTGCGGATATGACCATCAAGGACAACAAGGTGAGTGGTAAGTCATCAGCCAGCGTGAAGAGTGGTGATGTGGCCAATACTAGCTTTTTAAGAACTTTAGCGGCATCCAACAAGAAGCGTAAGCAAACTAACAAGGTCGAAAAGTACTACTCAGATGTTGCCTCTCAATACGCTTACTTCACAAAGAATGCTAAGAAGACGAATGCCCTCTATACGCATATCAAAGGCCACAAAAACTGGGAGTATGCAGCCAAGAAGCTTAAAGATTCGAAGGCAACCAAAGTGTATGTTGATATGCGTGCTGATGCATCAAGTGGTAAGTGGTACCGGATTCGCTTTACTTCAAGCACTAAGAGTCCCCGTTACTGGATTCGTGCTAGTGCCCTAAGCTTCGATAAAATTGAAATTTCGGCTTATAACAAGGAACTTACAACGATGCAAAACTACCCACTTTACACTCGAGTATTTAACGATCCTTTGTTAGCTAAGACAGTGGGAACAACCGCAGCTGATTTACCACGAACAGTAACGGTTTCTAAGCGGGCCGTTAAGACGACTCAGAGTGGAAGTACGAGTACTTATTACTACATTCCAAGTAAGAAAGTTTGGACGAGAGCGGTTGCGTTCTACTAAATTAAAATTTGATTTGAAAAAAGCCTTGCAATCTAATTTAAATTGGTTATACTAGAAATATAATTAAATTTAGATGAGATTTAACAGACGATTATAAGAAACGATCCTTTCGATTGATTTGTTGTAGAGAGTCCCTAATTGGTGAAACGGGATACAGTCATGAATGTGACCATCATTCTTTAAAGTTACGTGCTGAAGATTTTAGTAGGTTACGTCGGGGATGCCCGTTACAGCATGACTGTATCGCCAATTTGGCCGTACAGGATGAGGCTGATTCAGTGATGGATTAGTAAAATAAGGTGGTAAAGTGCAAAAGCACCCTTAGCTTTCAGAAATGAAGGCTAGGGTGCTTTTTTCGTCTAAGTTTAAAAATACATACACAAGGGGGTGGTTTTATGGAATCGGACATTCGGGTCTCAACCGATGAGAGTCAGATTATGACCTACGGAACTGCTGGTGGAGCGCAAAAAACGATTTCTCAAAAGCGCCCACGATCAGCATCAAATCGCACTAACATATAGTTTTACCCACATAGTAGCAACATCATAACACATAGAACATCACACATATATAGCAACTCACATAGCACTAACATATAAAAAATGACGTCCAAATGGACGTCATTTTTGTGTTACTTATGCGATTTTTTCTTTATTTCTTTAAAATTCTTTTTACCACCCATGAGTCGCTCAATCTTTTTATTTTCGATTTCACGGCTAGATAACCCGACGTACTCGGACTCAATCTTCATTTTCTGGTAGTTTTCCTAAACAGTGATATCTAAGTCACCGTCCTGTAGGGCTTTTTGCACAGCACAATCAGGTTCGTTAGTGTGGGTGCAGTCAGAAAAGCGACAATGTTGACTGAGTGCTGTAATCTCCTGGAAAACCTGGTCGACGGCAGCGTCACTATCTGCGCTAATGCCGACTGAACGAACGCCAGGTGAATCAATCACTGATAGGTAATGTAATTGACGAGTTGTCGTGGTATGACGACCTTTGCCATCTGAGCGAATGGTTTTAGTGGCGATAGTGGCATCCTCTTGAAGTAAATTCAAGAGGGTGGACTTTCCGACTCCCGATGATCCTACGAATATACCGGTAGTATCAGGCTTTAAAATGGCCATCAGTTTTTCTTTGGCCGCCACTGGCTCGTTAGCAGATGTCAAAATGGTTGGCACAGCGCCAAACGTAATTTCATCAATTTGAAATAAGTTCTCATCGATATTCTCAGCTAAGTCGGCCTTGGTCAGAATGATAATCGGGGTCACACCACTGTCATAGGCAAGGGTAAGATACCGCTGTAGACGATTGAGATTGAAATCCTGATTTAACGCCATTGTGATAAACACGAAGTCGATATTGGTGCCGAAGAATTGGACGTGGTCATCTTGTTGCCGTTTTAGCTCTGTTTGCCTAGGTAAGACCTGCTCGATTAATACGAAATCGGGTGTCAGCTGGCCAGTCACATAATCGCCAATCACTGGCCGGAGTTCAGCTTGATAAAAATGACCGGCAAGTCTGGCGGTAAAAGGGACTAAGTTAGCATCAATCACCTGATAGTTATCATGATTGACGTTGGTGACGCGATATGTGGGTTGTTTCATTTGAGTTTCTGGAAATTTTAACATGGTGGTTCCTCCTAAAGTTGATTAAGTCGACTTATGGAGGTCAGACAGGTTAGTCAGCCTCCTAGGCTAACACAATTTCAGCAGTTAACATAAAGCATTCTCCTTTGGTTTGATTACTCACTAAAATACCATGGATCATAAAAAAACACCACTCTCGGAAAGTGGTGTCTGTCTTAATTCAAAGCGTTATGCACTTTAATAGCTAATTTAGCTCTAGCCGTATCCATACTATTCAGGATACTGAAGCCGTTCTTGCTAGCTTTAACCTTGTCGTAATTGTAAATATCCTCAGTGCCACTTGAGCGGTACATCAAATCTTTTTTATTTGGTGAGTGCTTGAGGCCCATGACGTGACCTAATTCGTGAGCGATGGTATTCGCATACTCAAAGGTCCGGGCTTTCTTGGCAACACCGTTCTTCAACCCTTTTTCTTGAGCCTCGCAGGTTGATCGAACGTCGGCAACTTGGAGTTGCTGGTAGGCATCAAGCTTAGTTTTATAATCAGGATCCGAAGCGTCTAAACTAGCCTTGTAGCTATTAAGTTTTGCGTTAGCTGATTTAACTAAACTTTGCTGGCTAAAATAGAGCGTGGTGTCCGTGATGGTATTAATATCCTCAGCGTAGATGCTGTTTCGAACTTGAACCTTCTTGGTTGAAGGCATCCACCAAGCGTCACTCTCGTCGGATGCAGAGGCCTTAGCGTTGGAAACGGAGAAGGTAATGGTGTGATGACTCTTGGTTCCCCATTTAACTGCTTTGCGGCCTAATTTTGAATTCCAGTAATTCATGGCAAGCGTTAAGCTCTTCTTCAAGTAAATGCTCTTAGTTTTTGAGTAAACGTAGATGGTGCCAGACTTATTTAAGCCAGTTTGTGCACTGTATGAAAGTTTGTATTTCTTGGCAATCGTCTTATAGTGTTTTCGATAATAGCTATTACTCTTTTTGAGCATCGCGGTGGAAGGCTTAACACTGGCAGCCTCCGCTGGAACGGTTGAAAGTGGGGCAACTACCATGAGTGTGGTCATTGCAGCGAGTGCGACGTGTAAACTAATTTTTTTGGTCAACATGACTTATCCCTTCTCCCTAAAAGCGATGATTTAACTACCCTCATAATACGCTAAAATCCCTAAATATGATAATGATAAATTCATGAAATTCAGCAAGTATGATCTTTGTTTGAAGTTAAATCGAAAAGACGGTGAATCTGCTTCCATTAACGCCCTGAATTAGGTATGATGGCACTAAATTGGAGGTGGCTTAAATGAAGAAGTACCTTGTTATTAACGCAGGAAGTTCATCACTTAAATGGAAATTGTTCGATATTCCAGCAGAAACTGTTATCGCAGAAGGGTTAGTTGAGCGAATTAATTTAGAAGATTCGATTGTTAAGTTGGCCTATCGAGGAAATAAGTCGAAAGAGACTGTTGAGCGACTCAGCATGTCGGATGCGGTCAAGAGTGTCCTCCGTGTTTTGGTCGACCGTAAAATCATCTCGCGATTATCTGACATCCATGCGGTAGGTCACAGAATTGTCGCTGGCGCCGAGCAATTTAAATCAGCTACGAAACTGGATCAGCGAGCGATTGCAAGCTTAAAACAGTTGAGTGACTATGCGCCCCTCCATAATCCGATGCAAGTTGCCACAGTTGAACTATTGGCAACTTACCTACCCAATGCCCCTCAATTTGCGGTGTTTGACAGCCAGCTTTATCTCCAAATGGCGGATGAAACCGCGTTGTTTGGTATTCCCTACGAATTATCGAAGGAATTCCACATTCGGCGATACGGTGAGCATGGCATCTCCCACGAGTATCTTGCATGCCAAACTGCAACGTTGATGAAGCGTCCCTTGAATGAGCTGAACATCGTGACCCTGCATCTAGGAAGTGGTGCCTCGGTTTCGGCATTTAAGAATGGAAAAATTTATGATACATCGATGGGCTTAACGCCCGTTACTGGTGTGCTCATGGGAACTCGCTCGGGAGATGTTGATCCCGCAATCGTACCGTTTTTGATGAAACGATTACAACTAGATTCCTCAGAAGCCGTTTTGGCACTGTTAAATGAAAAATCGGGGCTGCATGGTGTCTCTGGTATCTCTTCGGATATGCGAGATCTGGTGGCTTCGGACTCAGAACGCGCCAATTTAGCCCTTCAAATGTTTGAAAACCAAGTGGTCAAACAAATCGGGGCGTACTTTGCTGAAATGGGCGGTATTGATGCCATTACGTTTGCTGGCGGCATCGGCGAAAAGGATAGTGATATGCGCCGGCGAATCATGACAAGGGTCAGTCATTTAGGCGTCCGGATGGATCCAAACCTAAACGACTTAGGCGTAGAAGGACGGATTACGATCCCTACGAGTCCTATTATGGCTTTAATCGTTCCAACCAACGAAGAGCTTGCCATTGTGCGACAAGTAGCTGAGCAACTTAAAATGGATGACCGTGAGTTGATTCATTAAGGCGAAATCATTTGATGATTTGGGAAATGCAACGTATCATTACGTGGTAAACCAAAATAAATCAGGTGAAAATAGTGAATTTTAAAACGACAGTTACACAAGAGGATTATTCGATTGAAGCTGACGTGACGCCAATTGGTCGCGATGTCTTGATTATTGTAACGGGTGGTGATCATCCGCATATCGGAGACGTCACCACAATGACCAAAGATGAGGGACCTGAAACGGTTCGCTTCCCTAGTCATGATGGCTGTCGCCATAAGGATGATTTTGTATCAGCGCGAATTGCCAAAAAAATTCAGGCGGTACTGCCTGATAGTGCGACAATTACAGCAGGTATTCATGTAGATGGTATTACTAAGAAGCAGATTGCGGCTGCGGCACCGATGGGTGATGAACTTGGCGAACGAATCGCTGAGTGGCTCAGCCAGTAAACCTTTGAGGTAAGTGCCCCTAAATACTACAGCGATGACGAGTCTCCCAAATAATTATTTGAAAAAACACCCGTAGATTACGAAAATCTGCGGGTGTTTTTAAATGGAAACTTACTTAACTGTCACGTAAGTTTTGTTTGCAGTAATGTAGTTACCGTTTGATAATTGGATTCTTGGTGTGCCATTGGATGATTTCACGATAGCCTTAACCTTGAATGATTTACCGGCTTTGATCTTAGCAACTCGCTTACTCTTAGTGTAGTTAGCACTTGAGTACTCGTAGAAGGCACGCTTTGCTTTGACAGTCTGACCTGCCGTGACAGAAGTGTAATAGTTGCTGGTCGTGGTCGTGTTCCCATTGGTGTACCAGCTATTAACGGCACTAGAATCAACGACTTTGTTTAAGTCGACGTTACCACTGATTCCAGAAACTCTGCCATACCTGGTGTATTGCCATAAGTCAGTTGTGACGTTTGGCTTAGCTGAGTAGTTCGCAATCCAAGTGCCGTCGAAGCTGGAAGCGTTGATGTTGTGAACATGAACGAAGTTTTGGTATGAGTAATAAATAATCTTCTTATCCGTTAATGAACGCATCGTCTTCAACCAAGCGTTAACGTAAGTTTGTTCCTTACCCTTAACGCCAGATTTCCGCTTTTCGTTATCTAAAACGTAGAACTTAGCTCGCTTGTCGGCTAATTGGTAAAATTGTTTGGCATCCTTTTGAGCATCAGCAACGCTGTCAAATTCAGCAAAGTTATATTGACCAAATGGGATGCCGTATTTGTAAGCACCGTTAGCGTTGACTGTTCGTTTTGAATCAAGTGAGTAGTCAGCGTCGCCAGGGTTACCATGCTTAACCCGGATGATAACCATTTTGAGTTCCTTAGAAGCCTTTGACCAGTTGATTGATCCTTGCCACTGTGACACATCAGCAATTTTAGTTTTTGCAGCATCGGCGCTAACCGTGCTAAGTGTTAGCACACTCAAACCAACAAACGCAGCCGCCGCGAGCCGCTTTAACAGATTATGTTTCTTCATGAAGTGAGTCCCCCTATGTAGTTTAATAACCCTAGTGTAACCCGTAAATGAAACAAAGGTAAAACAATGGAATTACAGGCGACTAACAATTGTGTGTCGTCATTGTCATCTAGATTAAAATAAGGGGTTGCATTTCAAATTAAATGAGATTACAATGTGTTTTATTAAAAATAAATTAGAAAAGCAACGAAGCATCAGGGATGAAATGACAAGCCATGCCAAGGGAGCGTCGACGAGTGGAAAGACGCCATGACTTATCATTAAAAGCTGATGCGAGCTGATAAAAAAATCCGGAAGTCCCGATATCGACTGAACGCATCGCTATGTGCCGTGCGTGAGAGACTGACAGTTACCTGTCAGTAATTAGGGTGGTACCGCGTGAAAGCGTCCTTAGTAATTTCGATTACTGGGGACGTTTTTTTGACCTTAAAGGAGGTGGTGGCAGTGAAATCCCAGTTAGCGTTACAGCAGCAAGAATCTGACGGTCCGTTATTAAATTTAGAAGGGAAGTTTTTATATGCCAACAACGATTTACAAAAATGCCAACATTTACAGTCACCACCAACACGACTTTATCCAGGACGCCTGGTTTGAAGTAGAGGACGAAACCGGCAAAATTACGCAAGTGGGTAAGGGGACCCCAAACAAGATTGCAGACCAAATTGTAGATGTTCATCATCAATTCATCATGCCAGGCATTATGAACGCCCATACCCATATCACATCGGTACCAAGAGAATTTGCTGATCGGGTGGATGAGCGCCACGGTACCACACCGGAAGTGGCCACCATGTATGCCATTCATAACATGCGGGATCTCATTAACAATGGTGTTACTTACATTCGAAACGTCGGCGCGCAGTTCGATGTTGATATTGCCGTTGAGCAAATGCGTAAGAATGGCTTTATTGAGGGGCCAAGAATTAAAACGTCCGGACAAGCCATTTCAATGACCGGTGGGCACGGGTCAGATGGCGGTTATGAGGTTGATGGCGTTGATGAGATGCGGAAAACGGTTCGAACAGCCATGAAGAATGGGGCTAAGAATATTAAAATGATGGTAACGGGAGGCGTTCTTAAGAACGGCGAAACACCAGATGACATTCAGCTCACCTTTGACGAGGTTCGTGCCGGCGTGATTGAGGCACACCACAAGGGCTACACGGTTGCGGCTCATGCCCAAGGTAATACGGGCATTAAAGAGGCCGTTGAAGCGGGTGTCGACACAATCGAACACGGCTTCGATATTGACGATGAAACGATTAAAATGATGAAGCAGCACGGAACGGCAGTGGTGCCAACGTTAAACGCGATGTATGGTATTTACGAATTCGGTGAAGGTACCGTTCCTGATTGGGCCCGCCAAAAGGTTATTGTGAACATAGAGAAGCATTTTAAATCAATCGAAAAAGCTGCCAAAGCGGGAATTCCGATTGCCATGGGAACGGATGCTGGAACGCCATATAATGGCTTTACTACTGAGAGTGCATATGAACTTCAACTTGAAGTTGAAAAAGCCCATATGACCCCAGCTCAAGCGATTGAATCCGCTACGATTATCTGTGCAGAGGTTATGCAAGTTGGTGCCGAATACGGCAGTATTGAAGCAGGGAAGTTCGCGGACTTCATTGTTATGGCAGAGAATCCAATTGATGATATTAGTGTAATTCAAAGGGATAAGGATGTTTATCAGCACGGTAAACGCGTTCACGCGGCAAACGTTCAAACGATTGAAGCCCGGCAAGCGGAACCAATTGCTGAAGCAGGTAGATAGTGGCAATTAAACACATAATTTAAAAGCCCCGAATTGTCAAATCAAGTGCAACACTTTCGACCTATTCTTAGTTATTGGTCTAGTTAATCGAAGTCTGGCAGAACTGCCATTGCCGATTGATAGTTGAGAACCTTTCGTGGTCTTTGGTTCAGAGCGTTTTGGATTGCTTGAATCCCTGTTAAGGTCAAGGCTCTCATTGAATGTCCCTTAGGAATGAACTCGCGGATCAGTTGGTTCTGGTTCTCATTAGTACCACGTTCCCATGGTGAATATGGATGGGCAAAGTAGACTGTCGTGCCGGCTACCTTTGATAAATCCGCAAACTCTGAACCGTTGTCAAAAGTAACTGTCTTAAAGTATTCTGGACCATAGTCATCGATAACATCTTGCAGGGCTTGTCGACAAGTGTCGGCGTGATAGTCCGTAATCTTAACGATGATTTCATAACGACTAACACGTTCAGTCAAGGTCATAATAGCGGGTTCACTGGCAACTCGTTTGCCTTTAACTAGATCACCTTCCCAATGGCCGATTTCAGTTCGGTTATTGGCTCCAAATGGTCGTTCTTCAATAGACTTGCCTAAGGTACGTTTATTCATACGCTGATGAGCTTTACGAACAGATCTCACCCGTCGACGTAGCTTCATGGGTAGTTCACTATTAGTTAGTTCTAAAAGGCCATTATCAATGTATCTGTAGACAGTTTGTGTTGACGGACAAGCTAGTTCTTGATGGTTCAGTTTGAACCAATGCACAAAGCTATCAATACTGTGGACTCTAGGTTTGCGACGAAGTTCAATGACCAGTTGTTGGAAGAACACAGGTGCCTTGACCAGCCAGCTAACGGCATGAGAATTAGCTTGATGATTTGCATGAATAGTTTGAGCAGTCTCTGCAAAGTAAGCTTCAAAGGGCTTGTGATTAGGGCCAATTTGACGAATTGTACCGTGCTTTAATTCCCGACTGATGGTACTTGGACTCCGATGAAGTTCACGCGCAATCTGACGGCAAGACCAACCCTCAGATTTACGAGCCATGATCAAGCCACGTTCATAAGGTTGAAGTTGTTGGTAATGACTAATCATGGTATTCTGGTTAAGGGTCATGAAGACATCTCTTTTCTTATTTGTTGTGGTAACTATAAGAATAGGTCTTCATGGCCTTTTTGGTCTAGTCATTTAGGTGTTGCACTTCAATTTTAAATCCGGCCACATAATTTAAAAGCACCATTTACACATAAAAAAAGAACCAGTGGCCTAGATGAGCTACTGGT
The DNA here is from genome assembly GCF_000740055.1 of Secundilactobacillus oryzae JCM 18671. GTDB lineage: Bacteria > Bacillota > Bacilli > Lactobacillales > Lactobacillaceae > Secundilactobacillus > Secundilactobacillus oryzae. Next base: position 8,519 of record NZ_BBJM01000002.1, on the reverse strand, counting down.
TCTTTTGCGTATACACGTAAACGTTATTATTTAGCGACCACTGGGACAATCATTTTGCCACTAACTTGGTCTGCACCCTGTTCTGTGACGACCACGGCGTTAGGGCCACCAACGTAGGCGTAATCAGAGACTTCATTGAGGACTTGACCAAACATTGCGCCCGTTAATTCGTTTGCGCTACCTTCGATAACGACATACTTACCATCGGGAAATTCAACGTTACGAGTCACATCGGGAAGTGCCTGATCCGCTTCAACGCCGAAGTAGTACATCATCTTGTTATCGTAAGCTTCATTGATAAGGTAGAGTTCGCCATTTTTTGAAGCGGTTTGCAATTTTTCAAGGCTGCCGTTTGATTTAACGGTGTTGGTAAAAGCATCCTTTTCTTGCATGATGCCGGCGTAGTCGGTGTAGTCACTCTTTAGTTCAACCCCCACACTGGCGATTGTGAAACCTGATTGATCGGTAATTTGATAGTTTGACATGATAAATCCTCCTTAAGCAATTCAGCTTTTCTTTTTTTCAACATCGTTATAATAACTTGTAATAGTATCAAAAATTGACACTATTTAGGAGGACCACATGAATAAGGTCGAACGAATTAACACGATGATGCGCTATATCAACAATCGAGCGCATTTCACTATTTCGGAACTCATGGCTTAATTTGAGATTTCCAGAGCCACAGCTTTGCGAGATGTGCGCGAAATCGAGCAAAATGGGATGCCATTGGTTTCCGAAGTTGGTCGCGATGGTGGCTATGCTGTAATGCCAAACTCACTATTACCGGCTATTCGCTTTTCGAACAGTGAAATTAAAGCGTTATTTACCGCATTCATTGCAACGCGGAATCGGCAACTTCCCTATTTGAAAAGTCGGCAAACCATTACGGAGAAATTGTTGGGTTTGCTATCGCCAAATCAGCAAGATGAATTGGTACGATTGAACGAATTAATTCGGTTTCCCAGTACAAATCATCGTAATCCTAATATTTTGGATTTGGTCGATCAGGCGAGTCCCATTCTGGAAAAATTAGTGAATGAGGCGTTGCTGGATTCATATCTTCGAATTTCAACGGCACAAACAGCTTATTTAACTTACATTTATCAGCTCTATCAAGAACGTGGAAGCTGGTTTGTGGCGGTTATTAATTATGAGCAGCAAGCACAACAAATTATATCGGTAGATGAAATTACAGCGGTGACCACGTTCGAACCCAAGGTAAGATGGTCGCAAAAGAAAGTAGAATCGCTGATTCACCCTAAACAACAACTAGAGAATTTTAAGCTGAGACTAGGGTATCGCGCAATCAGCCAATTTAAAAAGTACCATCCATTTCAACTCATGCTGAATTACACTTCACCATTTCAAACGAGTGCAATCATTCAAGGTTATCTTGATACTGATGATCAAAATCAGGTTGAAGAAGCAATTAAGTGGCTACTATTTTTAGGCGATGATGTTGAAATTGAAACGTTGCCGGATAGCACCCGAGAAATGCTGAAGCAATATTTACAAAAGATTAAAGTAGACTGACAGCTTTCGGAAATCATGTGGTAAAATTTGGGTAAAGAGAGAAACCGGATCGGAGGATGAATAATAGTGATTGCACCAGAAACATTTTATTTTAAGGGTGGCGACAAAGCGGTATTGCTGCTCCATACTTTTTCAAGCAGTCCAATCGATGTGCATGCCTTTGGTGAAGATTTACATGAGGCGGGGTATACCGTTTTTGCACCACTATTTTCTGGCCACGGAACGGAAGATCCTGAAGATGTTATTACGGCAGGTAATCCGGCAATCTGGTGGCAAGATGCCATGACGGCTTATCAACAGCTACAGCAAAACGGTTACCAGCAAATTACCGTATTCGGCGAATCTTTGGGTGGCATTTTCGCGTTAAAATTAATGGAAATCTTTCCTGAAATTAGTGGTGGGGGCACGATTAGTTCGCCGCTGTTTCCAACTGATAAGACACAGGTAAACAGAACATTTGTGGCTCGATCCGAACGCTGGTTGAAACGCCAGAAATTACTAGAATCAGAAATTGTAAAACGGGTTAACTGGATGCGTGAGCATATTACGACCCAACAGGATGCGATTAGCGCTTATGCAGATGGTGTTCGTGATGATTTAGCTAGTATTAAGCAACCCGTTTTCATTGCGGAAGGAACCGCAGATGAACTGATTGATCCAAAGGTAAATGAAAAACTGGCGGAGACACTTCAGGCAACCACATCGGTGACCCTTAAGCAATACGAGGGTGCACCACACGTGATTACGTATAGTAAGTATCGGCATGAACTGACCCAGGACGTCTTGGCATTTCTGGCAAAATTGGGTTAACCATAAAGTTTAATGGAAATTTCATGCTAACTATAAATTAAGTTGAGTATACTTAGATGGCGTTTGGTAGAGGGGGAACTTGTCATGAAGAGGCATCGGATCTTAAAACTTAGCACGATTATGGCAATAATGATGTTATTGTTTGCGGGTGTCTCCGAACCGGTCTTTGCCAAGACGACGCCGAGCTTTCTTTCTGTGACCAAGATTCACACCAAAAAAGCAGCTAAAAAATATAAGGCCAAAATTGCTAAATCGTATAATCTTAGCTATGGCTACCAGACTGGGTTTACCAAGACGAATCGGATTGCTATTTACGATGCTACCCATTCTACCGCTATGAACCTCAGTCTGAACCGCGCAATCAGTGATTGGAATGCTAAATTGGGCCGCGAAGTGTTTTATCAAGGTACCGCCAAAAAGCATACAATAACATTGAAGTTTACAACGCCACCGTCTACAGCGACGCCATCAGGAGTGGCTTGGTGGATATCGAAATCACGCCACATCAATGTTTCAAAGCCCTATTTTAACGGAGAATTATTAGACATTACGAAGCTCATGAAGCATAACTATCTGAATAGCTCGTATCAGGAACTACCGATTGATCAGGCGAATACCATGATTGATACGGAATTAGCTGGCTCGGCGCGGATTGTGGAGTTTAGCCGAATTCTGGACCACGAAATGGGACATGCCTTAGGGATGAAGCATTCCAAGAATTCGCATAATTTGATGTACAAGGGCGTTGGATACGGTGATATTTACCAGTTTGATGATGTATATCACGGCCGATTAAACGTCAATTTAATTACCAAGAATGACTTGGCGCGTGCAAAGGCCGGTATCAAGATGTATGATTTACTGCATTAATAATTGAATTATATTAGTAAGGATGAGTTTATGAGTGAGAATAATCTGCCCGGTGTAAACGTTGTTAAGGGTATTTTCTGGGCAGCCATTGCGTCAACGCTTTGGGGAATTTCAGGAACGGTTTTACAATTTATTGCACAGGGTCAAGCAATTCCAGCAGGATGGTTGCTGTCAACGCGGACAATTGGGGCAGGCGCCATTTTGTTGATTTTTAGTTTATTCAAGTATGGGATGAAGAGTTTTAATGTTTTTAAATCTTGGCGGACCATTGGCTGGCTATTAGCGTATGCGGTGTTTGGTTTAATGCTGAATTTACTAACGTTTTACTATTCAGTTCAAACTGGGAACGCTGCTTCGGCAACGATTTTGCAGTATTTAAGTCCCTTATTCATCGTGGTTGGTAGCTTGGTATTTAAGGGAATTCGTCCGTTACGAAGTGATTTAATTGCATTCGTTATCTCAATGCTTGGCGTTTTCTTGGCAATCACTAAGGGTGATATTCATCAGCTTTCAATTCCGCTCGATTCACTATTGTGGGGTATTGGATCTGGGATTACGGCGGCGTTCTATGTTGTACTACCAAGGCCAGTGATTGAGGAACACCACTCACCAATTTTGGTGCTTGGCTGGGGAACGTTTATTGCGGGGGTCCTATTTAATTTGAACCACCCGTTCTGGCTAGATACACCACCAATTACGGGCACACTGGTTGCTTCAGTGATGACGGTGATTGTGGTTGGAACGATTTTACCGTTTGGCCTGTTACTCTATAGTTTGAATTTTGCGCCATCCGATGTGGTCAGTATTGTGGATGCGGTGCAACCAGTTATGACCTTTATTTTAAGTGTGATTTTCTTGAGCCTCGATGTTTCGATTGTCGAAATTATTGGCTCTGCACTCGTTATTTTTGCGATTTATATTCTGCAAAGAGGACGACGAGCGCTAGATCATGAACTAATTGAATAGTAAAAGGCGAGGGCAAAATTTTGTCCTCGCCTTTTTCGTTATTTAGTCAGCAATCGGGTACGATAGACTGCCGGAATCTTGTTCAAATCAGCTTCGAGTTGCGCTTCTTGCACTTCCTGAAGATGGTCGACATCGATAATGGTGTAGGCAACGTCACCGCGAGCGGCATTGCTCATGGTTTCAATGTTGATGTTGGCGTTAGCCAGTAGTGTGGCAATTTGGCCAACCATGTTGGGGATGTTTTCGTGAATCAAAGTGAGACGATAACGTGATTCAAACGGCACTTGGAGATTAGGTAGGTTGACTGAGTTGGTGATGTTTCCTGTTTCGAGGTATTCCATAATGGTTTGAGCGCCTTGAATGGCCCCATTAGCCTCGGCTTGACCAGTTGAACCACCGATGTGAGGGGTAATGACCACATCATCGCGATTGAGTAAGCGGTCATCGCCGAAGTCAGTCATGAATTGACCAAGGTGATGCTGATCAAGTGCAGCTAATGTATCATCGAGGTTTACAATTTCACCGCGAGCATAGTTGAGCAACACTGCGTTAGGTTTCATTTTGGCAAGAACGGTAGCGTTGATCATACCGGTCGTTTCCTCGTTCTTTGGAACGTGAAGTGAGACGTAATCGGCGTTTGCAATGGCTTCTTCTAACGTGTTAGCTCGCTGAATCTTGGTTGAAATTCGCCAAGCAGCATCTGCTGAGAGATATGGATCGTAGCCGACGACACGCATTCCGAGAGCGTTGGCGGCATTCGCTACTAGTGAGCCGACGTGACCCACACCAATGACAGCAAGGGTTTTACCTAATAATTCGGTTCCATTGAATTGGGTCTTTTCCTTTTCCGTCCGCATCGAAATGTCGGCACCGCCGTTTTGCGCGCTATAAGCGGCAGCTTGGAACAGGTTCCGCGAGCTGGCGATGAGCATTGAAATGACCAGTTCTTTCACAGCGTTTGAGTTACTTCCGGGTGTGTTGAAGGCGGCGATACCTTGCTTAGTGACTCGAGTCAGCGGGATATTGTTGAAACCGGCACCACAGCGGGCGATTACTTTCAGCTGTTCTGGGAAGTCGGCTTTTTGGAGATTCACGGACCGAATGAGGTAAGCGTCAGGAGTGTCGGTCTGGTTGATTTGGTAGTCTGCGGTGAATTGGTCTAAGCCTTCTTGAGCGATGGCGTTGTAAGTTTTAATTTGATACATAATTTAGGCCTCCTGATGGGTTTGTTCGAATTGGTAGAGAAAGTCAATTAAAGCGTCAACGCCGGCCATTGGCATGGCATTGTAAAGGCTAGCTCTTAGGCCGCCGACACTGCGGTGACCCTTGAGGTTCATGAGTCCAGCTGCAGTGGCTTCTTTAACTAAGACGGCATCAAGCTCGTCGTTGTTGGTTGAGAATACGACGTTAGTGTAAGAGCGGTCCGGTTTAAATGCAGGGGCATTAAAAAGCTTAGATTCATCCAGGTAGTCATATAATTTGTCTGATTTAGCTTGATTACGGCGGGCCATCTCGGTGACCCCTCCCTCTGCTTTAATCCATTTGAGAACCAAACCGGCAGCATAGATGGCAAATGTTGGTGGTGTATTAAGCATCGAGCCTTTGTCGATGGCTAGCTGATAGTCAAAAATACTAGGAACCGCTTCGGCAGTCTGGATAAGATCCTCGCGTACGATGACCACCGTCACACCAGCAGGGCCAAGGTTTTTCTGAGCACCCGCAAAGACGAGACCAAAGTTGGTAATGTCATAGTTTTCGCCAAGAAAATTAGAAGACATATCAGCGACGATGGGAATTTCGGATTCTGGCACCGTGTGGTAAGCCGTGCCTTCAATCGTATTATTAGTGGTCACATGAAGGTAGTCAAACGAATCCGCTGGAATGGCCTGCTTTAAGCGAGGTAACTCACGGTATTTACCGTCTTTGGTGGTTGCTAGAGTTGTGACCTGATAGCCTAGGCGAGTTGCTTCTTTACCGGCTTTGGCTGCCCAAGTACCACTATCTAACAGGGCAATATGACGGCGATTGTTCGCTAAATTCAATGGAACAGCGGCAAATTGGCCAGTGCCACCACCTTGAGCAAAACAAATATGGTAGTTTGCTGGAATATTGAGTAAATCGCGTAAATCAGCCACCGCTTCATCGATAATGTTCTGGAAAAGGGCGCTACGGTGGGAGATTTCCAAGATACTCATTCCGGAGTTGTCGAGAGAAGGTAGATCTCTTTGAATTTGTTCGATAACTGGTTTTGGCATAACGGCTGGACCCGCTGAAAAATTAAAAACTGACATAAAATCGCTCCCTTTTTCTAAATAAAAAGCCCCCACCGCAAAAGCGACGAGGGCATGGATTTAATCCATTTATAGACTAGTTTGTCTGCCCTACGTAAATGAAGATCATCTACGTAGGACGTTTTTTGTGACGCGAAAACGTGGTCTACATAGATGATACCGTAGACCAGGAGGAGACATTATTCCATTGGGCGTTAATTAAAATAATCATAGCTAATGCTCCTTTCATTTTCTTACCTGAATTTAACAAATTCAAAATGCGAAGTCAACTCTAAAATCGAAATTAATTTTCAAGCGCATCAATTTGCTGGCGCAATTTTTGTAATTCTTTAGTATCGGAGTCCGGTGCCATCATCAACTGATCATAGCGTAATTTGAGCAAAGGTAAGTCACTAGCGGGGGCGGCGTGAACAGTCGCCATATCAGGATCGATTAAGTTCTGATTTTCAAACGACAGAGTACGTGTGGCAACTTGCTTGCGAAAATCTTGGTCGTGAGAAACCAGTAAGACGGTTCCGGGATATTGATTGAGGTAATCCGCTAAAGCTTGTAATGCCTGGACATCTAGAAAGTTTGTCGGTTCATCTAAAATCAAGAAATTACTGTTCCCTAACAGAATTTGCAATAGTTGGAGTTTAACTTTTTCGCCACCGCTGAGTTCCTCAATTTGACGATCATAAAAACGAGCGTTGAGACCGAAGGCGCCCATGATTTGGCGAGTTCGATCTTCGTCTAAGACGCTAGCCCGTCGCATAAATGACCAGACAGATGAATCGCCAGGAAGCTGTGAAATGTCTTGATTAAAATAGCCAACTGCCGCATGATTTGAAATTTGAGTGTGTGGTTGGTGGGTCAAGATGGCGTTTATCAGTGTTGTTTTGCCTGAGCCATTGGGGCCAATTAAGGCGACTCGCTCGCCGGGTTTAATTTGAAAGGTGGCATTGGTCAATAGCTTTTTGCCAAAGGCTTTCAGATCGAACTGATTGACGTTCACGACCGTTTTTCCTGAGAAGGTGGGGAAATCGGTGGTCATGAGCTTAATGGCCGAACGTTCAAATGGCTTAGTCGCATCCGTTTGACGTTGAGCACGTTCCTTCATGGCGCGGGCACCACGTTCCATCTTACCGGCATTTTGTTCCCGTGCGGTCTTGGTTTTGGCTAATTCGACGCATCCCATACTCTTGCTACCACGGCGGATTCGTGCTGCCTTCTCTTTGCGGGCTTGGACCGCTAGTTTAAGGTCGTGTTCTTTGCGGTTTTGGCGCTTGTATTCGTGTAATTGATTAGCCTTTACCTCTGACTGGTATTGTTCAAATACTTCTAGGTTACCGTCAAATTGGGTATATAGTTGATTTTCGATGGCCCAAATTTTGTTTGCCGTTTCAGTTAGAAAATGATGGTCGTGGGAGATGACTAAGATTAGGCCATGATAGCGATGAAGTTGATCAATTAACCACTCTTGATGGGGTTCATCAAGATTAGCCGTTGGTTCATCAAGCATTAAAATATCTGGGTTCGTGCTGATTGCTTCCCGAATTTTCGCCATCGTTTCTTGTCCACCACTCTTATCGGTGATGGGATTTACTTGATTGACCAGGATGAGGGAGCCTTGAACGGTTCGAGTACCGTTGAAGTCGGTATCTTGGCCGGCGATGATACGTAGGAGAGTAGTTTTTCCAGAGCCATTTGTTCCAGTAATGCCAACGATTTCGTTGCCACTGGCGGTAAGCTCCGGTGCTTCAAAGAGTGGCTGACCGGCCACTGTTTTAGTTAAGTTTTTAAGTTTAATTTGAGTCATATGATTGTCCCCTTTCAGGGACCAATTAATTTTGGGTAGCAAAAAAGCACACTGCAAAAAGTGTGCTAGCTTTATGGATTAAGCCTGCACGCCATTACTCAGTCCCAACAAGATCCAGTTCACCCCTAAAAAGTGTGAGGTGACTTTAGCTGGCAAATTCTATAATTAATCCGAACAGAAATTAAAAAGCCCAAAGCAATCACTTACAATGGTAGTAGCTAATTCCAACCAATATAGGGAGTGATTAC
>NZ_BBJM01000003.1 GCF_000740055.1 Secundilactobacillus oryzae JCM 18671 | reverse complement strand
ATTAACCAGAGACCGCTTAAAATACTTGACTGGAAAACACCGTATCAGGTTATGCTGACCAATTTGTCCAAAAATTCGGATTAAATTTGCAATCTACCTAAAATGAAATTTCATTTTAGTCTTCTTTGATTGATTATGATGCTTTTTGATCTTTCAAAACCATTTCTGGTTCTGCTTTTTCAGTAACTGTTTCTGGGGTGATGATAACCTTTTCAATATCATCACGACCCGGAATTTCGAACATAATGTCGCGCATGACATCTTCAATGATTGACCGTAGTCCACGGGCACCGGTATCACGCTCAATGGCTAACTTAGCCATTTCTTTCAAGCTAGCAGGTTGGAATTCAAGTTGAACCCCATCCAACGAAATCAGCTTAGTATATTGCTTAACTAGTGCATTCTTAGGCTCAGTTAAGATTCTAACTAAATCTTCTTCAGTTAACTTCTCTAAAGCCGTCAAAATTGGTAAACGACCAATAAATTCAGGGATTAATCCAAACTCCAATAAGTCTTCAGGTACAACTTGTTGCATCAGACTTGCTTGAGCATTGAGCTTCTTTCGATCAGTATCCGTACCGAAACCAATTGTCTTATCACCTAAACGGTTCTTGACAATGGTCTCAATACCGTCAAAAGCACCACCTACGATAAAGAGGATGTTCGTGGTATCAATCTGAATAAACTCTTGTTGTGGGTGTTTTCTGCCACCCTGAGGTGGAACATTTGCTGTTGTGCCTTCAAGGATCTTCAGCAATGCTTGTTGGACCCCTTCACCGGAAACATCTCGAGTAATCGAAACATTTTCAGCCTTTTTAGCAATCTTGTCAATTTCATCAATATAAACAATACCCTTTTCGGCACGTTCAACATCATAATCGGCATTTTGTAAGAGTTTCAGCAAGATGTTTTCAACGTCTTCACCAACATACCCGGCTTCTGTCAACGTCGTAGCATCTGCAATTGCAAATGGGACGTTTAGAATTCGTGCCAAGGTCTGGGCGAGGAAAGTCTTACCTGAACCGGTTGGTCCAATCATGCTAATGTTACTCTTTTGTAATTCAGGACCATCTTCGTCCTTTTCCTTGTTCAATTGGTTCACACGCTTGTAATGGTTATAAACCGCAACAGACAACGTCCGTTTGGCTTCTTCTTGGCCAATCACGTATTCATTCAATGAGTTGACGATTTCTTGTGGTGTTGGTACCACTAAATCAGCGCCAGCTGCTTCCATGCTGAATTCTTCATCGATAATTTCCTTACATAAATCGATACATTCATTACAGATGTACACACCCGGTCCAGCAACGATCTTCTTAACTTGATCTTGTGACTTGCCACAAAAAGAACAGTTTACAGGACCGTTCGTATCGGTATTTTCAAACAAGCAACTCACTCCTTTATGCTTTTTTCATATATTTCAAATAAATTAACCGTTCAGCTAATATACCACAACCTCTACCATCTGACATGATAAAGGCTTGTTACTAATTTAAATTATACAACAAAGACCCTCGAAAGAAATTAATTAGCTTTCTCGGGTCTTTTGTTAAAGCCAAGTTAATCGATTAAATTACTCTTTGTCGGCTTTCTTGTCATCTTTTTTAGCTTCTTGCTTTGCTGAATCAGTAATTAATTCAACAGCCTTCTTGATAGCAATGTCATGCTTCAACATATCATCAGAAAGGGCAGCACGTACGGCACTTTCTTCCATACCGTATTGGCCAGCTAAGTCTTTAACTTCTGCTACGATATCTTCTTCAGCTGGTTCGATCTTTTGATCTTCAACAACGGCTTCAAGAACGAGGTTAGTCTTAACACGACGTTCTGCATCAGCAGAGAATTGCTTACGCAAGTCAGCTTCAGTTGTACCAGTGATTTGGTAGTAAGTCTTAGGGTCGATACCTTGTGATTGCATGTTAGCAAGGTATTGATCAGTTTGACGTTGAACATCTTCTTGGATCATGGCTTCTGGAATGTCCTGTACTTCAGCATTGTCAACGGCAGCAGTAATTGCAGCGTCTTCGATTGCATCGTGGGCTTCGTGAGTCTTTTGTTCCTTGAGTTCGTCCTTGATCTTAGTCTTCAATTCTTCAAGACTGTCAACTTCTTCATCAACATCCTTGGCAAATTCATCATCAAGTTCTGGTAATTGCTTTTCCTTAACTTCATGAATAGTTGTCTTAAAGGTTGCATCTTTACCTTGAAGTTCTTCTGCTTGGTATTGTTCTGGGAACGTTACCTTAACTTCAACGTCTTCGCCAGCCTTGTGACCAATCAATTGATCTTCAAAACCAGGAATAAATGAGTTTGAACCTAATTCTAAGGCGTAGTTGTTAGCTTGGCCACCATCGAATTGCTTGCCATCAACGTAACCATCGAAGTCAATAGTGACAGTGTCACCCTTCTTAGCTGCTTCGTCTTCTTTAAGAACAAGTTCAGCTTGTTGTTGACGACGCTTTTCAAGTTCTGCATCAACATCCTTAGCGTAAACACGTGTGTTTTGCTTAGGAACGCTTAAACCTTCGTATTCGCCCAACTTAACATCAGGCTTAACAGTTACGACTGCCTTAAGAACCCAAGGCTTGTCCTTTTCCATTGATTCAACGTCAATGTGAGGTTGGTCTACTGGTTCGATTTCAGTATCTTTAATTGCTTGTTCGTAAGCTTCTGGTAAAACGATGTTCAAAGCATCTTCATAAAGTGCTTCTTCACCATACATTTGGTTAAAAATTTGGCGAGGAACTTTTCCTTTACGGAATCCTGGTACAGAAAGGTTTTTCTTAGTACGGTCAAATGCCTGATCGATACCCTTCTTGATTTGGTCGGCGCTAATTTCAAAGGTTAATTCACCTTGGTTAGCTTCCTTTTTTTCAAATTTTGCAGTCATTAGTTTTCCTCCGAAACGAAAGTTATTTAATTACAATTCTATTAATTGCATACGAATTTTAGTTTAACGTATCCAGCTAAAAAAGTAAATTACTTTCACGTAAAATCCGCTTGATAGCGGTAAGTTTTGCCATAAAAACAAAAAAAGAGTTCGAAAAGTAACCTTTTCGAACTCTTCTTTTACTAATACTAAAATTAATTAATCTTAGTCAAGGATTTCTGAAACGACTCCGGCACCAACAGTGTGGCCACCTTCACGAACAGTAAACTTAGTACCCTTTTCAATGGCAGCTGGAGCAATCAAGTCAACTTCGAAAGTGACGTTGTCACCAGGCATAACCATTTCAACACCATCAGCTAATTCGATAACACCAGTGATATCAGTGGTATGGAAGTAGAATTGTGGACGGTAGTTTGAGAAGAATGGCGTATGACGGCCACCTTCTTCTTTAGAAAGGATGTAGACTTCTGACTTAAACTTAGTGTGAGTTTGGATCGAACCTGGCTTTGCAAGAACTTGGCCACGAACAACTTGTTCACGGTTAACACCACGAAGAAGCACACCAACGTTGTCTCCGGCTTCACCGAATTCAAGAGTCTTACGGAACATTTCAAGTCCAGTAACAGTAGACTTAATAACTTCTTCCTTCAAACCAACGATTTCGACTTCGTCACCAACGTTAACAGTACCACGATCGATACGACCTGAAGCAACAGTACCACGACCAGTGATCGTAAATACGTCTTCAACAGGCATCAAGAATGGCTTGTCGTTGTCACGTTCTGGAGTTGGGATGTATTCATCAACAACATCCATCAAGTGAAGGATAACCTTTTCTTGTTCTTCGTCGCCTTCAAGAGCTTTAAGAGCAGAACCGCGGATAACAGGAATGTCATCACCAGGGTAATCGTATTCTGAAAGTAATTCACGGACTTCCATTTCAACCAAGTCGATTAACTCATCATCATCAACAAGATCAGTCTTGTTAAGGAAGACGATAAGGTATTCAACACCAACCTGACGCGCTAACAAGATGTGTTCACGCGTTTGTGGCATAGGACCATCGGTTGCAGCAACAACTAAGATAGCACCGTCCATTTGAGCGGCACCAGTGATCATGTTCTTGATGTAATCAGCATGTCCTGGGGCATCGATATGGGCGTAGTGACGCTTTTCAGTTGAGTATTCAACGTGGGCAGTGTTGATCGTGATACCACGTTCACGTTCCTCAGGTGCCTTATCGATATCAGCGTAATCTTCGGCCTTAGCCAAACCCTTAGCGGCTAAAACTTTAGTGATAGCTGCGGTTAAAGTAGTCTTACCATGGTCAATATGGCCAATAGTACCAATATTTACATGGGGCTTACTTCTGTCATATGTTTCTTTTGCCATTAAATGAAACCTCCTGTTTTATCGCAAGAATAACTTCAGCACCACAGGCATGGTGCCAAAAATCCTTTGAGTATAATTATACTACTTCTTCACAAAAAGACAAAGTTACGTGTCTCTAGAAGAATCCTTAAAGTATTATATAGACTCAATTCGCTTTTGTAAACCAAAAATAGCTATTTTACTGATTTTTCCGAAAAATAGTTTATCGGATTATTTTCCAGTCCATTTTTAACGGATTTTAGGCCAAATTGTGTCCTAAATTGACCGGAAAAGTCAAAATTGCCTGTCATTCTAAAAAAATCACTCTACATTTTTAAACGAATCAATCATGCTTTTTGTATATTCTTGCAATTTTTCCTGCCAATTGCGAATATTCGCTAACTTTAAATTATCCACGGGCAACGATTCATCAGCATCGTAAACATGTACCAAATGATTGACCCAAAGTTGAGGATCATTAATGACCTTGTTCGTATAAGGATACAGATACATGGCTTGCAATCTGAGTTCTTCTTGCAACTGTGCCCCTAAGATAGGATCTTTTTTGGCGATGGACTCGTCTAAAGCCTGCATCATCGCCTTAAAACTTTGCATTTTTGAAAGCGGCTGTAACTCGCTACCCTTGATCTCATGACTGGTTTCGTCCAACCAATAAAATTGAAATTGGTTGGTCAACTTCATCTTTTCAATGGATTCCAACAAGCTTGCCCGCACTATTGGGTGAATGAATGGATCCAACAATAAAAATTGTGTGCCCTTCAGCCAATCAGACAAAGGTAATTTTCTGGCTAATTGAAACCGATTAATTTGAGTAATGACTGGTTGATCCGCCATATGGTAAAACTCATTTAAAACTTGGTGCTGGAATTCCACCAATTCCGTTTGTGATTTCACCTCTGCTTGCTGCAATTTATCTAATGCGCGTTGCTTAACATCAACCGATAATTTTGTACTACCCAAAAGTTCTCGTAGCAAAATAAAAGATTCACTTTTCAGAAAAACGGCCGTTAAAAAAGCAAAGTTAGTTTCATCATTTAGATAAACGTCCAACTTTTCTAAAATAATGCGTTCCGCTTCTTCATACTGTTGATTCAAGTAATACGCGTTACTTAATTCATGATTCATACCGCTTGTCGGGTTGGTAGCATAAAGTTGTTCAAATAGTGCAACAGCAGCCTGAAACTTTTCTTCTGCAATCGCCTTTCTAGCGTTTATTAGTAGCTCATCCTCCACTGCTTATCCTCCTTTTATTGCAAAAGAACCGGAGTCAATGTTCACTCCGGTCCTTATTTTTAGTTTATTCAGTTTCTTTTTCGGGCTTTGCTGTCGCCTTACTCTTGCTTTGCTTACTACGGTGGTGTTGGTTAACCTCCATAATAACTGGCAGAATCACTGGATGACGCTTAGTTTGCTCAAACAAGTAATGATTCAAGTTTTCTCGAACATCTTGCTTTAAGTGACCCCAATCAAATTCTTTATGATCTAGGTTAGCTTGTACAGCCTTTTTAATGATTTCTGAACTTTCGTGCATCAGATTTTTATTGGATTTTACATAGACAAAGCCACGAGACGTAATCTTAGGCTCGGCAATAATCTTCTTCTTCTTACGGTCAATCGTCACAACCGCAACAAAAATACCATCATCTGAAAGCACCTTACGATCACGCAAGACAATGTTTCCGATGTCACCAACACCAATTCCATCAATCATCGTATTTCCGACATCGATGCTACCACCCAAGAACATCGTCTCACCATCATAGGTCAAGACGTCTCCCTTAGCAGTCAAGAAGATGTGATCTGACTTCATACCAACTTCTTGAGCAGCCATAGCATGTGCCTCAAGCAAACGGTACTCACCTTGAACTGGAATCAAGTACTCTGGCTTTAGCATGTTAATCAAGAATTGTAAATCATTCTTGCTGGCATGGCCGGAAGAGTTCAATTCATTGGAGATTGAAATCACTTCTGCTCCAGCGCGATAAATCATGTCGTCCGTCTTAGCAACCGTGGTCTCCATAGCATGTGATGGTGTCGTTGTAATAAAGACAACATCCCCAGGCTCAATCTGTGGCCCCTTTTCTTGCTTGTTGGCCATTCTTTGCAGTGCCTTGATTGGTTCACCCATTCGACCAGTCTGTAAAATGACCGTTTCTTCTGGAGCTAATTTATCTAAATCAGCTTCTTCAACCAATAAGTTGTCGACGGGTAAAATTAATTTATTTAGTCTCAACGCAGTATTGACGATTTTTTCTAAATCGTGACCGGTCAAAAGAACTCGCCGACCAGTATTAGCGGCAGCGTTAAAGACTTGTTGTAGTCTGATAATGTTGGAAGCTACACTAGCAACGACAATTCGACCATGATTATATTTAAAAGTTTCTTTAACGAAGGCCGCAATATCCCGCTCATTGGTCGTTTCAGAAGGATTTTCAGCATTGGCCGAATCACTTAAAAGGGCTAAAACACCTTTTTGACCGATTTCGGCTAATCTAGCATAGTCTGTTTGGAAATCACTAGTTGCCGTTTGGTCAAACTTAAAATCACCTGTGTAGACAATTTGGCCTTCATCCGTACCTAACACAATTCCCATTGATCCAGGAACTGAGTGGGTAGTTCTGAAGAACGAAACCTTGATATCGCCAAAGTCGATTTCAGAATTGGCATCAACAACATGGAAGTCCGAAAACTTCTTGGCGCCTTCAACGCTTTCAACTGCTAACTTAGCTAATTCAATGGTCATCTTTGAGCCAAACACTGGAACGTTAAACTCGCTCAAAAAGTATGGTAATGCCCCAATGGCATCAGCATGTCCGTGAGTTAAGAAAACCCCTACAATTCGGTCCTTATTTTCCTCTAGATACGAAAAGTCTGGAATCACAATGTCAATTCCCAAAAGACTATTCTCAGGATACTGGAGACCACAATCCAAAATGTAAATGCCATCGTTGACATCCACAACATACATATTCTTCCCGTTTTCACGGACGCCGCCAAACGGGCTAATCTTAATCTTGCTACTCATAATTCACCTCATACACTATAGTTTTCGTCTAATATCATCTGAGATAACTAAGCTGCGCTTGAATTATCTCGCTATTTCATTAATCCAAATCACTTTGGAAACGATCTTATTTAAACTGCTTACAGTGTACCATATTTTAGAACTTTGCAATATAGAATGGGCTTTTTTATCATTAAGCAACAAAAAAAGCTCTCCCAAATTGGGAAAGCTTGAGTCGATATTAACGACGTAATCCTAAACTGTTGATAAGTTCACGGTAACGTTGAACATCCTTGCTACGAAGGTAAGCCAACAAGTTACGACGGTGACCAATCTTCTTCATTAACCCACGTTGTGAATGGAAGTCTTTTTTGTGAGTGCTCATGTGGTTGTTGATTTCAGTAATATCAGCAGTTAAAACTGCGATTTGTACTTCAGCAGAACCAGTGTCGCCTTCGTGACGCGCGTACTTCTTGATGATTTCGTTCTTTTGTGTTTGACTAATAGCCATTGTGTAATACCCACCTTTCAAATTTTTTTGTCCCCTTCACTGAGTAAAACGGCTGTGAGTGTCCGTTAAACTAAGTTCGGGATAGTTATCACACTCCGAATAGTATATCTTAGTCCTTGCACTCGCGCAAGTATCAATCTTTATTGATACACCCTATCAAGTAAAAAACCTTTACATTTAAACTGAGAATTGTTGCATTCAGTTCTAGGATTCTGTATAATAGCAAGCGTTGAAAAAAACGATGACCAGGCAACGGTTTTCTACTTGTTGGAGGTGAAATAGATGCCAATTATTAAATCTGCGATTGAACGTGCACGTACTAACGTTAAAGCTAACAAGCGTAACGCACCACAACTTAGCGCAATGAGAACTTCAGTTAAGAAGTTTGAAACTGCTGTAACTAAGGGTGACGAAAATGTAGCTGACTTGTTCAAGGCTGCTTCGGCTGCTGTTGATCACGCTGCATCAAAGGGCTTAATCAAGAAGAACAAGGCTTCACGTGACAAGTCACGTATGGCTGCTCGTCTTGCTAAAGCTGCTAAGTAAAAAAATCCGATCTAATTAGATCGGATTTTTTTTATGCGGAAATTGAGGTGTTGTTATATTGCACCATGAACATTTCAAATAACATTTCTGGATCTTCCGCCGTTGATTTCAATTTCTTCTCAACATCAATCAAACCAAGATAAGCTCTTTGCAGCAGTAACACATCAAAGTGCCGAACTGTTTGCAAAGATAACTTAACCCGATATGGATGCACTTTTAATGTACTAGCCAAGGTTCCCTGACTATAACCATGCTTATTAAGAATATGGACTTGCAGTAGCAGCCTAAACTGTCCAACTAAAATAGCATTAATTTGTAACGGTTCCACTTTTGATAACAATAGATCTTGATACAGACGAATGGCTAATTCGGTGTCACGTGCCAAAACCGCACTGACCAAATCAAAAACGTTCTGATCCAATGTTTTGGTCACTAATCCGGTAACTGCCTCGTCATCAATAACTTTCGTGTCATTTCTAAAAAGTTGTAATTTAGGTAGTTCATTCATAATTAATGTTAAATCAGCGTTAGTCCGTTCCAACAATAGTTGCTCCGCAGACGGTTCAATCGTAAAACCATTTTGTTTCAACTCAGTTTGAATAATTTGCCTAATTTGAGGTTCCTTAAGGTTGCTGATATCCACGACTTCGGCAACTTTTTTTAATTGCTTAGAAATCTTTTTTCGTGCATCTAATTTTTCGTATGGGGCAAAAAAGACCAGAATAGTGTCAGGCTGTGGATGCTCCAAGTAAGCCAATAGCTCATCCAAGTCATGATTAACCTTAATTCCCCTTTTTGTCGAACCCGTAAAGAAATACGGGTTATCAATAAACACAAGTCTGCGTTCACCAAAAAAAGGAGCAGAGGCTGCATCTGCCAAAGCTTGTGATACCGGCGTTGTTTCCATATCATAAGCAGCAAAATTCATCGTTAGTTCCTCTTCCGGGATTAACGATTTTAGTGCTTTTCTGAAATTTTGTTGTAAATATGGCTGATCACCTAGTATCAAGGTAACGTTTGATACTTTTTTTTCGTTGATTTGCGTTAAAAATTCTTTGTAAGTCATCTGTTCTCCTTTAGGAACGTTTTCCAACTACCAGTTTGGTGATTTCGAAACGTATAGGTAATCATGCCATCGACTTGGGTATTGAAATACGGAATTCGCAGTTTTGCAAGCGTTGCTAACGTTTCTTCATTCGGATGGCCATAACGATTTTTCCGTCCAGCTGATATAATGCCTACTTTGGGGCTTAATTGTTTGAGCACTTCAGGATCTGAGGACGTCTTGCTTCCATGATGTCCAAGCTTTAAAACGTCAACCTTCAACCCTGGGTACTGACGTATAATCTCACGCTCTCCGTCGCGATCAAGATCCCCCGTAAACAACCAGCTTAAATTACCCATCTCACAGTATAACACCATGGAATCCCCATTTTCACCCAGTCCCGGTTTAAACGGATGAACTACCTTAAAGGGTGAGTATGCCGGCTGGTTTCCCGCTTGTAATGGCATAATTCGGTTTGTCGAAATTAAGCCCTTCACTCGCTTCAAAAAATCAGGATTTTGCTGCATCCCCTTTGGGACATAGACATGATCGACGCGTAAATTTCTTAAAACAACTGGTGTATCCCCAGTGTGGTCAGCATCTTTATGACTCAAATACAACCCATCCAGATGCGCAATTCCCTTACTTTTTAAGTAATTAATCGTAATGGTTTCAGCTCGACTTCTTGCTGTCACCTTTCGAAAACCTGGTGTCTTAAAATTGAGTCGACCACCCGTATCAATCATAGATACGGAACGATTGAACGGTTCTCTGACCAAGAAGCAATCGCCTTGGCCGATATCAAAATAAGTAACTTCACCATTCATCGGCAAATGAATGCCCATAAACATGACCACATAACTCGCTAGAATAGTTAATTTAATCCAACCCGTCCTGCCGCGCTGACCAATCAGAATAAGCGTCAGCACAAAAACGATTACTAAC
The DNA here is from genome assembly GCF_000740055.1 of Secundilactobacillus oryzae JCM 18671. Classification (GTDB taxonomy): domain Bacteria; phylum Bacillota; class Bacilli; order Lactobacillales; family Lactobacillaceae; genus Secundilactobacillus; species Secundilactobacillus oryzae. Next base: position 87,227 of record NZ_BBJM01000003.1, on the reverse strand, counting down.
CCTTCTAAGGGTGGCTTGCCAAAAGTAATCATCCCCGGCAACGTGGCAATCCCATTTAAACAGTCATTAAACCACCCAATCAATACATTAACGAATTGGGCAATTAATTGAAATTTGAGTCCCATAACCCCGCCAATGAAAGTTAACGGAAAAATCACCACACTAAAAAGTGGTAATACAAGCAGATTACTTAATAAGGACAATACGTGCCATTCAAATACGTGAAATAAAATAAAGGGCAAACTCACTAAATTCATGAGCAAAGTCTGTTTGATAAACGATACGTCATTTAAAAATAATAAACAAAATGCCAAACCAAAGCTTAACTGATTACCAAATTGCATCAGTAAGGCAGGCTGAATTAGCGTACATATTAATAAAGTTAAACCAAAATTATCAATCGACTCCACTTTAAACCCTAGACGATTAGCCAGCAGCCGATGCTCAGCCATAAGAATTGCCCGCAATAAGCCAGTGGCTCCACCCGTAAAGATGAAATACAACGGCAGCAACCCCAGAAGGAGCCACTCGATAAGCCGCTTGGAGCGTTTGAGAACCGTCAGCGAGCGTTCAACAATTGCCATAAAGAGTGTGACGTGCAAACCTGAGATGCTAAAAAGATGAATTAAGCCTAGTTGTTTAACCCCACTTAGCTGCTCATAGAAGTTCTGATTCCGAGCCCCCAGTACTAGCCCTTGATAATAGGTTTTCAGGCTTCCTGGTAGTTGATTCGATGCTTGAACCGCTCGATAGCGTGCAACGTGGCAGCCATTCAGGATAATTGCACTAAAACGAGCGGCCTTCACTGGCGTAATCCGTTGAACTTCATTAATCTTAATCGTATTTAAAATTCCAGATTGCTCATCATAGCGTCTTCTGTCGAACTCATTAATGTTAGTAGATTGAAGCGGTTCGCTAATATCGCCCACTATCATCAGATTAACCGTCGTTGAAACCGATGTAAACCGGTTTATTTCTTGGGGATCATTCAGAAAATAGATTGCCGTCACCTTAGCGTGATTGGGCAATTTTCCCGTTAACCTAAGCTGATTACCAACTAAGTCAATTTGATCCGGTTGAACTTGCAACCTTAGCGTCGCATTTTCCCTCGGCTCAAGTCGCAACTGACGTTGATGGTGATTAAAGCTCATAAAAAATAACCCGAACATTAATAGCAATCCTGCACTAATAAAAACCAGTCGTAGCCGTCGTAAACACAAAATTCGAATAAACCAGTAGGCAACAACTGCCAATCCGAGCCATTTATTGCCATAAAGCGTCATGGCTAACCCACTCACTAATACGGCCGGAAATATTAAATCGCCACGTTCAATAATTAATCAGTTAGATAAGTGTCTAACGATGTCGCTTCAAGAATATCAGAACTGAGCGACACCTGCTCCAAGTCGATGTTTTTAAGTTCCAGTAATTTTTTTGCGTAAGGATCATTGTGATAGTTCCTGAGATAATAAATTTTAGAAATGCCCGCTTGTAGTAGCATTTTAGTACATTGTAAGCACGGGAAATCTGTCACATAAATCTCTGCACCCTCGGTCGATTCGCCAAATTTAGCACATTGTAAAATGGCGTTCATTTCAGCATGAATCGTCCGAACGCAATGACCGTCCACCAAGTAGCAGCCTTCATCAATACAGTGTACATCCCCTGCAACAGATCCATTGTACCCACCCGCAATAATCCGTTTATCACGGACCAATGTCGCTCCTACAGAAAGGCGATTACAAGTACTTCGTGAGGCAAGTAAAACTGCTTGAATCATAAAATATTGATTCCATGGTATCCGTTTATCTTCCATAATGACAACTTCCCTTCGGCAACATTTCCATACCAGTATAGCAAAAGTTCACGACAATTCTGTCAATTTTCCAATCACACTGAAGCACTATCCGCAATTTTTTCGACAGTTTTATCGCCAAACCCACTGATATTCTTCAAGTCTTGAACGGATTTAAATGGACCATGCTCATCGCGATACTGAATAATTTGCTGGGCCTTCTTCTCACCAATTCCTGAGATTTGTTGCAGTTGAGTTGCATCGGCGTCATTCAAATTAATCTGGCTACTTTCACTTGATGCACTTTCATCTCCCGTAGGACTCGAACTAGTGACTGGTGTTCCGGATAGTGAACCAGGATTTCCTTTCACCTCTCCTTTTACAGGAACATAAATAACTTGTTGATCTGATAGCGTTTGGGCCAAATTAATATGTTTTTGATCTGCGGAAGAATTGAATCCACCAGCCAAATCTACTACATCTTTCACGCGCATGGTTGCAGTGACTTGAAAAACGCCAGGATTTTTCACCGCCCCTTTCACGTCCACCATAATTTGCTTATGGTCGTCCGTTGATCCAGATTGGCGAAAGTGGTTACTACTCGCAGTTGTGGTACCACTAACTTCCGTAGTCTGACTACTACTGGTGGATAAACTCGTTGGCTGTGCATCACTAGGTGCCTCGTGATGCCCCATCAACATCATTCCCACGCCAATCAGAACAACTGCCATCACCGCAACAAGGCCCAGTAAAATTTGAATCCGATATTCTTGATAAAGTTCCTTCAACCTATCCAACTTCTCGCCTCCTTTCATAGAGTAATTACGAAAAGAAGCGACAAAAAAATCAGCCAAATTTAAATTTGGCTGATTTTTATTTTTGAAGATAAGCAAGTGCTTGGTCAAAGCTCTTAACCGGTACAATCTTCATATTAGGTGCATATTTCTTGGCCGTTTTTTTGGCCTGTTGATAATTAGTTAAATGATTTGGCTCATATTTCAACAATTCTTTGGTTGGCTTGACGTATGGTGCAAAGAAAATAGTAGCTCCTGCCTTCTTTGCAGCAATAATTTTTTTATCGATGCCGCCAATTTCACCAACTGACCCGTCTGGATTGATCGTTCCAGTACCGGCAATTTTCTGTCCATGCGTAATATTGTCCCCGGTCAATTGCGAGTAAATTTGTAGACTAAACATCAAGCCACCTGAAGGACCACCAATATTACCAGGGTCCACCTGAATAGGCACTTTAGTTGTGACCTTAATATTATCTGTTAAGGTAATCCCAATTCCCGCCACACCCTTACCAATATTAACTAATCGGCCGGTTGCTTGACGTTGATGACCGTTATGCGTAAACCTAATCGTCAACTTGTCATTCTTTTTATGCTTTCTAATGTAACTTTGGAAACCATAGGCACTTGAAAAATGTTGATTATTGACCTTGGTTACGGTGTCACCCACCTTTAATTTTGACTTAAAGTTGGAATTTTTACTGATATTCAGAACGTAAATTCCGAGATATTTTTTATCAATTTTTTGATGGGCAGCTTTATAAGCGGTGGCAATTGCCTCGTTAATAGCACTCTTCATATAGAAAGTTTGTACCTTCTCGTAGGTTTCACCACTTTGACCCCCAGTGACAGACGCTTCACTCACAACCTCATAGTAATCTGGATGCATCTTCGCCCATACGTATGTAATGGGTCTCGCACGCGCAATTCGCACAGAAGTAATCATAAATGAACCCTTATCTTTATCTGGATGCTTAGAAATGTCGACAAAACTACCTAAATCATCCGCAGACCCTGGAGATTCAATATAACTCGACATCGGCCAGTAAAGGCCAATAAGAATCGCTACAAAAGCAATCAAGGCGAGTATCGTACCTGTTAACCGACGTTTACGATTTTTCATTTTCTGGTATCCTCAAACTTCCCAGATTCCAAAGCATCAGCGACCACCGCAGGCACTAGTTCAAGAATTGAGCCTTTGAAATGAACGACTTCTTTTAACAAACTAGACGCCACAAAATCATATTTGGAATCGGCAACCATAAACAAAGTCTCTACATGTTCATCTAAATAGTGATTCATCTGAGCCATCTTTTTTTCTAGCTCAAAGTCAGCACTATTTCTCAGCCCTCTGATGATAATGTTAGCCTTGACCTTTTTTAAAAATTCAACGGTTAAGCCCGTTTCAGTCTTCACAGAAACGTTTTTAAGATCAGCAACGCTCTCTTCAATGAAGTTCACCCGCTGTTCTGCGGTAAACATGGACTGTTTACCTGTATTAATACCAACAACGACAATGACTTCATCGAAGATTTTGCTGGCTCGCTGGATAATATTCAGGTGTCCATTGGTAATTGGGTCAAAACTTCCCGGATAAACTGCTACAACCATGTTTATTCCTCCTCACCGAATCGATAAATCGTAATTTCTGTGATGCCATAATCCTTTTTTTCAACTAACCGGAATCCGGTCACGTCCGCTAATTTCGCATTTTGATCAGTTTCACAAACAATTAGCGCATTGGGTGCAAGTAAGTTGAGTTCATTCAACGTTTGCATCTGTTCAGCAATTTTTTGTAAGGCATATGGCGGATCAAAGAAGACCAACGAGAACTTGACTGCATCTGCTGAAAATTGCTTAAGCGCCAAATTGGCATCTCGCTTCACCACTTTAAACCGATCCGGTGCCTTCGTGACTTCGATGTTTTGTTTGATTGTCTTAATAGCCAAGCCTTGTTTGTCCACAAGATAGGCCTCGTCAACGCCTCGAGAAACAGCTTCAATACTTAAGCCACCTGAACCCGCAAATAAATCTAAACTAGTGCCACCATCAAAATAAGGACCAATGATATTAAAAATATTTTCCTTAATTTTATCCGTTGTGGGTCGCGTCTTCGTCCCGGGAACAGCTTTTAACTTTCGCCCACCGAATTCGCCGGCTACAATTCTCATTCTTCTTCCTCCGCTGCATTTAAAACTTCTTTGGTTGGTTCATTTCGATCTTGTTTCCTAAACCAGACATCTAACTCTGCTCTTGGGGACTCAACCACACGTTTGACGAAATGCTGCTTTTCAAGCTGTTGTTTAGTTTCTTCAAGCTTTTCCTGGTTAACAAACAAAACGGCATAGCGCATTCGCCGCGAAATATAAGCCATATCGCCAAACCGTTTTAACTGTCTCATTTGTTTTAAATTATACGTGTAAACAATTAATTCTTCTTTAGCTTGAATTTTAAATTCCATGTATCCACCTTATTCTTCGTTCATTTTTTCTTTAGCACTAATATTTAACAACGTCCCAATTGCAATACTTGCGGTAATCATACTGGAACCTCCGTAACTGACAAACGGGAACGTCACCCCGGTAATTGGGAGCAATCCTAGTACACCGCCAAGATTGAACATCGTCTGGACAGTGAAATAGGTTGCAATACCGTAACAAATTAACGAGTAAAAATTGTTCTTACTCTTAATTCCTAACATGACCGTTCTTAAGATGATGGTCGCTAGCAAGATAACTAAGAATAAACAGAAGAGTAACCCAAGCTCCTCGGCTGTAATGGCAATGATAAAATCGGTATTTGGCATAGGTAAGTACCCTGTTTTTTGAATCGAACGACCAAGTCCAACACCGAATAATCCACCGTTACTCAATGCATAGTACGAATTGACCAATTGTTGCCCTACTGATTGTGCGTGAGCAAACGGATTCTCAAAAGCCACAATTCGTTGCAACTTATAGGAGTGCCCAGCGAGCGGTCCATTTGCCATCCAACTTAATAATGGTAGTAGCCCAAAGTAACCGACCCCTAGCGCACCGACGAGCCAGCCTGTGCTTCGTTTAATTCCCATCCCACTTGCTAACCAAATAACGGAGACAGCAGAAAAGTTAATCACAGCTCCACCCAAATCCGGTTGTGCCAAAATCAGCACAATCAAAATCCCACTTAACATCATTGGCGCTGCTAACTCACGCCACCAATCCCAATTCGATTCGTGCATTTCTGACTGCCGTCTTGGAATCGAAACATAGTAGGCACTTAAAATAATTAAGAAATACTTGGAAAATTCAGCCGGTTGAATACTGATAAAGCCCAGATTAATCCAACCCGCCGCCCCATTAACTGTTTTACCAACCACCAGCAGCCCTAGAAAGACCACAGCGAAGATACACCAGATAACAAACAAAAACCTAGCATTTTGCAACTTTTTAAGATTGAACCGGAAGAGGCCTATCACCATAGCGATACCAACAAAGAAGAACAATGTTTGCCGAATCAGATAGCTCGTCGGTGTTCCACCCGTTTGCATCGAAATATCTGAGCTTGACGAATACACCATGATGATTCCCACCACGGATAAAATCAAAAATGGAATTAAAATATAATAATCTAAGAATTTAAATTTTTTCATACCTTTTCACTTATCCACCACATATGTATGTAACAGTCCCCAATTTAATTATTGCCATCATTATATCATAACCGCATGTTACCAACGCGGTTTAAGGGGACTGGAGACTAATCTTTGAACAAAATAAAAGAACTGCCATTTCTGACAGTTCTCTGATTGTTTACTTGTTAGAACGGTTCTTCTTTGCTTCCTTTTCACGAGTGCTTGTGTTAAGGATTTGCTTACGCAAACGAACGTTTTCAGGCGTTACTTCACAATATTCATCATCGTTCAAGAATTCAAGTGATTCTTCAAGTGATAAGTGAGTAGGCGTCTTAATACGTGATGCTTCATCAGAACCAGAAGCACGAACGTTAGTTAAGTTCTTACCCTTAGTGATGTTAACAGTGATGTCGTTATCACGGCTATTTTCACCAACAATCATACCTTCGTATACTTCAGTACCTGGTTCAATGAGCAAAGTACCACGACTTTCAATACCCATCATGGCGTACATCGTAGCCTTACCAGAGTTCATTGAAACAAGGGTACCCTTTGTACGACCTGGGTGCCAGTTCTTGATAACTGGACCGTACTTTTCAAAGGTATGGTTCATGATCCCGTAACCACGGGTCATTGACATGAATTCGGTTGAGTAACCAATCAATCCACGTGATGGTGCAAGGAATGTCAAACGGGTTTGACCGTTTTCAGTTGATTCCATGTTTTGCATTTCACCTTTACGTTGTGACAAACTGTCAATCACACTACCAGTGTATTCATCAGGTGTGTCAATTTGAACTTCTTCAAATGGTTCGCTTTGAACGCCTTCAATTTCGCGGTAGATAACTTGTGGACGTGATACTTGTAATTCGAAGCCTTCACGACGCAATGTTTCAATCAAGATAGAAAGGTGAAGTTCACCACGACCAGAAACTGTCCAGGCAGCTGGTTCACCAGTGTTTTCAACTCGAAGAGAAACGTCGGTTTGTAGCTCACGCATCAAACGATCTTCAAGTTGACGACCCGTCACGAATTTACCTTCGCGACCAGCAAATGGTGAATCGTTAGTACGGAATGTCATTTGAAGGGTTGGTTCGTCAATCCGGAGAACAGGCAAAGCTTCAGGATTTGAAGCATCTGCAACAGTTTCACCAACGTTGATATCTTCCATACCTGAAATGGCAATCAAATCACCAGCCTTGGCTTCATCGATTTCAAGACGCTTCAAACCGAAGTAACCGAAAAGCTTTGTAACCCGGAAGTTCTTCTTACTACCGTCAAGCTTCATCAATGTCACGTTATCGCCGACCTTGATCTTACCTCGGAAGATACGACCAATACCAACACGTCCAACGAAGTCGTTGTAATCCAACATAGCAACTTGGAATTGAAGAGGTTCGTCTTCGTTATCAAGTGGTGATGGGATCTTTTCAACGATCGTATCAAAGATTGGTTGCATTGTGTGTTCTTGAGTTGCTAAATCAGGATCGTAGCTTGAAGTCCCGTTCATAGCAGATGCATAAACAACTGGGAAATCAAGTTGGTCTTCGTCAGCACCAAGTTCGATGAACAAGTCAAGCACTTCGTCAACAACTTCTGAAGGACGGGCACCTGGGCGGTCAACCTTGTTGATCACAACGATTGGGATCAAGTGTTGATCCAAGGCCTTCTTCAAAACGAAACGAGTTTGTGGCATTGTTCCTTCAAATGCATCAACAACAAGAAGAACACCATCAACCATTCGCATGATTCGTTCAACTTCACCACCAAAGTCAGCATGTCCTGGTGTGTCCAAAATGTTAATTTGCTTGTCCTTGTAACGAACAGCAGTGTTCTTTGAAAGAATGGTGATACCACGCTCACGCTCAATGGCGTTAGAGTCAAGTGCTCGGTCCTCAATTTGGACATGTTCATCAAGTGTATCTGATTGCTTTAGAAGCTCATTAACTAACGTTGTTTTACCATGGTCAACGTGGGCAATGATGGCAATGTTACGAATATCATCTCTGGTTTTCAAAATATTCTTCCTTTCATTACTTAAAACTTTTTCTTACATCTGGTCCGCCTAAAGCTTGGAAGACCTCATCAGTAATTCATAGTAATTCGCATAAAAAAACTGTGACCTACTCGTCACAGTCAGACGTTCTCGTTTACAATTGTTCGAATGTCTTGTTGTGCTTTCCCTGTCGTTACCAATACAAGGTTAGATGATAACATATCTAAAGGCGAGCCGTCAATCTTAGTGACCACTAATCCAAGTGTTTCTGCAAGAATTCTGCCAGCGGCAAAATCCCAGGGTTTCAAAAATGAGCTATAGCCAACCGTTTTGCCAAGAAAAGCATGGATAAACTCAATACCTGCAGATCCGTATATGCGCATACCTCGACTATGACGAATAATCTCTTGCATCCCCGATATATTGCCGATTACCAACGGGCCACTCGCACCAAACAGGCCTTCACTCAATGGAATATTATTGGGTGCTGTCAAGCGCTCATCGTTTGCGTACACTCCTACTGCAGGACCACCAGCGTATAGAACGTCATTCATCACGTCAAAAATATACCCAAGTACTCCCTTGCCATCTTGGTATAAGGCAATCATGATGGCAAAATGATCCCGCTGTTTAACGAAATTCATGGTGCCATCCAAGGGATCGACAATCCAAACATTTCCATCCATCGAGGTTAAACAATCACCGAATCCCTCTTCACCCAGAATTTTTGCATCAGGATCAAACGTTCGAATTTTTTCTATCAAAAAACGTTCACTCGCTTTGTCGACATTAGTCACCAAATCTCGTGGTCCCGTTTTTTCGGAAACCTCTAAATCTTTGTGCATCATTTTCTGCATTAAATCGTAATCCGCATGGAGCCATTTGCGAACCGTTTGATCAACTCGAATGATTGCTTGTTCATCCATTACACTTTACCCCTCACTCATTTTCACTCGTTTACTAGTTGCTTTTTGACTAGCTTGCATCGTTCGGTAAATACTGTACCCACTCGCTTTCTGAAAACTTTTATCTAATTGCTTTTCTTGCGCCTTAGTTGGCACAACTTCCTTGAATTGTTTATACCAACCATCTAATTCATTCTTGGAAACCCCATTTGCTGATTCATACGCCTCTTCCACACAGTGATAGAGGTTAGTAACTGCAATCATGTCTTCGGTGCTCCAATCCGTTTCTAATGGGTATTGATAACTATCCTTCATTATTAATATTCTCCAGTCCACCGTTTTCAATTTTATTGATCAGGGCCTTAATGGCAGTTTCAATTTCATTATATTGTGTTTGCTCATTTTCGGACAGTGAAAGCTCCGTTAACTTCGTCTGTCCATCTTGATTCACCAAAACCGGTGTGCTTGATACAAATGTGCTACTACCTGCACGGTCCGCCTTAATGTTAGTTACGGGAAGAATCGCGCTCTCGTTCAGCAACAGAGCCTTAACAATTCTAATCACGGCTAATCCCTGGAGCGTCGTATTTTCTGGTACGGTCACCGCTGAAATCTGAGTTTCCAATCCCGTTAGATCCTGAGCAGCAAAGTTGGAATCTTCATTTGCGACGTACATCAAAATGGGCGCTGGACCAATATAGACCCGACTCCAGGCAATTAAGGGATCACTTGCACGACCAATCACTGAAACATTGGGATCTTGGTCGCCGACCTCTAGTTGCTGGCGTAATAGTGCGTTTAGCAAAAGTGCTTGCGGCGTTGTCCCAACACCAATCACCTTTGCCCGATCCATACCCGTAAATCGCCAAGCAAAATAGGTCAATATCTCATCGAGGATGCCTGAAATCAGTAATTTACCTGTAAATCCATTTTCAATGGCCTCATTGACACTTTCCCGAAAAATTGGCAGATTCGCCTGAAGCAACATGAGCTCATCTACTTCCTCATCGGAAGCTGGTAACTGACTCTGGAACATAATCGCCAACTCAGCATCTGAATAATCTGCAGGAGTCCCAATGGCGATTGTCGTCTGACTGTTGAGCTTGCCTGCTGTAATTAATGTTCGATATTGCACTTCCTCCTCATCTGAATGTGTGAGCACAACAAAACTGAGGGGCAATTTTTCGCCCATCACTAATTGTAAGAAACTCTTTATATTGTCGTATTCTCCGGAAAGCACAATCTTAACTGTCATCAAAGTTCCTCCAACCAATTTTAAGTCTTACGCTTTAATTATAAGTTTATTCGAACGGATATCAAGCTGTGAAACTATGTATACAAAACGAGGACCTGACTTAATCGTCAGACCCTCGTTTTTAACCGCTTTAAATGTGAGTTGGGAATCCAATCGCAATATCAGCAGCTTCTTGAATTGGTTCGCTCAAAGTTGGATGTGGATGAATTGTCAAAGCAATATCTTCCGCATTCATGCCAGAGTTAACTGCCAAGCTTAATTCGGCGATTAAATCACTGGCACCAGGTCCAACAACTTGGCCACCAACGACATTATTGCCATCCTTGGTTGTAACAAGGCGGACAAACCCTTCAGCTTCATCAAGTGAAACCGCACGGGCATTACCAGCAAATGGGAATTTTGCAGTTGAAACTTCGATTCCCTTTTCCTTGGCTTCGCTCTCTGTCAAGCCAACTGTTGCTAATTCTGGATCAGCAAAACATACGGCTGGAACGCCAGCATAATCATTAGCTGTATTCTTGCCGGAAATGGCGCCAGCGGCTACTTTACCTTGGAAGAAGGCTTTGTGAGCCAAAGCTGGACCAGATGCAATATCACCAATTGCGTAAATATGTGGTGATGCAGTCCGACCTTGAATATCCGTTTCAATGATGCCGCGCTTATCAGTCTTTACGTCCGTAAATTCAATCCCGATATCATCGGTGTTTGGTTTACGGCCAACTGTTACCATGCAGTAATCGGCCTTAACAGTGCTTGCCTTACCGTCTACTTCATAAGTAACTGTTACGCTGCTGTCGTCTTGTTCGGAACTCTTGGCCATGGCATTGGTTACAATGTCAACGCCCTTCTTCTTCAAACTCTTAACAACGATAGAAACCATGTCCTTATCGAAGCCAGCAAGAATTGAATCAGTTCCTTCAAGAATGGTAACGTGTGATCCTAAGTTGGCATATGCGCCTGCTAACTCAGTACCAACATATCCGCCACCAATAACAACGAATTCCTTAGGGATATCTTTCAATCCAAGTCCACCAGTTGAGTCAACAACACGGCCTTCAAACTTGAAGCCTGGAATTTGGATTGGACGACTACCGGTTGCGATAATTAAGTCTTTAAACTCAATTGTCAAACCATCATCAGCACTCATGAATTGCTTTTCACCAGTGGAAACAACTCGTAAACGAGTATCACTGTCAATAACAGCTTCTCCTTGGATCACTTCGACCTTGTGCTTCTTGAGTAGCATCTTAACGCCACTCGTCATTCGGTCAACGACCTTGGTTTGCTTCCATTCTTGTGTTTTTGCAAAATCAATTGTTGCAGGTTGCGTTGTAATTCCCCAAGTTGAGGCATCGTTTGCTTCTTGCAAGCGGTGACCAGCGTTGATTAGCGCTTTAGAAGGGACACATCCCACGTTCAAACAGACACCACCAAGTGTATCTGATTTTTCAATTATAGTAACTTTTTGACCCAATTCAGCAGCACGAATGGCTGCGACGTAACCACCAGGGCCGGAACCGATAATAACGGTGTCCCTCTTCTCAGCATCAGCCATATTTATGTCATCCTTCCATTAATAGCATATCTGGATCGTGAAGCAATTGCGTAATTTCGTTCAAGACACGTTGAGCAGTAGCGCCATCGATTAAGCGGTGGTCATAACTCAATGAAAGCTTCAACATGTTACCAATTACAATTTCACCATCTTCGTTAACGATTGGTTCCTTGGCGATCTTACCAACACCCAAGATTGCAACTTCTGGGTAGTTGATAACTGGCGTGAACCAGCCACCACCAATTGAACCAACGTTACTAATCGTAATTGAACCGCCTGACATTTGAGCTGCACTAAGCTTGTTATCTTGGGCAGCTTGCGTGTTTTCAGAAATTTCCTTGGCAATAGCAAACATTCCCTTAGAATCTGCGTTCTTGATGTTTGGTACATACAAGCCGTGTGGTGTATCAGTTGCAATACCCACGTTGTAGTAATGCTTGTAGACGATTTCTTGAGTTGAATCATCAATAGATGCATTCAATTCTGGGAAGTCTTTCAAGACTGCTACAAGTGCTTTAACAACATATGGTAAGAAGGTCAAGTGAATGTCGCGATCTGCGGCTGCTTGCTTGTACTTCTTACGGTTAGCCATCAAGGCTGTAACATCAACATCATCAAATGAGGTAACGTGAGGTGCCGTATGCTTAGAAGTTACCATGGCCTTAGCAATGGCTTTTCTAGTCATTGACATTGGTTCACGAGTTTCCAAATCAGGTGTAGCTGATGTGTAAGGCTCGATTGGCGCAGCTGCAGTATCAGTAGCTGCGGCTGCTGGGGCAGCGGTTGCGGCAGCAGGAGCTGCGGCAGCAGGAGCTGCGGCACCTGAACCTGCGTTATCAATATCGGCCTTCAAAACTTGTCCGTGGTTACCGGTTGGTGCCACGCTCGTAATGTCAACACCCTTGTCACGTGCATATTGACGGACTGATGGCATTGCCAAAACTAATTTGTTTGGATCTGCGGCTGCAGGTACATCGGCTGGGGCGGCTGCAGGAGCAGGAGCTGCTTCAGCTTTAGGAGCCTCTGGGGCTGCGGGAGCTGGTGCTTCCTCTTTAGGTGCTTCAGCAGGAGCTGCTGACTCACCAGTGTCGGGAGAACCATCATCGATTTCAACGAGCACATCGCCGATTTCTGCGGTTTCCCCTTCTTGTTTAACGATCTTCTTAATTGTTCCAGCAACTGGAGAAGGTAATTCAGAGACTGATTTGTCGTTTTGGATTTCAACTAAAACGTCGTCTTCCTTAACGGTGTCTCCTTCTTTAACATCCCATGAAGAAATTTCACCTTCGGCCATTCCTTCTCCGAGTTCTGGGAGCTTGAACAGATAAGCCATGAGACAACTTCCTTTCTCTTACAAAATAATGATTAAATTCGATTTACTAAATGAATTCGCTTTCAATTCTAATTAGTAATTTACGAGTTCACGAACCTTTGCTTCAATATCATCGGCGTTTGGAATCCAATCATTTTCAGCTTGAGCCCATGGATAAATTGAATCTGGAGCTGCAACACGGCCAATAGGTGCATCCAATGACATAATGACATTTTCAGCGATATCTGAAGCAACTGTTGCACCGACACCAGCCATTCGTTGTGCTTCTTGAACAACGACCACTTTGTGAGTCTTTTCAACAGAAGCAAAGATAGTATCAGTATCGATTGGAGAAAGTGAACGTAAGTCAATGACTTCTACAGAGATATTTTCTTTCTCTAACTTTTCAGCCACTTTAAGTGCTTCATTAACTTCAGCACTGTAAGCAACAACCGTTACATCGGTTCCTTCTTTGACAACTTTAGCGCTGTCTAGCGGAACAGTATAGTGACCTTCAGGAACTTCATCCTTCATTGAACGGTACAACTTCAAGTTTTCCATGAAGAGCACTGGGTCATTGTTTTCAACGGCAGAGATTACAAGGCCTTTTGCATCGTATGGGTTACTTGGTGTAACCACACGTAAGCCTGGAACACCAGTGAAGAAGTTTTCCAAGTTATCGGCATGCATTTCAGCGGTATGAGTACCACCACCAAATGGTGTCCGGATGGTAACAGGCATTGCACGTTTGCCACTGAAACGGAAACGGTTACGTGACATTTGACCAGCAATTGAATCCATTGCTTCAAAAGTAAAGCCCATGAATTGAATTTCTGGAATTGGACGCCAACCAGTCCATGCAAGACCAATTGCTAAGCCCAAAATACCTGATTCGGCAAGAGGTGTATCGAATACTCGGTCTTCCCCATACTTGTCTTGAAGCCCAACAGTCGTACGGAAAACACCACCATTTTTACCAACATCTTCACCGAAGATTAGTGTCTTTGGATCTTTTTCTAAAACTTGATCCAACCCATCAGTAATAGCTTTGATATAAGTCATTTTAGCCATGGTTATTTCGACTCCTTTGCTTCGAATTCAGCAATTTGCTTCTTGATGTTAGGCGTTGGTTCTTCGAACGTCGTCTTCAACATCTCAACAACAGTTTGCTTTGGTGTTGCTTCAGCAGCTTTCATTTCTTCCTTAAAGCTGTTCTTGTATTCTTCAACAAGCTTATCTTCTTGCTCTTGTGACCATAACTTCTTGTCCGTTAAGATCTTACGCATTCTGATAAGTGGGTCTTTATCGAACCATGGTTGTTCTTCTTCCTTAGTACGATAACGACTAGGATCATCACCAGCTGATGAGTGAGCACCGTAACGGAATGTTAAGGTTTCAAGCATGACTGGGCCATTGCCTGCAGTGATGTAGTCACGCGCTTCTTTAGTTGCTTGATAAACGGCCAAGACATCCATACCATCAACTTGGATAGATGGAATTCCCATTGCAACCGCTTTTTGAGCTAACGTTTCAGCACCAGTTTGTTTTGCACGTGGAACTGAAATTGCGTAACCATTATTTTGAACGAAGAATAGTGCTGGTGCTTGGTAGGCAGCGGCAAAGTTCATACCTTCATAGAAGTCACCTTGCGATGTACCACCATCACCGGTATAAGTGAAGGCAACTGCATCTTTGTCACCGTTCTTCTTAATACCAAGTGCTGCACCGGCAGTTTCGACGTATTGAGCGCCGATAATAATTTGTGGGAACCATGCACGGCCCTCTCCATAATCATTACCAATGGCGTTACCCTTTGACCATAAGAAACCTTGCTTTACACTTGCTGCATGTTGAATTAATTGCGGAAGGTCACGGTAAGCTGGGAATAAATAGTCTTTATCAGTCATTGCTGATACAGATCCCATCTCACTGGCTTCTTCACCTTCAGTTGGTGCGTAGAAACCTAAACGACCTTGACGTGAAAAGTTCATGGTTTGTTCATGTAAAGCACGTTCCCAAACCATTTTCTTCATCAAATCAACGAGTTGATCATCTGAGAAGTTATCGAATAACTTCTGATTAACGATTTTTGCGTTCTCGTCAACAATTTGAAGGGGGTTCTTATATGGATCGCTCATTGTTGATTTGATTTTGTCAAAATCAACGGCTTTTGCTTCTTTCTTTGTCGCTGCCATAAATAACACTTTCCTTTCCGTGGTTATGTAAACATTGCTTTTAAAATTTCCAAAAAGTATGAAAACGCCCTCAAGCAATGAAATACTTTTTAACTACGACTTTAATTTAACATTTTTCATTTTTCGTTGCAAGCCCTTTCATCGGCTTTAATTCAATATTTTCATGAAAATATTGTCAGAATGGTTTTTCTCGATTATGAAAAAAATTTACATTAATTATTTTCATAATTCAGTTCGAAAAATGCTATATTCTATGATAAAATTATCTGATTGAGTACGTGTGGAGGTAAATAAAAGTGATATTAATGAAAGACATCGTTCGTGATGGTGACCCCGTCTTACGATCAGAAGCAAAACAAGTAACTTTCCCCTTAAGTGAGGAAGATCAAAAATTAGCTGCAGATATGATGGAATACTTGGTAGTTAGCCAAGATCCAGAACAAGCAAAGAAGTACGGATTACGAGCCGGCGTCGGTTTAGCAGCCCCTCAAGTGGGAGTTTCAAAGATGATGGCTGCCGTTTTGGTGCCATCTGAGGATCCCGAAAAGGCATCCCCCTTTACGGATGTCATCATTAATCCCGTCATCATCAGTAACTCGGTACAACCAGGTGCCCTCTTAGAAGGTGAAGGTTGTCTTTCCGTTGATGAAGATGTACCAGGATATGTGCCACGTCACGACCGAATTACCCTTCGTTATCAAAATCTAGATGGTGAGACCAAAAAAGTCCGTTTGCGCGACTATCCCGCCATTGTTTGCCAACATGAGATTGATCATCTTCACGGCATCCTGTTCTATGATCATATTGATAAAGAGCATCCATTCACTGCACCAGAAGATACAGTGATGTTTGAATAAAAAAATGAGTTGCCGTTTATGGCAACTCATTTTTGTCATCCAATTTTTTTAAATCCTCTAGATATTCAACTGTGGGTTCGTTCATCAAATAGGCGACATCCAAATGAAGGCGATCTTCATGCTGCCAAAGATCTGATACCTCAAACACGACATCAGAAACAGAAGAGCGCACCTGGTTAGCATCGGCGTAAGCCTGTAATTCCCTGCTCAGCGCTGTCCTTAGTTTCTTAGCCTCGTTCGTGTCACCTTTAAAGTCTTCGATGACATACTCAAACGCCATGACACCTCTGCCCCACACATTTGCCACTTCTTTTGAGTGAGTGGTCGTTCGTTGGTCAGGTGTTAGCTGTTCGTGCGCCACTAACTGATCTAACGCCCAACTCATGGCCCGGTCAGTTTGCCGTTGAGCATCTTCCTGAAGACGTCGCGTTATTCGTCGAACAAAGTAGCGTCTAACGCAGGCAAAAATGATTAAAATGACGATTAAACCTACAATAACTGTAATCGCTAAATTCATCTCGAAATCTCCCTTATTAAGAAGAATGTTAACCTAGTGTCTAACAATATCTTATCATTCATCCAGCAAAACAGGTAATTCTATACTTAGAATGTAAGTTATGCTAAAATTATACTTAATTGTTGTGTATAACAACCTGATGTTCGGAAAAATATATGTACCTTAGTCACCTTGACTAAAATTTAATTAAAGGAGTCATTATTGAATGATTTTTAAAGTTTATTACCAAAATGATCAAATCAAGAATCCCAAGCGAGAAAGCACCCACTCACTTTACATCGAAGCTGATACAGAAGTTGATGCACGTGCCCTCATCGAAGCTAACACAGATTACAACATCGAATTCATCGAACCTTTAGAGGGTAAGTTCCTTGAATACGAGCAACAAAGTCCTGAATACAAACTCACGGAGTTTAGTACTAAATGACCAAGTTAAACGTCAAAAATAACGAAGCCGCCATCTATGGTGTGGGTGGCCTCGGTGAAATTGGAAAAAATACTTATGGTATCCAATTTCAGGATGAAATTATCCTAGTTGATGCAGGTATCAAGTTCCCAGAAGACGAATTACTGGGAATCGATTACGTCATTCCTGACTATCAGTATCTAGTTGCTAATCAGCAAAAGATTAAAGCGCTAGTTATTACCCACGGTCATGAAGACCATATCGGTGGTATCCCCTATCTTCTAAAGGATTTGCATGTGCCAGTTTACGCTGGACCCTTAGCACTTGCACTGATTAAAAACAAGCTCGACGAACACGGGTTATTAAAAACCACAGAACTACACACAATTAACGAAGATACTGTTCTTAAGTTCCGTAAACTAAGTGTTTCGTTCTTCAGAACAACCCATTCAATTCCTGATACACTCGGAATTGCTGTGCATACACCGGTCGGCGTTATCGTCCAAACTGGTGACTTTAAGTTCGATCTCACGCCAGTTACCAACCAGCCACCTAATCTCCAAAAGATGGCTCGACTCGGTGAAGAAGGCGTACTCTGTTTAATGGCAGATAGTACTAACGCTGAACGACCAATTTGGACAAAGTCAGAAAAATGGGTTGGTAAATCCGTTCGTAAGATTTTTGATCAAGTTGATGGTCGAATCATCTTTGCTACTTTTGCATCTAACATTTCGCGAATTGAAACGGCTTGCGAGGTTGCCCTCGCCCATGGCCGTAAGATTGCGGTGTTTGGTCGAAGTATGGAAGCTGCCATTGTGAACGGTCGTGAATTGGGTTATTTGAATATTCCAGACGACGCTTTGGTTGATGCTAATGACATCAAGTCATTACCTGCAGACAAAGTCATGATTCTTTGTACCGGATCTCAAGGGGAACCTATGGCAGCCCTTTCTCGGATTGCCAATGGTACCCACCGTCAAATTTCAATTCAACCAAACGATACGGTTGTTTTCTCAAGTAACCCAATCCCTGGTAACACAATTAGTGTTAACCACGTGATTAATGAACTTGAAGAAGCTGGCGCCCACGTCATTCATGGGAAGGTTAACAACATCCATACTTCTGGTCATGGTGGCCAAGAAGAGCAAAAGCTCATGCTTCGTTTAATGAAGCCGAAGTTCTTTATGCCAATCCATGGTGAGTACCGCATGTTGAAAATCCATACTGAGTTAGCTGAAGAATGTGGTGTACCTTTGGAAAACAGCTACATCATGGAAAACGGTGATGTCTTAGCTTTGACGAAGGACTCTGCTCGGATTGCTGGCCACTTCAATGCCGGAGATGTTTACATCGATGGTAATGGTATCGGTGATATCGGCAACGTCGTTCTTCGTGATCGTCAACTCTTGTCTGAAGAAGGTTTAGTTGTCGTTGTAGCGACAATTAACCTAAAAGAACAAGAGATTCAAGCTGGTCCAGATTTGCTATCACGAGGCTTCGTTTACATGCGTGAATCCGGAGAACTTCTAAATGAAGGCCGTCGCCTTGTCTTTAGAACAATTCGCCGGGCAATGCGTTCGAACAAGGCCAACGAGGCATCGATTCGAAATGCCATCATTGATGATCTTCAGAATTTCTTATACGAAAAGACGGAGCGTCATCCAATGATTTTACCAATGCTAATCATCAATTAAACTCAAAACTGCGAATCCATTCTCTGGATTCGCAGTTTTTTTACATAATTGTTAAAATTAAGACAAATGAACCATTTAATGGGTATACGATTTTTTAAAAATTCGCTATAATTTAGTTCAGTGCTGTTTAGAGAGGAGAATTCAGGTGGCCATTAACTTTTACATAATCATTAACGAAACCGCTGGTGGCGGAAAAACCCGCCTTCTATGGCCTGAAATTAAACAGGAACTTGATCAACGCAACACCAGTTATGACTTCACATTTTCAACATACCCAGAACATACTGTTGAACTGGCTGAGCACTGGGCAAAGCACCTTGATCTCAGTACCCCTGAGCAACCAGTTTTACTCGCAATCGGTGGCGACGGCACACTGCATGAAGCCTTGACTGGCTTAGTCAAGGCTAACAGAGCACCACAAATACCGGTCGCCTATTTACCTATTGGTTCAGGCAACGATTTTGCTAGAGGCATGGGAATGGCAACCAATTGGCATAGCGCGCTTAACCAAATTCTAAATTGTACTCACGCCAGTAGAATTAACATTGGTACTTACAACGATACGATTAAATATGAACGTGGTGTTTTCACTAATAATCTTGGCATCGGCTTTGACGCCGCTGTGGTCTCAAAAACCAATCACTCTCCTCATAAGGAACGCCTCAATAAATTTAACCTAGGTTCATTAAGCTATATTGCGTCAATCATTGGTGTTCTATATAACCAAGAAGCCTTTCCATTGACGGTTCACATCGACCACAAACGTGACATTTATTCAAAAGCTTACCTTGTGACGGTATCTAACCATCCTTATTTTGGTGGTGGCGTTAAAATCATGCCACCTGCTTCCGTTAAGGACGAAGCCTTAGACTTAATCGTGATTGAAAAACATAATATTTTTGCCCTGCTCTTATTACTGCTCACTATTTTTCGTGGCAAGCATTTGAAGTACAAGGCCGTGCACCATTATCATGGTCAAAACATTCAGCTGTCCATCCCCTCAATCGAATATGGTCAAGTCGATGGTGAAGAAATGGGTGGCAGGTACTGGGACCTATATTTGGGAACGAGCACCTATCCGATTTGGATTGATCCGACACTCTAAGGAGGCGTTGGCATGAACCACAAGCTTATTAAAAATACCATTTACGGTGTCGCGATTGGCGATGCACTCGGTATGCCTCACCAATTTCTCCCCCCTCAAGAATTCGATAAACAGCCAGTCACCGAAATGACGGGCTACGGCGCGTTCAGTTATCCTGCCGGCACTTGGTCCGACGATACCAGTCTAACGCTTGCGTTATTGGACAGTTTGTCACAGGGGGTTAATTACACCCAGATAATGCAGGCATTTGCTAATTGGTATCAATTAGGCAAATATACGCCAACTGGTATTGCATTTGATATTGGCGCCGGTACTGCAGAGGCTATCAAAACCTTTCTAGCCGGAACTCTTGCACTAGCTGCGGGGAGCTCTAAGGTGACTAATAACGGTAACGGTGCCCTCATGCGACTAGCACCTGTGGTTTTATACTTGGCTAATCGAGACGACACATTAAGCCTTGCGGAACAATTCGAAATTCTGCATAATACCACTCGTCTCACACACGGACATGTGCGCGCGCTGGTTGCTTCTGGACTACTGGGAATGGCGATGTTAACCGTTCAACGGCATCCAGAGTGGCCGTTAAGACGAGCACTAACCACCGGCTTTCAGATAGCACGTGACTATTATCAAAACCAACCAGCGTTCCAATCCGAACTGATAGACTTCAAACCATTATTTCATCTGGAGCAGTTGATTAATACCAATCGAAACGACATTCCCAGTAGTGGCTACGTAGTAGATACCCTGATTGCAGTTAGCTGGTGCCTACTCACCGAACCCAATCCTAATGCGTGCCTGCTGAAAGCTGTTAATCTGGGCGAAGACACTGATACGATTGCAGCAATTACCGGCGGTGTTCTTGGACTTAACCCTGCAACTCACTTCAGTCATTCCTGGCTCTCCCAGCTTAAAGACCGAGCCCAAATTGATTATTATATCCATCAAGCAACTGAATCAGCCAATTTTAATTAGAAAAAGACACCCGAAAATTTTTTGGGTGTCTTTTCTTAGTCCTCAGAAGCTTCAATTGCTTCAAGAATCATTTTGAGCTGATCACATTGCTCGCTCAGGTGATGCGCTTTTTGGGTTAAGTTGCTCGTTTGCGTGGCTGTGGCGGTTCCTGCATATCGACCCGCGTTAGTTTCTAACTGGGTTAATTCGCTGTGTGCAGCTTCGTATTCAGCCAAAATCTCGGCTTTATTACTCACTTAAAACACACTCCTTTTAACAAAATTAGAAGTCTTTACTAAATCTTTACTTCGATAAGAGCACTATACACCCCACCACCCATTTTGTTAACCCTTTTGAGCGAAAAAAAACACCGATTTTATCGGTGTTTAAACGTTTATTTAACTGTGCCGGCAAAACTAGGCATCAAGTACTTACTAATCGTTTCAATTTGAACATTTTGTCCAGGTGTTGGTGCAGCAACATATTGATTATTACCAATATAAATGGCATCGTGATAAGTTGAGCCCTTGCTACCCCAGAATAGGATGTCACCAGGAACAGCCTTACCAACTGAGTGCGTTGATACATAGGATTCCTGAGCAACTGTATTGTGTGGTAATGAGATGCCAGTAGTGTGCTTATAGACATAAGCGACCAATCCGGAACAATCCATCCCTTTCAAAGAAGAACCACCCCATACGTATGGAATGTTCTCACCAGCCAACTTAACCGCTAAAGAGGTAACGGATGTCGTTGATGCAGTCGAGCTACTACTATCATCTGTATTCTTTGATGATGAAGCAGAAGTAGCAGAACTTGTACTAGTCGATGAAGCACTAGTAAAATCAACGTGATCTTCTTGCTTAGCCGTTGTTGTGGCTGCCGTACCACTCACTTTAAGTTGTTGACCGACGTAAATCGTATCGCTCTTTAGCTTGTTCAGTGACTTCAGCTTAGTAACCGTTGTGTCATAAGCGGACGCAATCTTAGAAAGCGTGTCACCTGACTTAACTTTATATGTATTCTGAGTTGATTGCTTTACTGTCGTCGCGCTAGAAGTTTGAGAAGCCGTCGCTGTTGGCGCTTTGGCCTTTGTTGCTGTTGTTGACGATGAATTTTTTTGCGTGATGGTCAACTTTTGACCTACGAAAATGAGATCCTGATTGTTCTTGTTCTTCTTGATATTGTTCAACTTCTCGATTGTTTGAACCGAGACGCTGTTCTTCTTGGCAATGCTCCAAACTGTATCATTAGCTTTAACCGTCACCGTTTTGGCACTCGCAGCTTCACTAGTGACCAACAAGAAACCAGCTGCACTAGCTACTCCTGCTAATACCTTAATCGAATTGTGACTATGTCCCATTAATCTTCACTCCCTTGAAGTAAAACTATGTTACTTACAAACAGTTAGATGTAACTGCTTCCAATATCCACATCATACCACATCTCATGAAATTTGTTGAAAATTTGCTTAAGAAAGTCTAAAGAACTTAGTAAATCCTTAAGCTCAGTCCACAAAAAAATCCGTCAACCACGCGGGTTAACGGATTTTGTATTAGCCAAAAAGGTTAGTAAAGAAGTCGACAATCTTTTGCCAGATTTGTTGGACGAAGTTTAAAGCTTTCTTGGCATCGGCACTATTTGCAAAGTCTTTCACCGAAGCCATTTTATCGCCAATTGAATTTTTAATATTATCAGCCGCGTTCGTTACGTTGGTGATATAAGTCTTAGTCGTTGAGACTGGTGCCTTTTGCACATTGCTCAAGGCAATGACAATATTATTGATTGAGGTACTTGGCGTTTGATTCTCGATACCTTGTTTCTTCAAAGCGGTATTCAGCATCTCTTGAATATCAGCTTTAGTTGCTAAGCTATTATCCGATTGACGTTGTTTTGCCAACTTACCGGAAACGTCACCGACGGCTGCCATCAATTTACCAGGATAACTGCTGTCATCACTGTTTTGGTTAATAGCTGGTTGTGTGGCATCCAACACATCATTAGCGGCTTGGGTGTTCTCCTTATTTAAGGAAAGGCCATCAGTTGCCAATGCTTTATAAACACCAGTTAACGCAGATTCACCTGAAACAGCCTTATCAGCGGTTACCGTAATAATGACATCTTTCACTCCAGCCATCGTAGCAACCATGGCATATTGTTGAGCCGTAACCTGAGTAATATTATTTTTACCGTTATATTTTTCAATATTGACCTTAACGCCAGTACCGGGATCCGCTGGCGCTAGCGAAACGGAACTAATCATACTAGCATCCGTCGTGCCCGCCGAGTTCAAGTAGGTCGCGTAGTCACTCCCCGTTGCTGTGAGAGCTTCGTAGTTTGATTTAACTCCTAATGCATCAGCAATGGCATCCTTGTCCTCACTGGCCAAGCCTGCACCATAGACGACATAAGGTTTCGAAAGCGCCTTAGTCTGAACAGCCGATTCACTTGTTGCATCAGCACTATCCGCAAAAGCTGACTGAGCCGGTAAGATTGCGCCCATCAAGATTGCTGCACCTGCAAAAACAATTGCGATTTTACTTCGCCATTTCATAATGAGACCTCATTTCAATTTGATGTCTTAATTGTACTATGAAATCCGCAATGATTGGTTATTTAGCATACGATTTTAGCGAATTGCTAATCCTTTTAGTAATCCATAAGAATTCGCTCACGATAATAAGGCGTTAGCAACCGTTAAGCCCAATTGTTGTAGATCCAAAAGCGTCTTGGAACGGTCTACTTGATTTTGCGTCAGTACAATAATGTCAACCAACTGGTCGGCAACGGCAAACCTGGCGATATCATGGTCAACACCATTGCCCTCTCCGGTTTTGTTATAAACATCAATTGGCCATCCCAGTTCATCAAAAGCCCCAGGAAGCTTGAAGCGCATTTGTTGATTTAAAAACCAGTCTAAAACGGATGCTGGCGCAGTCTCCAGAATCAGTTCAAATATCGTCATCATTTCATTAGCAGAGGTCGTATTTTCTCGTCCCTGGCTAAGTGCGATTCGATCCATTAACTTCCGGTTTAGTCGGGTAGCACTAAACCCATGCGTACTTAGCCAGTCATTAATTGTCGTCATCCCCACTGCATCAATAATCAAATTTGCCGCGGTATTATCCGAAACAACAATCATCAAACTCAGTAGATGACGCACTGTGTAACGCCCCTCTTTGAAGTTCTGTAATACTCCGGCACCACCAACAACTTGATCCGTTTTCAAAACGAGTTGTTGGTTCAAGTCCAGTTTTTCCAGAGCGACTTTTAAAATTGGCAATTTTATCAGCGATGCAGCTGGAAAAATACTATCCGCATTTTTTGCAATCAGTTGCTCACCATTTAGATCAACCAGTGCAGCCGCATTCGTCATGGTACTCAAACGTGTCGTCAATTCGCCTTTTAATTCTGCCTCATTCATGCCAATATCTCCTTGCT
The DNA here is from genome assembly GCF_000740055.1 of Secundilactobacillus oryzae JCM 18671. GTDB lineage: Bacteria > Bacillota > Bacilli > Lactobacillales > Lactobacillaceae > Secundilactobacillus > Secundilactobacillus oryzae. The sequence goes on along the minus strand of NZ_BBJM01000003.1, from coordinate 62,833 downwards.
CCTGCCAGTTCAGGTGCATAACGCATTTCAGTTAGCGTCCCAATATCGACGTTTTTACCAATCGTTCGGGACTGAATCATTTGTCCGTTACCCACGTAAATGCCGACGTGGTGGACATATCCCTGTCCACGTTCATGGGCAAAAAATAACAAATCGCCAGGTTTTAAATCTTCCGGAGCCACTGCAGTCCCATTTTCGCTTTGATCGTCAGCATCACGTGGAATTTCAACACCCAAGACCCGATGTAAATTATAGGTGAGTCCTGAGCAATCAAAACCATAAGGACTAATTCCGGCCCACAAATAGCGGAGTCCCATAAACTGCTTTGCCAGTGCGACTAACTGATCACCCATGCTCGCACCGGTCACTGGAACTTCGGTAGCTTGCTTTTCAATGAAGAATTGTCCATCCAGTGGCGTCTCAACTTCGAGTAAGTCATCCTGACTCCCCACAACCTTAAATGCCGTACCCATTGTAATTTCAAGCACTGGATGACCTTCTGCATCTAACAACGATGTCTTAGGAATTGCCACTTGAACTTCTGTGGTGGGTTCGACAAAGGCTTCTGAAACGGGCTGACTCAATAACTTAAGTGGTACCCAACCTTGGTAACCATCCTCACCTGCATCATCCTGCTGGGCAAGGACTGAAACTTTGGCCCAATTCCCTTGGGTTTCTAAAACTTCAACTTGATCATTAAAAAGTGCCTGAGTGGCTAATCGATCGCCGTCAGCCAAATCGATTGAGCTTTCTAATGACATTTCTGACACCCATTTTGCAACATCGCCTTCGAGCGCTAGTCGATCTTCTTTTCGGGGTGCATCTGGTTTTGTCCAGATCGTGGCAACTGGCACGATAACTCTTCTTATTTCCATTCGAATCCCTCCTATTTCACTACAATATACAACATTGACTCTTGATTCGAAAGTAACTGTCTCTCGATGACTCTCTATGAAAGTAAAAAGGCTGCGACTAAATCTCGTCGCAACCTTTCCTTAATTTTATTTTTCTGTAATCCCAAGACCATTGGCTTTTGGTAAGGTAATTAACTCTCCCACCGTTTTAATGCCGCCTGCCATTGGATTTTCTGAAAACATCATTGACGCATCTAAATCAACGTATTTAATATTTGATTTTGCAGCCGCCAAATGTGCAGCTGCGGTGACGGAAACGACAGATTCAATCATGCTGCCCACCATGCATGAAATACCTGCTGCCTCAGCTAAGGTGTTAATTTTCAGCGCATTATCAATTCCGCCCGCCTTCATGAGTTTCAGATTGATAAGATCACACCCACCCATATGAATGAGGCGATCGGCATCCGCAACGGAAAAAATACTCTCATCAGCAAGGATTGGTGTATTTACGCGTTGCGTCACGTATGCCATTCCCTCAAAATCTGATGCCGCCACTGGCTGTTCCACCAATTCGACAGCTAACTTCTCCGCTTCCATTGCTTGAATGGCAGTTACGGCCTGCTTAGGGTGCCAACCCTGATTGGCATCTAAGCGAATTTTGATTTCTGGTCCAACTGCCTCTCTGAGCTCACGAACTTTTTGTAGATCATGCTGTTCAGAATCACTTCCAACCTTCACCTTCAGTGTATGAAAGCTCTGTGAAATTAGCCGTTTTGCGTGCGAAATCATTTCGGTTGAAGTGCCCACACTCACCGTATAATCCGTTACCACTTGCTGACGAAATCCACCCAATACCTCAGATAATGGTGCCTGATACTGTTTTGCAAGTAAGTCATTAATTGCAATATTCAGAGCAGCCTTGGGACTCGAATTATGAACAGCCGCCGTATCAATTAATTGCTTAATCGCCTCACTATTAGACAAGCTCATGCCTATCAATTTTGGTCCAATTAAGTCATCAATTATATAGTGAATACTTGCCTTACTATCACCCGTTATGACTGGTGTTGGTGCCGCTTCACCATACCCGACCTCGCCATTACTCAAATAAATAGCCACTAGAACAGTTTCAGCAGTGGTAACGGTTCGTAACGCCGTCTTAAATGGTTCCTTAAGTGGAATCGCAACGTCTCGCGAGACGATTCTTTCTATTGTTGGTTCCAATTGCTAGTCCCCCTATTTATCGATATAAGCTGACTTATAATCGTAGTTTGCACCAGCTGTGTTATAAACGATACCCTTGACGTAAGGACGTACCAGCCAGGCTTCACCAGATTGGTAAAGTGGCGTAATACCCTGCTCCTTCAGCAAAATGTTTTGGGCTTTCACCATGTCGTTCCAACGCTTAGTTGCGTCATTGGCATCGGCATTGTTGGAAGCATCAATTAGTTTGTCATAAGTCTTATTTGACCATTGAGCGTTGTTGCTACCATTTCCACTAGTCGTAATATTCAAGAATGTGATTGGATCAGAGAAGTCGGCAAACCAGTTACATACAGACGCCTCAAAATCATGATCAGCTTGTCTTGAAAGAAGCGTTCGGCCTGGAATGTTGCTCAATGAAACCTTTAGGTGTGGTAGTTGTTGTAACTCACTTTGAAGGTATTGGCTCAATTGTTGCATATCGTAGCCATCCGAGTTTAACAATGTGAAACTAACTTCCGTTTGCCCTGATTCCTTCAAGCCTTCGTTCCAAAGCTTTTTCGCCTGAGCCACGTTGTGCTTCATGGCTGCTGGCACTTCTATATCCTTCGTGAAATCAGTGCCGTCAGCTGGTGATTTGGCTAGTCCTTGCGAAACGAAACTCTTAGGATTAACTGCTCCGCCACCAACAACCTTTGAAACAAGCTCATCACGGTCAATAATCATTGACATTGCTTGACGCATTTTTTCGTTCTTAAACATCTTGTTCTTTTGGTTAAATGCAATGTAGTACGATGATGATTGACGACGATTGACTAGGTTTTTATCGTTCTTCATTTGTTTTGCTTGAGTCGTCGATAGCTGATCCATATCCAACTTCTTTTGGTTATAAAGATTCAAACCAGTTGACTGCTCTTTAATGACTTGAACGTTAATTTGTTGCATCTTAACGTCTGACTTATCCCAGTATGATTTGTTACGCTTCAAAGTATACTTCATGCTGGAACCATTCCAGTTCGTCAACGTAAATGGACCGTTGTAGACTTGTGTCTTAGCTGTTGTCCCATACTTGCTACCATACTTGTTTACAACTTTCTCGTTTTGTGGGAAGAAGACTGGGAAGCCCATCAATAATTTGAAATATGGAATCCGCTTTTCTAGCGTCACGGTTAGCTTATACTTACCATCCGCTTTGATACCAAGTGAACTCACTGGCTTTTTCTTATTCACAATTGAATCTGCATTTTTAATTCCGGAAAAGAGATACGTATATTGTGAAGCTGTTTTAGGGTTGACCGTGCGTTGCCATGAATAAACGAAATCTTGTGCCGTAACAGGGTCCCCATTACTCCATTTGGCATTCTTACGAAGATTAAACGTATAAGTTAGTCCATCCTTCGATACGCTATTCGTTTTAGCAATACCGGGTTCAACCTTACTATTTGCCCCCAAACGAACAAGACCTTCACCAACATTATTCAACGTATTAAAAGTTGCTAACGCGGTTGATTTAGATAAGTCAACACTCGTTAGTTGATCACTCGATGATGTTGAAAATTCTTGCTTAGATGCGCCAGTACTTGAATTGCCACAAGCAGCTAAGATCAGTGGAACAACTGCTAACCCTATGCCCACCGTAATTCGCTTCGATAAATGCATGCTTCCCACTCCTTAATTGTTAATACAGATTTTTGATTTACTATTACTAACTTAACACAAAATTTAATGAAAATATATTCACTTATTCATTTATACTTAATCATTACTTAATCATAAATTTTACTTTATATTTAATAGATATATTCAAAAATAGCTTTATTTTATTAAGAAAAATCGTTCAAAACTGCTTATTCATATGATATTATTTAATAAAATTAAGTTAGGCGGCTGTATAATGGACAAAACGGATATCATAATTATTAGTGAATTACAAAAAAATGCACGAGTTTCGTTAAAGGAGCTGGCTGAAAAATGTTTCATCACCTCACCAGCAATTGCTGCCCGCATCAATCGTCTGGAAACCAATGGCATTATCAAAAGTTACCAAGCTGTGGTGGATTTACCTAAATTAAATTACAACGTTAAGGCCTTTATTCGTTTACAACTAGATCCAACGCTTGAACCGCAGTTTTATCAGTTTGTCCGTGAATCCAAACACGTTCTGCAGTGCGACTGCGTTACTGGTGACTATTCTCAACTTATCCAGGTCGCCTTTGAAAATACCGGGGCGCTCGATCAGTTTGTCAATCAGGTTTCCCAATTCGGAAAAACAAGTACTCAGATTGTATTTACAACCAGCATAGATAATCGAGGCCCTCAACTGTCTCAAGGCGAATAAAAAAGCAAATTCTCAGTTTGAGAATTTGCTTTTTTGCTTACAGAATGACAATTGCCATTTTCCGCGCATTATAAATTTGTTCAAACTGATCTCGCTTCAACCAATACTGCCCATCAATCGGATCACTGACATGAACCTGACTATCATTCACACCATCCAAAATGACCGCATGATTATTGACTGGCGCCTCACCAAATTTGTAGGCTTTCCACACCGGTTTCTCGAAATGCACAGTCACATATGCCAAGACAGGATTGCCATGGTTGACCTCATTGTAGAGCCAATTCACATTCGCTCCCGTTAAATCCCTGACTGAACCATAACGACGTGACCAACGCTTTAACGGTACGGTGAAAATAGCCTCGAAATTTCCTGGCTCCGTTCGAAACGGTGATCCGCCAAACCCATGATAGGGATTGGCATCTTCAGCAATTGGCATTTGCTTCAAAAATTCCAAGTAAGAAAGATTTGTCAGTTTGCCTTTGTACCAGAAACCTTCTAGGAGACTAGCCGCTTCACAACCATTTTCAGCACCAAACGCTATTTGGTCAATATTGGGAACCCCCAAGAATTGCTTTTCAGTCATTTAAATTAACCCCAATTCCTGTTGAACTTTCGTAATCAACTCATGATTAATCGTTTCATCCTGACTCATTTTTTCTAAAATTGCAGGTAAGCTCATTCTTAATTTTCCCTTACGATCAACCACGGATTCAGCATGAACTAGTGAACTCCGAACCGATTCATCCACGCTACCGACTACGGATCGGAAAAATTGATCAATTTTATCGTCGTTATAACGAATCACCGATTCTAGATTATTTTGGGGATAGTGTGCCACCCGGTTGGCGGTTGAAAAAGCGACAACAATTTCGCCACTACCATGACCAATGAAGGAACCGGTTCTCGTAATTCCAACACTTGCTCGCTTCGCCAACCGTTTTAACTGTCTAGCGTCCAACGGAGCATCTGTTGCAACAATTGTGATAATTGAACCGTGTTCCTCTTTCTTTTCGGCTTGTTTTAAATAATCAAAAATTAACTGACCGATAGATTCGCCCGCGATGACCAGATCACGGAGAAAACCGAAATTACTCATGACCAGCGTGCCAATCGTAAACTGTTGTTGATCCACATCCACTAGTCGAGAAGAAGAGCCAATGCCCCCCTTCAAGTCATAGCACATCATACCCCGTCCGGCACCGACAGCGCCTTCTTCAAATTGAGTAGCACTATTTTCAAGTGCCATTGTCACGTCAGTTTCCTGAATGGCCATTTTGCGAATATCTGACACATCCCCGTCATTACACTCCAAAATAACCGGGTTAACCGTACTAGTCGTATCGCCAATATCTGAATTTTGTGCCAGCATCGCTTTAGTTAAAGCATTCAGTGCTGTCCCCACCCCAAACGTGTTCGTTAACACTAGTGGCGTTTCAAGCGTTCCCAGTTCCTCAATCTGAACAAGGCCCGCACTTTTCCCAAAACCATTGATGACATGAGTTGCCGCCGGTAATTTTTGTAAAAAGACATTGTCCGTTTGTGGCAAAATTGCCGTGACACCAGTATGGACATTTCCATCATCAATAGTCGTATGACCAACCTGAACACCCGGTACATCCGTAATCAAATTAAACCGACCCGTTCGACCAGTTGAGACATCATTTGATTGTCTATTTTTTAAACCCATCATCGCACCCCAATTCTTTTTCTAAAAATAGCATTGGTAGCCAAAATGGTCAACTATACAAAAAAAGTCAGGCCTCCGCCTGACTTCCTTCTTAGTTCAATAAACTCTGATCTGCATTTCCTAAAAATAACTTGTTGACCGCTGTAGCAGCGATGAGATTTTTGCTAAGTAACACAATTGTGTCATGTCCAGCTAGGGTTCCAACTATATTTGACAGCTGCAAGTCATCAACAATTGCCGCTAACATATTCGCATAACTCGGCAAGGTATGAATAATATTGATAAATTGAATTTGCTCAACCTTAACCACCGTATCGTGAATAGCATCAAAGAGGCGTTGCTGGTCTAAATCGTTCACTTTAGCGAAACGAACAAACCGCACTTTTCCCATTTCATTAGGCTGCTTCACAATTTGCATCTCACGAATATCCCGAGAAATCGTTGCTGGCGTAGCCGAAATTTGGTTTTCTTTAAGCTTTTCCATCAACTCATCTTGAGTTGCAATCTCAAACTGGTTGATCAGTTGTTCAATTTTCGACTGTCTAATGGCTTTGTTCATAACGAATTCCTCGCAGACTGCTCAATGCGTTAGTTTAAAACATATCACTAAATGTGCCCCATTCGAGACCAGTTACACCATTCACACCAAGGTGGAAGATTTCAAAAATGGTCAATAGTGCTAACAAAGCAACTAGAATGGCCACAACCATTTCAGTGGGACCAAATACTTTTTCAGCTTTATTGTCTCGCTTTTGAAGCAACCAGTATACTGGAATGCCTGCTGCAAACAGCAATGACATTAATAAGATGTAACCCAGGTTGGCAGCATAGAGCAACCAAACGGCATAAATACTAGAGATGACACCGACCCAAATATTGCCAGTTCTGCCAGCAACCGAGGCATCTTCTTGTAACGAATACTTTAACTGATAGAAAGCCGAAAAGGCGTATGGAATCAAAATTGCAGCACTCGCAATTGAGTAGAAGAAGTGATAAGCCTGTGCAGTAATCAAGTATGAGAACATGAATAATTCCACACAGATATTCGTAAACCAAAGTGAATTAACCGGCGCACCATTTTTATTTTCTTTAGCGAAAATCTTAGGGAACGTCCCTTCTTTGGCAGCTTCATATGGTAATTGACCGGCAAACATGGTCCATGATAACCAGGCACCAATAACTGAAATAATCAGTCCAGCATTGACTAATACGGCACCCCATTTACCAACCACACTTTGAAGTAACGCAGCCATGGCAGGTTGGCTCAATTCAGCTAATCCTGCTCTTCTCATAACACCCAATGACAGTAGGGTGATCAAAGCGTAAATCAAAATCACTGTAATGATTCCAAGGACGGTCGCTCTACCAACATCTTTCCGACGACGTGCACGTCCTGAGAAGACAACGGCACCTTCAATACCAATGAATACCCAAACAGTTACTAACATCGTGTTTCTAACTTGACTCATGACGTTACTGAATTGGAAATCACCTGATGGCGTGTACCAGAAACCACTAGTGAACACACCGAGGCGAAAGGCAATAATCATCGTGACTAAGAAAATGAAAATTGGAATTAACTTGGCAATCGTGATGATTGTGTTCACGAATGAGGCTGATTCAACCCCACGTAAAATCATAAAGTGACAGGCCCATAAAATAACTGAAGCAGCCAAAATGGACCAAATATTTTGACCATCTTTGAAGACTGGGAAGAAGTACGCTACCGCACTCATCATCAGAGTTGCATATCCAACGTTCCCTAACCATGCAGATAGCCAATAACCCCATGCGGAGTTAAAGCCCATGTATTTACCAAACCCAGCTTCTGCATAACTGTAGACCCCAGCTTCCAGATCTGGTCGTTTCATCGTTAAATTTTGGAATGTTTTGGCTAGCATCAGCATCCCGATACCAGTAATAACCCAACCAATAATAATTGCTCCGGCACCCGCACCGGCTGCCATATCGTGCATTAAGTTGAAGACTCCACCACCAATGATGGATCCAACAACTAATGCAATTAACTCAAGTAAACTTAATTTTCCCTTTCCAGATTCTTCCATTGTTAACACACTTCCTTATCCGTCGTATTATTAAGCAAGAGTCTCCCCGAAAAATGTGAAATTTTTATGCTGATAACTAATTAAACCATCTGAAATCAATTTTTGAACGGCTCGACTCGCAGTTTCTCTAGTCGTCCCACTCACTCGCGCTAATTCAATTAACGTAATCGGATACGGCACATAAGTTTCGCCATTGGCTTTAGGCTCACCTAACTGTTCACTAAAAATCTCTAATGCTTGCTCAACGCGTTTAGTTGCGCTAGAGATAACCATCCGTTGTAACTGGTCTTCATTTCGATTGATGATTTGACCCATTTCTTGAATGACCCGTTTGGTTGCCAATTGATTCTCCTGAATCACAGCTTCAAACTTGCTCATCGGAAACGAAATGATTTCAATGCTCGTCATAGCCTCTGCCGAATAGGCGTACTCCTCATCCTGGAATAAGCCACGATAAGGGAAGCCCTTCTTTTCTTTAATGTAACTAAGAAAGCCAAAGTTACCTGTATCATCTAGTCGTTCAGTTCTAACTAATCCCGAGATCATAAAGTAATAGCGATCCCGCATATCACCTTGATCGAATAGGATTTGCCCCTTTGCAAACGTTTTAACTTGCATCTGGTCAGTCAGATAATCGAATTGATCGTCCGTAAAATCCTTAAATTCCGCGACTCTTCTTAACCAAGCCTTGTACCGGGGATATTCATCTTTGCTTATCATGAGTTAACTCCTCCCATAAGGTTCAAGAAAAGTATAACCCAAAACGTTTTTGTTTTGCTAAACTATCGTGTGATGATTGTTCCGGAACCATTTTCAAGGAATTCGCCCACATTTTCCAAAGAGGTCACAACTGCTTTTCCGCCGTTACTATTCTTAACAAAATCAATTGCAGCTTGGACCTTTGGCAACATGCTACCCTTAGCAAATTGATCTTCTTTAATGTAGGTTTCCAGTTCGCTAACCGTCACGTTTTCCAGCTTCTTTTGATCCGGCTTATTGAAGTTAACATAAATGTTATCCACAGCAGTTAAAATAATCAAAAGGTCAGCATCGACGAGTTCGGCTAATTTTTCTGAAGCAAAGTCCTTATCAATAACGGCTTCGCGACCAACTAATCGATTGCCTTCTTTAACAACTGGTACGCCACCGCCACCAACTGAGATTGGCACAATACCGGCATCCACCAAGGCATTAACCACCCGGTATTCCTTAACGCCCGTTGGAATTGGTGATGGCACAACGCGACGGTAACCACGACCCGCATCTTCAACAAAGGTTTGATCAGGATTTTCTTGCCTCTTTTGATCAGCTTCTTCTTTTGAATAGAATGGCCCAATTGGTTTCGTTGGGTTCGTAAATGCCTTATCGTTAGCGTCTACTTCCACCTGTGTCACAACGGTTGCAACATCAACGTCCAAGTTAGATTCTGCTAGAACCTCACCCATGGCGTTTTGCATCCAATAACCAATGCTTCCTTGGGTCATTGAAACAGCCGTATCAAGTGGCATTGCTGGGTTCTTTTCGGTGCTACCCGCAGCTTGCTGAAGGAGCAGGTTTCCAACTTGAGGACCATTTCCGTGAGAGACGATTAACTTATCGCCCTGCTTAACAAATTGAACCAAGTACTTTGCTGTATCTCTTAATGCTTGTTGTTGTGCCGCTGCTGAGGCGTCCTTTGATAAAATGGCGTTACCACCTAATGCGACCACGACTTTTCTTCCTGACATATCGATTCCACCTTTACTTTTTCTATTAAAAACGAGCACATAGTTCGTCACTACATGCTCGTTGTAAATTTGATTAAACTCGTGGGATAAAGAGATTCCCTAGAGTTGCAGCCATCATTGCTTTGATAGAATGCATTCTGTTTTCAGCTTCTTCAAATTGACGAGCATACTTGCTATTGAACACTTCATCCGTAACTTCCATTTCTGAAAGACCGTACTTCTCTTTGATGTCTTCACCAACTTGAGTATCGGTATTATGGAAGGCTGGCAAACAGTGCATGAAGATTAATTGATCATCTGGTGTACCAGTTGCCTTCATCGCAGCCATATTTACTTGATAAGGCTTCAATTCTTTGATTCGTTCTTCCCAATTGTTTTCACCCATTGATACCCAGACGTCAGTGTAAACAATGTTAGAACCCTTCATACCTTCAGCAACATCATCAGTAATCAATAACTTTGCGCCAGACTTCTTAGCAAATTCTTTGGCAATATTTTGCGTTTCGTCTGTTGGGAACAAGTGCTTTGGTGAAACGATGTGTACGTTCACACCCAAAATGGCACCTGTTACTAGGAGTGAGTTGGCAACGTTGTTACGTCCATCACCCATAAATGTTAATGTCAGACCCTTCAAGTGACCAAAGTTTTCTTTGACCGTCATGAAATCGGCTAACATTTGAGTTGGATGCCATTCGTCAGTCAAACCGTTCCAAACTGGCACACCGCTGTCGCGAGCTAAAATTTCAGCATCGCTTTGTTTAAATCCACGGAATTCGATCCCATCGTACATGCTACCAAGCACTTTGGCAGTATCTGATGTGGTTTCCTTCTTACCCAAGTGAATATCACTTGGTCCAAGGAAGTCTGGGTGAGCACCCAAATCAACTGAAGCCGTCACAAATGACGCACGGGTTCTAGTTGAAGATTTTTCGAAGAGTAAGGCAATATTTTTGCCTTCCAAGTATCTGTGAGGAATATGGTTCTTCTTTAAATCCTTTAAATGTAAACCAAAATCAACTAGGAATTCCAATTCTTCCGCAGTAAAATCCTTTTCGGCAAGAACACTACGTCCTTGGAATACGCTTTGTTTAAAGTCTGACATAATCATAACCCCTATCTTTTATTTTAAATTTATTAAAGATCTTCACGAACCAATGGCATACTCATGCAACGTGGGCCACCCCGACCTCTTGATAATTCACTTGAGAGAACGTCAATCACCTTAAGGCCATGTTTTCTGAGTAATTCATTTGAAACATAGTTACGGTTATATGTTACAACAACGCCTGGGGCAATGGCCAATGTGTTTGAACCATCATTCCATTGTTCACGACCTGCGATAATTGGATCACCAGCACCGGTTGGAATTAAGTCAAGATCATCTAATCCAAGCGCATCCTTAAGAACTTGCTTCAAATCAGTTCTGTGATCGAGACTCAACTCGCCATTCTTACCTGGTGTGATTGTCCAAGTATCAATGTGACCACCTTCACCAAGAATACCTGGGTGAACCGTGAATTGATCCGTGTTGATCATGGTAAACACAGTATCCAAATGCATCATGGCGTGGTTATGAGGAATGCTAATGGCAATCACTTTGTCAAAGTTACTGTCCTTGAAGAGGTTTCTGGCAATATCTTCAATTGCATTTGCGGAAGTCCGTTGTGAAACTCCAATTGCGAGAACGTGGTCACTGAGGACAAGTTCATCGCCACCTTCGATTCGAGTGTCATGGTTCCGATCACGCCAAACGTTCAAACCTTGGTTAGCAAAACGTGGGTGATATTTAATGATTGTTTCCATAAATAGTGATTCTCTTTGACGAGCAGCAAATGTCATGTGGTTGATGCTTAAGCCATCACCAATTGAGGCTGCTGGATCACGTGTAAAGTAAAGGTTAGGCATTGGATCCATAAAGAATGGATAGCTTTCTTCTTCAGCGGCACTCACAAGATCACTTGGAATGAAGTCAAGTTCGTTCTTACGAACCCCACCCATAATCTTGTTAACCATATCTTGAGTGCTCATGCTCAAGAGATATTCGCTCAGAGCATCATGGGTAGCACCCATTGCGTAACCGCTTTCAGTTAACATCTGTTCTAGGAAGGCGTGTTTTACTTCTTCCCCACCAGCATCAATTGCTTCTGCTGATAATTTTTCGAGATAGAGAACTTCTGTCCCGTTTTGACGGAGTGTTTCTGCAAAATTGTCATGTTCCTGCTGTGCAATTGGTAAGTATGGAATATCATCGAACAAAAGACGTTCCATCATATCAGGGGTAAAGTTTTCAACTTCCACATCTGGTCGTTTCAACATTACGGTTTTTAATTTACCAATTTCTGAATTTACATGGATTGGACTTGTCATTTAGCATTCCTCCTATTACTTCTTGATTACGTGATTAAGCATATCGTGAAATGTAACCGCTTTCTAGAAAAATTTTACATTCAAAATGAGATGGATTTCGCATTCTAATTTTCGTCTGAATAAGGCCTTATAAAATTATTCACAAATCCACAAATTCATTAATAAATTGATTAATATGCACAAATAAATGTATAAAATTAGAAAATTAAAATTAGATAAAATGTGTTGTTTTTAAGAAAAATACTTATATATCAGTGTTTTTAGCAATTTATCATTACTATCTTCACATAATATTCACATTTTACATAAATAAGTGGATATTTGTATCCTAGAAATTAAGTGTATAAAAAAAAGACAGCATGCACGCTGTCTCTGAAGTTACTTGCTAAGTTGTCTCACACTCTCGCGTTCGACTAATCGAATCGGTAACTCCCGAATTTGTGGCGGTAGTTGCCGATTATTCAATCGATTGATCAAAAGTTCAGTCGCAGCCTGTCCCATTTCAAAGGCTGGTTGATGAACCGTTGTTAATTTTGGCGTTATATATGTAGCCAAATCAATATCATCGTAGCCAATCACCGAAATATCTTCCGGAATCGTGTAGCCCTGTTCCTGCAGCCCTCGATAAATACCAATCGCAATCTCATCACTAGTCGTAAAGACCGCAGAAGGCCTCTTGGCTATCACTTGCGATACTGCGGCATAACCGCCCGCTTTACTGGCCTCTGAGTAAACGAACGCTTCATTAGAAAGAGGTTTTCCAGCTTTCTCAAATGCTTGCTTAAAGCCCCCAATTCGATGAGAAACGTTTTCTGTAGGATTTTCTGGAGCCACGATGGTCACTCGTTCGTGGTTATGCTCCAGCAAATAGTTCGCAGCCATTTTCCCTCCAGCTTCATCATCGATTCGAACACGATCACCTTCACTAACCGCATTTTGGTCAAATAATAGGTAAGGAATTCCGTTACGCTTCAAAATGGTATCCACGGCATTTCGATCAATTGTGGCACTCGCAATAATCAGGCCGTCTGCTGCTCGCTGAATCAGTTCCTCAAGATAACTTTGGAGCTGTTTCGTATCGTTCGCATCAAAAATGATTGGAACAAATTTATTCTTTTGTGCAGCATCCTGAATGCCCTTGATAAACATACTGAAGAACGCATTAGCGATATCAGGTACGAGAACCCCGATTGTTCTAGCGGATTTCATTATTAAATTACGCGCATTAAAATCTGGAACGTAGCCCAACTTTTTTTGTAATTCAGCCACTCGGTGTTTCGTTTCCTCGCTGAACCGATCCCCTTTGCCATTTAAGATTTGAGAGACGGTCGTCACTGAAACCCCTGATGCTACTGCTAAATCCTTAATGGTCACTTTTTTAGTCATACAAACCCTTCCATTCACCATTTACTGAGAAGTGTTGCTCTTAAAAAAATCGAAACGTCACCGTTTCGATTTCTCTCCTGCTATGCTTTTAGAATTCTTTCAATTTCAGCCAATTCGTCAGCAGTAAAGTCTAAGTTTTTCATAGCTTCTAAGTTGTTGAGCAAGTGGTGAGGTTTTGAGGCCCCAGTAACGATACTTGCAACTGTCTTACGCTTAAGTAGCCATGCAATACTCATTTGTGCCAACGTCTGATGACGACCTTGAGCCAATTCATTGAGTTGGTTAAGTTTCTTTACCATCTTATCATTGCCCTGTTCCATCACTTCTGTACTGCTCCAGTGAATTTGGAAGTCATCTGAAATACCATTAAGGTACTTATCAGTTAATAATCCCTCTGCAAGTGGTCCATAGGCAACTAAACCGAGATTATCTGCGTCAAGCTCATCAAGTAAGCCGTCCTTTTCAATATTACGATTAAGCATGTTGTAAGAGACTTGGTTCACAACGAATGGTGTATGCAAGTCCTTGAAAATTTTCGCAATTTCATGCGTTTGTTCACTCGTATAGTTTGAAATACCCACATACAGCGCCTTGCCATCGCGAACCAACTGGTCAAGCGCCACCGCCGTTTCCTCAAGACTTGTCTCAGGATCAAATCGATGGCTATAGTAAACATCAACGTAATCAAGACCCATTCGTTTCAAGCTACCATCTAAAGCATTAATCAACGTCTTGCGTGAACTCATTTCACCATAAGGACCAGGCCACATATGGAAACCAGCCTTGGTCGTAATCACTAATTCATCACGATAAGGTTTGAGGTTCTTTTGGTACACTTCACCAAACATCCGCTCAGCTGCACCAGACTCAGGTCCGTAGTTATAAGCTAAATCGTAACTGAAGATGCCACTGTCAAATGCTTCAAGCATCACCGCTTCACTATCTTTGAAGTTTGCGTCATCCCCAAAACTATGCCACATCCCAAAAGAAATAGCTGGTAGTTGGAGACCGCTGTTACCTACTCGTCTAACCGGCATTTTACCGTCATAACGATTTTCATCCGCTTTATACAAATCTCTCACTCCTTAATCGTTGTCATAACTAAATTGTAAGAGACTTAGGCGGTCATAGTCAAGAAGTTTCGCCGTTCTAGCTGAATCCTCATTTTACGTTATCGCTTAAATTGACTGCTTTGCTAATATGACCATCTGCAGCATCTAAAAGTCGCTTTGCTTCCTCGATTGTTCCCTTTGTTTCGATGAGAACAATGGCCAATGGCACATTATTATTCGTACGAGAAAGCGCCCGTTCTGCTGCCAAAGTCGATGTTTCCGTAGCTGCTGCAATAATCCGCTTAGCCCGTTGCATGGTCTTCGCATTAGTTGGTACAACGTTAATCATCAAATTCTGGTAAACTTTCCCGGATTTAATCATAATTCCCGTAGACAACATATTTAAAATCATCTTTTGAGCAGTCCCAGCCTTCATCAAGGTTGCTCCAGTAATCACTTCTGGTCCCACAATCGGACAAAGGGTAATGGAAGAAACAGCTTCTAGCGGACTGTCCGCCACACAGGTAATCCCAATGGTTAAAGCACCAATACCTGCTGCGTATGCTAAAGCCCCATGGGTATACGGTGTTGTCCCGCTCGCTGTAATTCCAATCACAATATCCTGATCCGTTAACTTAACGTTTCTCAAGTCTTCAGCGCCTTGTTTGCTATTATCTTCGGCACCATCAATTGTTTTGGCCATAGCTTCCATACCACCAGCAACAATGCCAAAAGCTTGATCATCATCTAGGCCGTAAGTTGGTTTCAATTCCGTTGCGTCCAAAACGCCTAACCGACCAGACGTTCCGGCCCCTATGTAAATTAACCGGCCACCATTATTAAAGTTAATTACGGCTGCATCAATTGCCCGAGCAACATTTGGCAACTCCTTTTGAACTGCTCGACCGACTCGTTGATCTTCCCTATTCATAATGTCGGCCATTTCTAATGAACTCACTTCATCGATATGCGTTGAGTGCCGATTCCTTTGCTCGGTTAATAAATCTTCGAAATTCATGCGTTCCGCCTCCCATTTCGCCAATCAAAATCTATTATCATGAATATTGTATCACATAATGATAGCGCTTTCACTACCCGTAATTAATTCCGAACTTTTTGCAGGTAAGTTTCACAAAGTCGATCCGAGCACGTAAGTTAGCGGCCTAAATTCCTGAAAAAAATTACAAACGCTTAAATTGATCAGCATTTTCAAATAATTTCCCAATCCGTAATAGTTTCATTTCATCGCCCTTTTTGGCTAAAAACTGAATGCCTAATGGTAAACCATCTTGAGTCACATGGGTTGGTAAACTAATTGCCGGCTGTCCCGTTAAATTGGCCTGTTGCGTGAACGGTGATCTTGTCAGTGCAGGAAGCCATTGATCATAAATCAATTGTTGCTGTGCTGACGGAGAAAACGACTCAATGATTGCCAACTTTTGTTGATTTTCAGGTGAAATTAAAGGATCACCCACTTTTGGAGCGGGCCAGGCTGTCGTGGGTGTCAGGTACAAATCAAAGTCATCTAAAAATTGATCCATGACGTAACCCGCAGCATCCCATTTGCTCAGGGCATGACTGTAGTCAGCTGCACTAATATGTTTCCCCGTTTCGGACAACGCCCATGTTAACGGTTCAACTTCATCCTTTTTAATTGGTCGCTGAAACCCAATCGCCAGGTCTTCCATCATGGCTGCTGTCTCACCAGCATTCATTTGATAATAGGTCTCCATCAAATCAACGCCATTCACATCTGGCGATGCTTCTTCAACTTCATGACCTTGTTCTTCTAAAAAATGAACTGCTTGGTGAACTGCTTGCTTTGCTTCGTCGGAAACTGGCGTCCCAACAGGTGAAACATCGCTAAAGGCAATTTTTAACTTCGGTAATGGTTTTGCCAGTCCAGCCAAGAAACCGGATTTAAACGGTGGCACTTGGAAAACAGCTGCTGTCTGGAACGTTTGTAAACTATCCAATAAAGCAGCAGTGTCTGAAATGTTGCGAGTTAATCCAAAATCAATTGCCGCTCCCTGCCAAGAACGCCAGTCACTAGGGCCAACTGGGACACGTCCCCGGGTTGGCTTTAAACCAACTAAACCAGAAAATGAGGAAGGGATACGAATTGAGCCACCACCATCACTTCCAGCCGCAATTGGGACTAACTTAGCCGCCACGCTTGCCGCCGCACCCCCACTAGAACCTCCTGGCTGATAGTCAAGATTCCACGGATTATGCGCGTTTCCATATAATTTAGAATCAGTAATATTTTTAAACCCGAATTCAGGTACATTCGTCTGACCAATAATAATGAATCCTGCCCGTTGAAGCGCCTGCACAAAAAAGTTAGTTTGTGAGGCAACCTGTTGTCTTAACAGTCTGGATCCTGCTGTGCTGGATTCTCCAGCAAGAGACTGTCCGAGACCTTTAATAAGCAAAGGTACTCCTAAAAAAGTTTGGCCTTGATCAACAAGTGCCTCACTTTCTTGAAGCGCCTTTTCTTGACGTTGAGAAATCACAGCGTTTAACGCTTCGTTCTTTTCGTCAATCCGCTTGAAAGCATCCAGTATGAGTTCCCTACTTGATACTTCCTTTTCACGCACTAATTTTGCCATTTGTAATGCTGAAAGATCATCCATGCTTTCATCTCCAATGATTAATTAATCTAATCTTACCATGAAAGCGAATTCATTTACCGATAAAAAAGAAGCGTGTTCAAAAAACACGCTTCTTACTTAGAAACTATTTGTTAAGATCTTCTTTTTCTTGACGAATTAATTCCCCAACGCTTTTTTGGTCATAGATTCGACGAATGGTTTTACCCATTAAATTGCCAACAGACATAATGGCTAACTTATCAATTTGCTTTTCTTCAGGTAACTGAATGGAGTCAGTAATGACCACCTTTTTCAAAGGCACATCCTCTAGCTTTTGTGCAGCATCGCCACTAAAGACAGCATGCGTTGCTACCGCGTATACCTCATTGGCACCCGCTTGCTCGAGTGTTTTAGCCGAATTGGCCATCCGAACCCCAGTATCAATAATATCATCGATTAAAATAGCCCGTTTGCCCTTAACTTCACCAATGACAGCATCTGGCGAAGTGGTTGACTCACCATCATCACGGTTATCAATAATTGCAATTGGTGCGTGCAAGAATTCAGCCAACTTTCTAGCATTCGAAACCCCAGAATGGTCTGGTGAAACAACGACTACATCTTCCACGATATCATTGTCAATGAAGTACTTGGCTAATAATGGTGCCCCTTGCATGTGATCCATCGGAATATCGAAGAACCCTTGTAATTGAGCAACATGAAGGTCAAGCGTGACAACCCGACTAACCCCGTCCATCTCAAGCATTGTCGCAATTAATTTGGCTGTAATGGGTTCTCTTGAACGTGCCTTACGATCTGCTCGCGAGTAACCATAGTAAGGAATCACAACGTTAATTGAATTAGCACTCGCACGTCGAACAGCGTCAATCATAATGAGCAATTCCATTAGCATGCTATTAACTGGATCAGAAACTGACTGAATCAAGAAGACTTCGTCACCTCGAACACTTTCTTCAATGTTGATTTGAATCTCACCATCACTAAAATGCTTAACTGAAGTTTCTCCCAGTTCAACGCCAGCTGCTTTGGCAATCTTTTCTGCTAAAGGTTTATTTGAGTTAAGCGCAAATAATTTTAACGCTCCCTTTGTTTCGTTTTCCGACATGTCGTGCCTCCATTTATTTTCTAGCATGATTATCTCAACAATTACGACCTAAAGCAAGCGCCTATGCCCGTTTTGGCATAAATTGTTGTGGTGTCACATCATTCATCCCAATCATGGGGTCAATCCGACCACTTAAAACTAAATCGTTCGTTAAGCGGGTTTCATGTGGTAGTGGTGTTTCTTCTGGTACTATAGCTGCCACCGGTTGTGCTTCTTCCGGATGACTCGTCTCGTCAGTAACAGCAGGCTCAACTGGTTTACCCGTAATCACCGTCTGGATGCGTTCCTTTAATGTTGTCTTTCGATTAACTGATTCATTTTTAACACTTTGTTCAAATGAGTTTGTGTCACCCAGTAAAATCAGCATTTTTTCAGCTCGGGTCACCGCAGTGTACAGCAGATTGCGTTGCAACATTCTCGAATACTGTGGGACCATGGGTAGAATCACCATCTTAAACTCTGACCCTTGAGACTTATGAATCGAAGTCGTGTAGGCCAGCGTAATTCGAATCCAATCGTTTCGGCCGTATGTCACTTCAGTTTGATCAAACGCAATGGTAATCTGATCTGATTTGGGCTGATTTCCTTTATCACTGGCTAAATCAATTCCAACAATAATGCCAATATCACCGTTGAATACGTTATTCTCCGGGCTGTTGACTAAATGCAACACCTTATCGCCGATTCGGAAAACTTGCCCCCGAAATTCAACTTCCTTTTGCCGACTATTGGTATGGGGATTCATGATATTCTGAATCGTTTGATTTAGCCGGTCAATCCCCGCTACCCCACGGTACATGGGTGCCAACACTTGAATATCAGAGGTACTAAAGCCCTTGGCCTTGGCGCGAGTTACGATTTGGCCAATTACTGATTCCATTTGGCTTGCTGTACATGGGATAAAAGACCGATCAGGCTGATTCACTGTAAAATCATCTGGAAGGCGGCCCTCTTTAATGCTGTGTGCCAACGGGATAATGGAAGAACCATCCCCTTGACGATAAATTGTCTTTAATTCAATTTTAGTTAATTCGCCACTTTGCAATAGATCATGGAACACCTGTCCTGGTCCAACTGATGGCAACTGATCCTTATCACCCACTAGGACAACTTGCATGTGGCTGGGAATGGCCCGTAATAGTGATCTAAAGAGGAATACGTCAACCATCGACATTTCATCAACAATCAGTAAACCGCCCTCTAGTTCATTCGTATCAACGTCATTGCTGGATTCTCGACCCGTTAGTCCCAGCAGCCGATGAATCGTGCTAGCTGGCAATCCGGTGGTCTCACTCATCCGTTTGGCAGCACGGCCAGTTGGCGCAGCCAGTAAAACAGGAAACGGTTTGTCCTTATACTCGTTAATATCCAGTGACAAATCGTGTACTCGACCATAAAGGGAAACTAAACCATTAATAATGGTAGTTTTCCCAGTACCCGGTCCACCAGTCAGAAGAAAGACCCGGGAATTTATAGCCGTTTTTAAGGCTGCTTTTTGAGAATCATCGTACTCAATGCCAAGCTGTTTACCAACAACCCTAAATTGCTTCTCAATCACCGAATCCTCAACAGCTTCAACCGTTTCATCCTTTAACAAACGGTTGAGGTGTTCCGCAATTTGCCACTCGCTTTCATAAAGGTCCTTCAGGTAAATTCGGTCTTCATCCCCGACGACTTTTTTCTCCTGTGCTAAAGCCACTAACTGCTCCGCCACCGTTTGTGGATTAATCTGCATTTGCCGACTGCCCTCAAGCAATTGCAGCGTGGTCTTCATCAAAGGTTCTGCCGAGGTATAGACGTCGCCATCCTGCATCGAAAGGTCCTCAATTGTCTGCAATAGAGCAGCCCTAACTCGCTTGGGGTCGTCGGGCTTGATGCCAATTTGACTAGCCACTTGATCCGCACGCTTGAAATTAATTCCCACTATGTCTTCGACCAACTGATAAGGATTTTCTTTTAAAACATCAAGGGTTTCGCCACGATATTTTTCAAATATTTTAGCCGTCAATTGACTCCCGAAGCCATAACTATTGAGGCCAATAATAATTTGGTCCATCCCGTTATTTTCGGTCAGGTTCTCAATTAGGGTTTGTTTCACCTTATCCTTTAACCCTAATGCATCTAGGCTAGTCGGATCCTTGATAATTTTATCAATCGCTTGAAGTCCCAGATGATCCACAATTTTTTCGGCGGTTTTCTTTCCTAAACCAGGAAAATCATCTCCGGACAAATAACTGATGATTCCTGCTCTAGATGTTGGCGTTTCATTTTCGTAGTTTTCCGCCTGAAATTGGCTCCCGTACTTCGGATGAGAAACCTGCTTACCGACAAATCGATAGGTCGTTTCTTCATTAATTTCCGCAAAATTGCCGATGACGACGATCTCATCTTCGCCCCAGTCTAGGTTGGTCTCAGAGATACGTACCAGCAACACTTTATAGAAACTATCGGGACTAGAAAAGAACACAGCAGCTACGTTTCCAACCACGAATTTTTTTCCCTGATTAGCTACTGGTTGCTCATCGAATAAATTAATGGATTCTGCCACTGTGTCCCCTCCGTTTCAAGTTAATCTTCATCTTGTTGGCGTTGTGAATTGAGCAATTTTTCAATGCCTTCAAGTTTTTCTTGTTGTTTCTTAAAGTAGCCAGGATCGAGTTCCCTAGCTTTTTCAAAATAATCATCAAATGGTTCGGTCAACACCATTGCAACCAGTCCTCGATCAAAGGCCGTTTTACCATCTTTCGGATTAATTTCAAGTACTTGATCGTAGTAGCGAGCTGCCTCATCAAAATTACCCAAAGCTAATAAACTTTCGGCTACCAATCTTAGGGTATCCGTATCCTGATTGTCCTCATTCAAAGCAGTTAAAGCAAAGGCTAGTGCTTGTTTGTTATTGCCAAGTGTCACGTAACTTTGCGCTATCATTAAATACGTATCCTTGAGGAGCTTTTTCGTTTTTATTTTTTTAAATTCTGAAATGGCAGCTTCCAACTTTCCGGAAGAATAATAAACATTGCCTAATCCATAAGTTAAGGTGTCCTTTGTCTCATCATCCGCGTCTTGGAAAAGGCCAAGCGCCTTTACAAACAACTCTTCAGCCTGCTCATAGCTCTTCACTTCAATGAGCATTGCACCTAAATTATAGTAATTTTGGGCATTTTTAGGTTCAGATTCGACTTGTTTGACCAGCCCCTGTAGAATCTGCTCTGATTTTTTTTGATTAAGTTTGCGATCATAATGATTATCCAAGATGCCGCCTCCTAAATTGTACTGGTTTCATCTAATTCACTGCCTAAATATTCTGTATTATTCCAATCACTAAGGGTAAAGTGTTGTCCGCCGTCTTGTGTCTCTAAGACTGTCGTAGAAGTATTAGCTAAACCGCCACGATCTCGTAAATGAGCAATGGGTGTACCGAGAAGCGCATTAATTTCTGTGTTAAGTGCAGCACCATGGCTGACAACTAACACATTTTGAGTGGGACTGGGATAACGTTGGGCTATTAATTGGATAGCGGGCGTCATTCTTTGGATAACGTCCTCAAAGGACTCGCCACCAACAACCTCAGCCTGATACTTTTCTGGATGATTTCGAAACGCGTCAAATTCAACTGGAAAATTGGCCTTCACATCATCAAACTTTTGGCCTTCCCATTTACCCAATCCAAATTCAGCTAGCCGACTCCAGAGGCTCAGAGGTACTGGTCGGTCGAATTCAGACGCAATTCGTTCAGCTGTAATTCGAGCGCGTTTAATAGGACTCGCAAATACGTGTTCAAACTTAAACTGTTTTAGATAAGTTCCGGCTCGTTTCATATCCGTATAACTCTGCGGCAACAGCGGTGAATCGCCACCGGAACCCTGATATCTGGATTCGAGATTCCATTGCGTTTTTCCATGCCTAACAAAATAAATTTTCAACGTTATCTTCCTCACTCTACGTTTTTCGCATCTTAATTATTATGCCAGTTTGACCACTAAAATTCAAAAAAATCGCCGATAATAAAAAGCCACAACCAATTCAAAATTGGCTGCAGCTCTGCTTTAAATTTAAACGTATTGTAATTGACGACTCGTGTTATAAGCAGCATCAATAATTGCACTACCCAAACACTCCTCACCGTCATAGAAAACAACGGCTTGACCCGGCGTAATGGCTCGGACAGGTTCGTCAAATTGAACCGTTACCTTTTGACCATCATCGCTAATGTGAACCGTCACACCGCTATCCTTTTGACGATAACGGAATTTAGCTGTGATATGGAAGTCATTACCCTTATCTAGGTTATTCACCCAGTGGATATCTGAAGCTTCCAAATGAGTGGCATAAAGATGCTCGTTGTGATAACCCTTACCTACGTAAAGGACATTCTTTTCGAGATCCTTACCGATCACAAACCAAGGCTCGTTATCCTCACCGTCGCCACCAATACCTAAGCCGCGACGTTGGCCGATTGTGTAGTACATCAATCCGGCATGATCACCCTTAACCTCACCATCCACGGTCATCATCTTACCAGGTGTAGCAGGTAAGTATTGTCCGAGGAAGGACTTGAAGTTCTTCTCACCAATGAAGCAAATACCAACTGAGTCTTTCTTTTCAGCAGTTGCTAAGCCAGCATCCATTGCAATTTGGCGAACTTCAGGCTTAGTAATATCCCCAATTGGGAACATTACTCGGTCAAGCTGCTCAGTTGAAAGTTGACTCAAGAAGTAAGTCTGGTCCTTATTTTGATCAACGGCACGCATTAAGTGCATGTGGCCATTCTCGTCACGAGAAAGTTGTGCATAGTGGCCCGTTGCAACAAAATCGGCACCAAGATCAAGTGCGTAGTCTAAGAACGCCTTGAACTTAATCTCCTTGTTACAGATAACATCAGGGTTTGGGGTTCTCCCCTTCTTGTACTCATCGAGGAAATACGTGAACACGCGGTCCCAGTACTCCTTCTCAAAGTTAACAGAGTAGTATGGAATCCCAATCTTCGCTGCTACTTTAGCAACGTCCTTGTAGTCTTCTGTCGCCGTACAGACACCATTCTCATCGGTGTCGTCCCAGTTCTTCATGAAGACCCCAACGACGTCGTAGCCCTGCTCCTTAAGACGCAAAGCGACAACTGAAGAATCCACACCACCACTCATGCCGACAACGACACGAGTGTTGCTGTTGTCTTGCATTAAAATCACCATCATTCTTTTAGGTTCTGGAGAATCTACGATTTGAAGGTCGCAAAATCCAGTAAACCTTAGTTTAATCAAATCCGGCAACGATTGCAAGCCCGGTGTGCCATTTCTAACGGACTTCCAATACCTCGCGTTCTTCGAGAAGCTCAATTAAATGGCCAAACTGTTCAACCAACTTAGCATGATTTTCGTTTTTAAAAATATTGACCCGTTGAAGCCCATTAGCACTAACCGTTGAAAGCTTGAAGCTACCCAAATCTTTGGCTACCATCATTTTAAGTTTAATACTTTGTTGGTAAGGAGACTCTGGATCCAGTGAGCGTTCCAAACTGAAATTGCCCACCTTACTTTCGACAAATCCGAGATCCTTGAGGGTGTACTTTTTAACATTTTGACTCAACACGTAAGTCTTTTGATCACCTAAATCAGTTACTTCAGTTGCAAATGCCATTTTACTTTACCTCACTTCGTTTTTTTAATCGATTAACAATTGCGGTAATACTTGCAATCAGCTGATCAATTTCCTCAGCTGTGGTCCCGCGACCAAAACTAATCCGAATTGATTCTGCAATTCGGGGACTATCATCCCCATACATTGCAGTTAAAACATGTGAAGGCTCGATTGAACCAGCCGTACATGCCGACCCACCTGAAATTGCAATTCCTGCAAGATCCAAGTTCGTTTGCATTACATATGTCGAAATACCCTTAATCCAAATATTCAACACGTGTTGAAGCTCGGAACGGTCCAAGTCACCATTCACTTCAAATGCAATGTCGTTGGCCTTTAAACCTTCAACAATCTGCTGTTTGAAACCCGCGTACTTCTCTTGACGTGCGGCTTTTTCAGCACTCGTAATTTCTTCAACAGCTTTGGCAAAACCAGCAATTGCAGGTACATTTTCAGTCCCTGCTCGGCGCTTTTCCTCTTGTTCGCCACCCTTGAGTAAGCTAGGAATATTAACACCTTCACGCTTGTACAAGAAGCCAACCATCTTAGGCCCATTGATTTTATGTGCTGAAGTTGACAACATGTCAATGTGGTCCCGTTGAACGTCAATATCTAATAAGCCATAAGCTTGAACCGCGTCCGTGTGGAACCAGGCTTGGTGATCCTTTAACAGTTCACCAATTTCATGAATCGGCATCACTGAGCCAACTTCATTATTACCACTCATGATTGAAACGAGAATCGTATCATCTCGAAGCGCATTTTTTAAGTCATCCAATGAAATATGTCCAGTTGCATCAACTGGTAAATAGGTTACTTCATAGCCTAGACTTTCCAGATACAGCATGGGTTGTAGTACCGCTTGATGCTCAACTGCAGTGGTAATGAGATGCATGCCTTCCTTTTTTCTAGCAATGGCGGTTTGGATAATCGCTGTATTATCGCCTTCAGTCCCACCACTAGTGAAGACAATTTCGTCATCCGTCGCGTTAATACTTTGGGCGATAATATGCCGACTTTGTTCAAGTACCGTGTGAGATTCTCGACCGAGACCATATAGAGTTGACGCATTGCCATATACATTGCGCATTTTATCTGTCATTTCGGTCAATACTGCCTCAGACATCGGTGTCGTTGCGGCGTTATCTAAATAAATTTCTTTCACGATACTTCCTCCTGTATAGTTTAGCTTTTGGCTTCGTCAGCAAAAAGCGCTAGTAACATTTTTGCGGAACGCTTACCCGCATCAATAATGAAATCGTCAAAATTGACACCAGCGTCCTCATTTCCGACATCTGACATCGCTCTAACAACGAGGTAAGGAATGTCAAAATCATGGGCAACTTGTCCCACTGCGGCACCTTCCATTTCGCTAGAAAGGGCATCCGGGAAGTAAGACATGATTTTTGCAATAGCTTCCTTGCTGGCCACAAATTGGTCACCGGAAACGATTAAGCCTAGCTTAGTATTTAAACCAGTCTCTTTAGCTGCAGCAATCATCTTTTGTCCCCACTCTTTTGAAGCTTCAAAACGAGCTGGTTGACCAGGTAGTTGTCCGTACTCGTAGTTAAAGGCCCGTGCATCTGCATCATGGTAGGCTGTTTCAGTAGAAACGACCACATCGCCAATTTGCAGACCTTCGCCAATCCCACCAGCAGAGCCAGAATTAATGACTAAGTCGACATCAAAATTAATAATCAGAAGCGCGGTTGTAATTCCGGCTTCGACTTTTCCAATCCCTGAACGGACTAAGACAACTTCTTGTTCACTAATCGTTCCCGTGTAAAAGGTAATCTCTCTAACCTTTGTAACTGATTCATTTTCAAGTGCATCCCGAAGAGACTTAATCTCTTCATCCATCGCACAAATAACACCAAACTTCATTACATTCCCTCTAATCTACAAAAAATAAGATTAGCATCACCAAAATAATGCCAAGGACTAGGTAAAGAATTGTCCAATTCAGCTTTCGTTTTAGCTTTGCAACCTTGTGTTCCGTTAGTTCTTGTTGCGCAGATACCAGCTCTTCTGGTGCCTGTCGATGCGTTCGCGCATATTCTTTTTCAACTTGAATCCGTTTGCGATCCCGCTCCTGAAATTCACGATCTGCCTCTTCACGCTGTTGACGGTATTGTTTCCGTGTCATGCTTGATTTATCATTCGATTGCTCATTCATGAGATCACCCTACTTTTGCATCAATTCAAAATACCAGATAGCCATAATTGTTTTGGCGTCTTCAATCTCGCCACGTTTAATGAGTGCCTTGGCCTCATCGAGCGTATAAGTCTCTAAATTAAGAAACTCACCATCGTCACGTGGCAATTCATCAGTCACCGACTCAAGGTCACTAGCCACGTAGAGCGTCATTTCCTCATCAGAAAAACCAACCGAAGAATAAAAATGGGTAATTTCTTCTAGATAGCCTGGTTTAACACGCACTTCTTCATTTAATTCACGAATAACTGCGTGCGCTTTATCAGCGTGATCCCGATCATCCAGCTTACCCGCAGGAATCTCAAGGGTTTCCTTTGCAATTGGTGCTCGCCATTGTCGAACCAAAACAATTTTATTGTCATCGGTAATTGTTAATACACCCACGGCACCAGAATGGTGGACCACTTCGCGAAACGCCGATTCTCCATTTGGGAGTTCGACTGTTTGTCGTTCCACATCAATGATGACTCCCTGGTAGATTGAGTCAGTTGAAATAACTTTTTCTTCTAAATTCATGATTAATCTCCAAAATTAGTCTTAACAAAACTAGTTTAACGGTATTCCCGTTTCTTTGCAATTTAAGCGAGTTGATCTTCGTCGATTACATTCACTTTGGCTGCTTGTGGTCCTTTTTGACCCTGAACAACAACTAGTGAGACCTTTTGGCCTTCTTTTAATTCCTTGTATCCTGTTCCTTCAATGGCACTGTAGTGAACGAAAACATCGTCCACGCCAGGGACCGTGATGAACCCAAATCCTTTTTGACTATCATAACTTTTTACAATTCCTGTGATCATAAGCGCCACACTCCTTTAACTTGACCATTATGGCACGAAAAGAGGCTCAAGACAAAACGATTCTTGTCTGAGCCTCCATTTTTAAACGAAATATTATTCTTCAAAACCCTCTGTTGCAGTTTCTGGGAAATCTTGACGCACGATTGCAGCACAACGCGCACAGAATTCTGGATAATCTGAGTCGGCACCGATATCGGTCTTAGTGAGACGACAACGTTCACAAACTTCACCAGGTGCATGTGTCACTGTTAAAGCAATCTCATCGTTGAAGTTTTCAGCGTCAGCTGGTGCATCAGCCAAATCCTTCACCTGAAGTTCAGAAACCATCAAGATTAAGCGCACGTCAGTATCTAGTGAGTCGAATAAGCGCTTCGTCCCTTCACTGGCGTAAACTGTCAAACTGGCATCCAGTGACTTACCGATAACCTTCTCGTCACGTGCTTCTTCAAGCACTTTGAGAACATGACCACGAAGCTTCATAAATTGATTCCACTTAGATTCAATATCATCAGCATTCGCGATTTTAACTGGTTTTGGCATCTCTGCTAATTGAACAAAGTCTTCTGGTTCTTCAAGGAAGGACCAAATTTCTTCAGTCGTATGTGGCAATATTGGCGTCAACAGTTTGAGCAACGAAACCAACGTCTTGTAGAACACCGTTTGCATTGAACGTCTAGTATGGCTATCTGCTGAATCAATGTACAGAAGGTCCTTAGCAAAATCCAAGTAGAAAGCAGAAAGATCTGTAATCACAAAGTTCATCAGGCGCTTGTAGATGTTCAAGAAATCAAAACCGTCGTAGTCCGCTTCAATTTCGCCGACAAACTTGTTTAACTTAACCAACATAAATTGATCGGCAGATTCTAAATCATCGTCCGCAACAGTATTGGCCTTAGGATCGAAGTCAGAAAGGTTAGCTAACAAGTAACGTAGTGTGTTTCTGAGTTTCTTGTAAGAATCCGAAATCTTAACGAAGGCTTCCATTGAAACTCGTACATCGGCAGAAGAATCAACTGATGCAACCCAAAGACGGATAATTTCTGCCCCCATCTTATCGATTACTTCTTGTGGTGCAATGGTGTTACCCAAAGACTTACTCATCTTGTGACCTTGACCATCAAGCGTAAAGCCTTGAGAAAGCACTTGTTTATATGGTGCTTGACCTGAATAAGCAACACTCGTAATCAAACTCGAGTTAAACCAACCACGATATTGATCAGAGCCTTCAAGGTAAAGGTCTGCTGGGTATTCCAAATTATCACGTTCGGCTAGCACACCTTGATGTGATGAACCAGAATCAAACCAAACATCCATAATGTCGGTTTCCTTCGTGAATTCGCCATTTGGTGAATGCTCTGATGTGAAACCTTCAGGAAGTAAATCTTTAGCATCGCGTGCAAACCAAACGTCTGAACCGTTCTTTTCAAACAAGTCAGCGACGTGGGCAATGGTTTCAGGTGTAATAATGGCTTCTCCGTCTTCACCATAGAAGATAGGAAGTGGGACACCCCAAACTCGTTGACGAGAGATAACCCAATCGCCACGGTCGCGAATCATATTGTAGAGACGCTTCTTACCCCAACCAGGGAAAAATTCTACCGTATCAATCGCATTTAAAATTTGATCCCGAATCTTATCAACTGAAGCAAACCATTGTGGTGTTGCCCGGAAGATAACGGGTTTCTTTGTCCGCCAGTCAAATGGATAACTATGCTCGTAAGGCATGTAAGCAAGCAAGAGGTTTTGTTCCTTCAACTTATCCAATGAAATCTGGTTGGCATCGTCATAGAACACACCCTTAAAGTCGTCGCCGGCTTCTTCAGTCATGTAACCTTTATCGTCAACAGGAACTAGGATATCCAATCCATACTTCATACCGACTTCAAAGTCATCGGCACCAAAACCAGGCGCGGTATGAACTAATCCAGTACCGGCTTCAAGCGTTACGAAGTCGCCTAGCATTGTCACAAGCTTACGATCTTCATAGAATGGGTGTTGGCAAAGAACTCGATCTAATTCAGCACCCTTAACCGTTTTCACAGTTTCAACGTGGCTCCAACCGAATCGTTCAGCTGCATCATTAACAAGTTCCGTTGCAATCACAAATTCACGGGTATCGTCATCGTGTTTCACAACTGAGTAGTCAAATTTAGCGTCAACTGTGATTCCCTCTGATGCGGGAATCGTCCATGGTGTCGTTGTCCAAACAACAAGATAAGTGTTGTCATTATCCAAAACACCCTTACCATCAACAACCTTTTCACCATAAAAAGCTGATGGTGAGGTCACATCGTGGTATTCCACTTCGGCTTCTGCCATAGCAGATTCTGATGACCATGACCAGAAGACAGGCTTCTTACCTTTGTAAATCAAGCCCTTCTTAGCCATTTCGCCAAACACCCGAATTTCTTGCGCTTCAAACTCTGGTTTCAAAGTTAAGTATGGGTTGTCCCATTCACCAGCAACACCCAACCGTTTGAACTCTTCGCGTTGACGATTAACCTGTTCCAACGCGTAATCACGACAAAGTTGACGAAATTCAACAGTCGACATCTTCTTGCGATCATATCCTTGCTTCGTTAGTTGCTGTTCAATTGGCAAACCATGTGTATCCCAACCAGGAACGTATGGTGAGCGGTAGCCACTCATTGATTTGTAACGAGTGATAATGTCTTTGGAAATTTTGTTTAAGGCGTGTCCCATATGGATGTCACCATTAGCGTATGGTGGGCCATCATGAAGAATAAAAGTAGGCTTACCTTCATTTAATTTTTGTCTTAATTGGTAGACTTGGTTATCTTCCCAAGCTTTTTGACGTTCAACTTCCTTAACTGGCAAGTTACCGCGCATTTTAAACTTAGTTTTACCAAGATTAAGTGTATCCTTGATCCGCATATAACATCCTCCTCTTTTCCATCCGCTTTTCTGGAACGGTTAAATGAATGCACGACTACTCATGCGCTCATTTAACCGTTCCAGACACAAAAAAGACTCCATCCCAAGGGACGAAGTCTTCGTGGTACCACCCAAATTCAGAATTTAAAAAAATTCTCTCAAAAGTGATAACGGCACCACCGGTTTAGTTTAATGAATTCAACTAAACACTCAGAGATGATTAACCACTCAGTACTCACCTGTCAATCTCACACCAATCATTGACTCGCTTAAAGATTTCCTGAATTGTTCATGTTCTCTTCATCGTATTTAACACTATTTATTATTTGATTGATTAAACGCTTGATCCTTTGTTGCAGCCCCATCGTCCTCAGGGAAAATCACAACTGTCTGTGAATCCGCATCAGCGGCAACTTGTTGGTCTGCATCAAGAATCTCTGTATCTTCTGAGTCTACGCTAGCATTCTGGTCACTGTCAAGGTCATCTTGCATTAACTTACGAATTTCACTGTAAGAAGTTGGTTCGCCTTCTTGAAGCAGTTTGTCCCAGTCCTCACCCTTTGTCACTTCAAGCTGACTTTCTAGCATAACTTGTAAACGTTGACGGAAAACCCGAGTACTCTTCTTCAAATCATCCGTTTCCACTGCCAACTTTTCGGCTTGTCTAGCAGCTTTATCCAAAATATCATTGGCCTTTTCAGTTGCTTCAGTCACGATATCAGAGGCTTGTTTTTGTGCCTCTTGAGTAATGATTTCAGCTTCCCGTTGTGAATTACCACGAACCTTATCCGCAGCCTCTTGCGCTACAATGATGGATTGGTTCAAGGAATCTTTTAAGTCGTTGAAGTACTTTAATTTTTCGTCACTAGCAGTTAACTTTTCAGTTAACTCCTTATTTTCTTTCAACGTAATTTGGTAATCCTTAATGACTTGATCAAGAAAATCATTGACCTCATCGATGTTGTAACCCCTCATTTTTGTTGAAAATTCCTTATCGTGAATATCCATTGGACTAAGTACCATTACAATTTCCTCCCGGCTACAATTATTTTCGTAAGACGGCCATTGTCACTCTAATTTTATCTTTTTTAGTTTGACCGTTTAAACTGACTAACTTAATTCTGCCAAATCCCCTGACAGAGATGATATCTTCAATAGCTAGGTCGTAATCCGGCTTTTCTGAAACGGCCCAGTTAACTCGAACCTTGCTACCCTCAACCAACGCTTTGGCTCGATGTCGAGACAAATGAAAAGCTGTCGCAACAATATTATCCAGACGAATGGAAGATAAGGAAGCCCCTTCTTCTTCCCATTCGCTCAATGGCGAAATCGCTTCAGTAATCTCCAGCGGATCTAAGCGCACCTTAATTTTACCAATTTGATCCACTTGATTATCGAAATAAGTGGCCATAGCACCCTCAACGAAAAATTGCCAACGACTACCATCTGTAATAATGTCCCCGATTACTTCGCGATCAACACCAAGATTGGCTAAAGTTCCCAATACTTGACTATGGTGCAAAACCGCAAATTTGACCGGATAATTAATTTCAAATATCGCAATATCAAAGTCTTTTTGCTGTGGCTCGAAGTACTGTGGATAAATTAAAACTCGCTGTAACTCCGCATTTTCGTATCCACCAAAGGCCTGAATTTTAACGTCATCATTGCCATTCGCAATCGTAGTTAAAATATAAACTTGTCGGGGATTTAAGAAGTGAGTCAGTACCGGTCGATACTCTTCACTCGCTTCGTTAATGAGGTCAGTCACCATTTCAATAAATGGCACCTCGTCGCGCCGAAAATGTTGTGTCACATTGCTATCCAAGACGATTCTCCTTTGCCAATTATAAGTAAATACCAAATATCCTTGCGATCATGCGGATACCATCCTGAATTAAAAATAGGACAATTAAAGCTACGACAGGGGCAAACCCCACCATTCCGATTCGCGCAAAATTGAACCACCGTTGAAATGGTTCAACAATTCTGCCTAGAAATCTTCCTAGAGCAGAGTCATAGGCACCGGGGAACCAACTGAGCAAAGCGTAAATCACGATTGCCCAAGTGTAGATACCTATCAATTGAATAATTCCGGATAAAATCCAGGCAATAATTTCGATTGAAAGTCACTCCTTAATTCTTTAATTAAACTGATTATCTACGTTAGCCGACAAATTACCGGAAATTTCGAAGTTATGTGGCGTGCACAAGAAAATCTGATCTCCGATTCGTTCGATATCACCATTAATAGCAAATACCGTCCCGGTCAAAAAGTCGACAATCCGCTTCGCTTGATCCTCTTCAACTCTCGAAAAATTGACAATTGCAGCTTCATTTTGCAGAATCTGATTGGCAATTTCTTTGACGTCTGAATAAATTCGAGGCTCGAACAGGGCAATTTTACTAGAACCTGCTTTGGGTGAATTAATTGGAACCACGTTTGATTTATTTCTTACGGGAGAATCGGAATTTCGACCGAATGCGTCTTCTTCATAGTTTTCATTATTTTCGTAATCTTCATCATCCATACCGAAGAATTTACTAAAACTAAATTTTGCAGCCATTACTATCGCTCCCTTCGCGATTTCTTTGCCAGTGTTTGATTGATTGCACTAAAAGGCAGTCGAACGAAATGACACTCACCATTCCCAACGAACTGCCTTTTTATTAATCGTTTTTACGTCGATGCTTAAAGAATGGTGGTGTATCTAGACCATCTGATTCTTTTTGGCCATCAGCCTCGTTACTTGAAGCATCTGCGCTACCAAAAATATTAAAATCTGGCTTCTTAACCCCACTGAATTCGCTGTTAGTATCTTTTGGTTCTGGACGATTGCCACTTGTTGGTTCATGGCGCAAGTCCCAGTTACCAAATGGGTCATTGTTACTCGACTCTGTTGCTGCTGGCGCATCTTCATGCGGACGGGCAGTGCCTTCAGAGTGGCGTGCAGAACGCGTTTGGCGATCAGCCGCTCTTTCATCTGCCTTCTTATCGATTCCAGTTGCAATAACGGTTACTCGAACTTCATCGCCCAAGCTTTCGTCAATTGACGTACCGAAAATAATGTTGACGTCACTAGTTGCGGCACCAGACACAATTTCAGAAGCTGATTGGGTTTCGAAAAGTGACAAGTCAGGGCCACCGGTGATGTTAAGTAAGACTTGTTCAGCACCATCGATGGAAACTTCAAGCAATGGTGAAGAGATGGCCTTCTTAGTCGCCTCTTCAGTACGATTTTCACCGTTAGCTGAACCAATTCCCATTAAAGCAGAACCTTGGTTACTCATCACTGTCTTAACGTCAGCAAAGTCCAAGTTCACATAACCAGGACTTGTAATCAAATCAGAAATCCCCTGAACACCTTGACGAAGTACATTATCAGCTTCTTGGAAAGCTTCCATCATTGGCGTCTTCTTATCAACGATTTCCAACAAACGATTGTTGGCGATGACGATCAAAGTATCGACATTTTCCTTAAGTGAAGCAACACCTTCAGCAGCATAACGTGAACGTCTTGGTCCTTCAAAGCTAAATGGTCGTGTCACAACACCGACTGTTAAGGCACCTTGGTCTTTTGCAATTTTAGCCACAATTGGCGCGGCACCGTTACCAGTACCGCCACCCATTCCGGCAGTGACGAAGACCATATCTGCGCCAGAAAGTGCTTCCGTTAACGCTTCTTCACTTTCTTGTGCGGCCTTTGCACCAACTTCTGGGTTAGAACCGGCACCTAGTCCTTTGGTTAACTTTGGTCCAAGTTGAATTTTAGTTTCAGCTTTTGATGATTCAAGCGCTTGAACATCCGTGTTAGCTACGATAAATTCAACGCCTTTCACGTCTTCAGCGATCATTCGGTTGACGGCGTTGCTTCCGCCACCACCGACACCGATTACTTTAATTCTGGCGCCGTGGTTTTGCGCTTCGTCTAATGAAAATTCCATTTTAATTCCCTCCGTTTTTGGTAACTAGTCAAAGAAATCGCTGAAGAAACTCTTAATCCCCTGAGCTCGATCCTTCTTTTCTTTCTTAGGACGTTCCTTCTTTGCTGGCTGTTCTCTTCTGCGTTTGCCGCTTTGTTGTGGGGCTGCAAACTGATCTGAATTGTTAAATTGAATGGTGCCAGTACCATTAGCCGCAGATTTGACGAGCAAATCAATCTCACTCATTTGACCTCTGTACGTTACTAATGATAATGCTTGTGTAAATGACGGGTGACGTAACCCCATTTGATCTGGAATATAAACGCGGACATTTACATCGAACGTATCCGCTGCTAGGTCAGCAATTCCTGGCAAGGCAGCAACGCCACCAGTTAAAACAATACCACCTGGCAATTTCAACGCACCAATGCCAGTTAAATGCTGCTTTACATTTTCAAAAATCTGTCCCACTCTGGCTTCAATAATCTCGGCCAGGTAACGTTCAGAAATCTGAGTAGGCTGTGATTGTCCCACAACTTCCACTGGAAATTCATTATCATCCGAGGCCTGTAACGAATCTGCATAGCCGTAATCACGTTTTATTTTTTCCGCATTCTCAAGGGACGTATTCAATACTACCGAAATATCGCGGGTAATATAGGCGCCACCTTCATCATCAGTATATGTATATTTTAGTCGATGATCATGAATCACTGCAGCAGTCGTTTCACCACCACCGAGATCAATTAAAATCGTCCCAAAGTCTTGCTCGCCATCACTCATGATTGTCTTGCCTTGTGCTAATGGACTAACAATCATGGTTTCAATTGTTAATCCAGCTTGTTCCACTGCCTTACGAGTGTTGTGAATGACCGTCTTAGCACCAGTGAAGAGCATGCCATGCATCTCTAAACGGACACCGACCATGGCCCGTGGATCTTTAATTCCATCAAAGCCATCCACCACAAACTCTTCAGCTTGCAAATCAATCACTTCTCGCTCCGGTGGCAAGTTCTGCGTTAAAGCAGAAAGTGAAACGTTTTGAACGTCACGATCGTTAATTTCTCGAGCTTGATCATCAATTGTAATCATCCCGTTGCATGGCTCGATACTTAACATATTAGCGGGTATCCCTACTACCACATTTTGAATCTGAATACTGGCTTTTTCCTCCGCTTGACGAACTGCGCTCTTAATTGCCGCAACAGCCTTGTCAATATCAACGATGACACCACGGTTTAAGCCTTCTGAACGTTCGTTCCCTACACCAATAACATTCATTTGCCCTTTCACATATTCAGCAACAATGACTTTTATTGAGGTAGTCCCTATATCAAGTCCAACAAACATACCTGAATTGTCCATACGACAGGATCCTCCTAAAATGTTTTCATACGCAAAATAACGCATACATTTATTTTTTAGTTTACCACATTTACAGCGCGATTAGAAAGGCATTCAGCGATAATTGCGCCTTTCTTTAACAGTTTCAGAATTATTTAAAGGGGTACGAGTAAGCACCCACTTCTAAATTAATAACCCCATTCTGTTTCATCTCCGTAGAAATGCTGTTGTAATAAGCCATCTTCTTAGCCAACGTCGTCAACGTGGCGTACACCTCATTGCCATCATTCATAAATAAATGAACCCTCATTGGATTTGATTTTGTCGGTGCAAATCTAATTTCTGAGATGTTTTGCTGAACCGATTTCTCCAACTTATTGTATTGGCTAATCATTTTGTGCGTTGTGCTTTGCTTTTTAAAGCGGCTGATAATTGGATAATGGCCGGTAGGTTGTTTTTGACCCACTTTGCTGATGACACCACTTTCCAGAATGACATGATACTTGTTATTGTGTAGCAAAAAGGCCGCTGTCTTATACTCCGTGATGTGAACCTTCACGTGATTTAAGTGGGAAATTGACACCTGCAATGAACGAATTTTAACATTTTTGCTTCGAGCTCGCTGAGTCAATGCTTTTTCCTGACCGAGGACGTTAAAAATCGCATCCCCTTTCTTCAGACCCGCACTTGATAATACACTTCGGTCCGACAAGGCCTGATTACCGCTAACCTTAAGCGACTGAATGTGACTCAGTGGCGAAATGAGGTAAATGATAAACAGCAAAGCTGCCCCAAATATGACGATTAAACTACCCATTTTCCAGAAAAGTTTCCAATTCTGCTGTTTACGCAGTTTAGACAATTTTTTGCCAATTCGCTTGGGACGAGCCTTAGTAAAAACACTGCTTTGAGCACGCTGCTGCTCCTTTTGTTGCTTTTGATATTTTTGCCAAGGCGTCAACTCTTGGTTAGTCTTTCTACTCATTTTGCCACCTCCTCTACATGAAAAATTTAACTATTTCTTTGCGATTGACTCAAGAACGGCAAGCATCTCATCGGCCGCCTTGGGATTACCAGTTGCTTTAGAGGCTTTTCCCATCATCTCGCGTTCTTTGTCGTCAAGCATTAGTGAATCGATTGTTTCAATTAGCGTATCCGCATTAAGCTGCTCCTCGGTCAACATCTTCGCTGCACCAGCATTGACCACGCTCATCGCATTTTTGGTTTGATGATCCGCCGTCACGTAAGGGCTTGGAATTAAAATGGCCGGAATACCTAACGCCGTAATTTCTGCAATACTCGTTGCACCAGCTCGGCTGACAATTAAGTCCACCTTTGGCAATAATTCTGGCATACCATCAATATACGGTTTAACTAGTACATTTCCACGTAAGTCAACACTGTTGAGCTGTAACATGACTTCGTCGTAGCGTTTGGGTCCCGTCACAAAGAGCACTTGATACTGCCGGTCAGCTAACTCATGCATCCCCGCAACCACCGCACGATTCAGCTTTAATGCACCCTGGCTGCCTCCAAAGATGAGTACCGTTTGCTTGTCATCGCTAAGTCCGATGTCAGACCATTTAAAATGGCTAACCGTTTCTGCCATTTCTTGCGCCCGCGGATTTCCCGTTTTAACCACTTTGGCTTCCGGAAATTGAGCACGCGCATCATCAAAATTAATCGCAATTTTGTCTACATAACGGGCCAAA
This sequence comes from Secundilactobacillus oryzae JCM 18671, assembly GCF_000740055.1. Taxonomy (GTDB): domain Bacteria; phylum Bacillota; class Bacilli; order Lactobacillales; family Lactobacillaceae; genus Secundilactobacillus; species Secundilactobacillus oryzae. Next base: position 25,906 of record NZ_BBJM01000003.1, on the reverse strand, counting down.
AATTTATTCGTAATGCCAACGACGCTGTTTTGCTCATGAATCATCGTTGGAATATGCATCTTGGCCGCTGCGTAGACAACGGCTCCGGAAACATATCCCCCTGTCCCAACCACAACGTCTGGTTTAAACGTTTTGATTAACTGTTTTGCCCGCTTAACACTTTTAAGAAATAAGTAAACCGTCTTAAAGTTTTGTAGTGATAGTGATCGTTTGAATCCCTGAATTTCCATAGCTTCAAAATCGATTCCCTGCTTAGGAACAATTTGGCTTTCAAGACCGCGATTAGAGCCCACAAAAAGAACTTCTGCATTGGTATCATGTTTTTTTAAATCGTTGATTAAGGCGAGGGCCGGATAAATATGGCCACCAGTTCCGCCTCCGGAAATCATTAATCGCATTACTTTTCTTCCTTCTCTCCAGTCAATTGTTCGACCGCTTTAATATACTCATCTCCGCGAACTTCGAAATTGGGGTATTGATCCCAACTCGCGTTCGCTGGTGAAAGGAGAATAACGTCACCTGGTGCGCTGAGCTTATAGGCTGCCGGCACCGCATCCACCACCGTATCCGCAAATTGAATTTGTTCAATTCCTGCTTGCTTGGCTGATTCCGCTAGTAACTGGGCCGTTTCACCGAATAACACAACCGCCTTCACGTGATTTCTCAAGGATGGCACTAATTTTTCAAAGGTATAACCCCGATCCAGACCACCCGCCAAAAGCACAACGGGTTGTTTAAATCCTTTAAGGGCCATCTGGGTTGCTTCAATATCGGTCGCCTTTGAATCATTGTAATATTGGCGGTCTTCAGCGGTTAACACGTATTGGGTTCGGTGTCGAACGCCACTAAAAGTAGTCAACACATGTGTAATTGCTTCGTTTGACTTGCCTTCAATTTTGGCCACGGCAATCGCAGCAAGTGCATTTTCAACATTATGATCACCCGGGACCTTGATGTCCTGAGCACCCATAATGTATTCATTTTGCCAGTACAGTTTACCGTCTCGCTCAAATGCACCAGATTCGTCCACATCAATTCGTGAAAACGGAACCACTTGAGCTTTACTCTGCTGACTTAATGTCCGCCATTCTGGGTCATCAAAATTGACCACAAAATAGTCGTCTGCTGTTTGATTCATCGTAATCCGCATCTTGGCGCGAACGTATGCTTCACGCGTTTTATGATAATCTAAGTGATTTGAGAAAATGTTCGTTAAAACGGCAATATGAGGGTGAAATTCAGTAATTCCCAGGAGCATAAAACTAGATACTTCCATAACAAGGGTGTCGTCTTTGGTTAATGTTTGGGCAACTTGACTCGCTGGAATACCAATGTTTCCAGCGTTACGACTCTCACCTACTGCCCGTTCTTGATTCAGCATCCGATTAATCATCGTGGTCGTCGTCGTTTTTCCGTTACTACCGGTAACCGCCACCAACTCGGCTTCTGAAATTTCACTCGCTAATTCAACCTCAGTGATAATCGGAATATCCCGAGTAAGTGCACCTGCAATAATTGGATTGTCATACGGAATCCCAGGATTTTTAACGACGAGCTCGAACCCATCATCTAAAAGTGAAAGTGGATGCCCACCTGAAACAACACGAATACCTTCGCGTTGTAAAGCTTGAGCGTCTTCACTTGCTTCAATATTTTGCTTATCATTTACTGTCACTTCAGCACCTAATTTTTGGAGTAACTTTGCAGCGTTATAACCGCTTTTAGCTAATCCTAAAACTAGAACCTTTTTGCCCTCATATTTACGAACAGTTTTCATCATATTACCTTCCAAACTACAAAATTAAATCATGCTATAAACGCCAGTAATGGCAACTATTAATCCAATACTCCAAAAGACCAGGTCAATTTTCCATTCACTCCAGCCCTTCATTTCAAAGTGGTGATGGATGGGGCTCATCAAGAAAATCCGTTTTCCCGTAAGCTTGAAACTAGCCACCTGAAGAATGACACTAAGCGTTTCAATAACGAAAATGAGGCCAATCCACAAAAGTGACAACTCATGATGTAGCGCAATTGAAACTGCCGCCAATGAGCCACCCAATGCCAAAGAGCCCATGTCACCCATGAAGATCTTTGCAGGCTTGTGATTGAAAATCCAAAAGCCCATCAAGCCACCGACGACAGCCGCACAAAAGATAAGAACATCGCCAGCATGCTGGACGTAAGCCACTACACCATAGGCTCCGAAAGCAATAATCGCTAACCCAGCAACTAATCCGTCTAGCCCGTCCGTTAGGTTGACCGCATTTGAGAAGCCAACGAGCCAAAAGACAACAAAGAGGACGAACCACCACTGAAGGTGAATTACGGGACCGAAAGGAATATGAATGCCAAATGGTAATTGTTGCTTAGCGTATACCGCAACGAAAACCAAAGCACCCACAATTTGGCCAAGCATTTTTTGCCAAGCCTTCAATCCTTCATTTTGACGCTTAAAGAGTTTGATCGAGTCGTCCCACATGCCTAACAAGCCGTATAGAACCAAAATGAACATCAAAACCAAAAGAAACGGCGTAAAACCGCCCTTGGAGGCTAAACTGTACCCGGCTGTCGAAATCACAATAGCCACAATAAACATCAGGCCCCCCATTGTGGGCGTCCCTGACTTCTTTTCATGCCAATTTGGGCCCTCTTCACGAATCATTTGGCCCTCGTGTCGACTTCTAAAATACCGAATCAAACTCGGCATAAATGCAACTGTGATGATAAAACTGGCTATTAACGGAATTAGCCAATCCGTGTACGGCAATATTGTCATTTTTCTCAATCCTATCCTCTAATTACTGGAACTTAGTTTTATTTTAAGGGTCTGGCCCTCGTTGACAACCTTATCGGCTGCAATACTTTGTTTCGAGACATAGCCCGATCCAGTCGTTTCTAGTTTAATTTTAAGCATTTGTGTCAATTTAACAACATCAGACCTTGACCACCCCGAAAGGTTAGGCATTAATTTTTCACCCGATGTGTCTAAGATAACTCGCTGGTTATCGTACAGTGTTGTCCCTGATTCAGGCACTTGGGCCGTAATCGTGCTCCCCGACCCTAGTACCGTCACTCGATACCCCTTTTTGGTGAGTTGATTCTCAACCGTGGTGGTCGTCTCACCAATCGTTGTTGGCATCGTCGTCGTTGTCGTTGTTTTAGCATCACTCTTATCGTCTTCAAGCGCACGATTCATAACGGGCTTAAAAATTGAGGCAACAAGTTGCGTTGGGGTTTTACTTCCCAGCGTCTGAGGCTGCTTCATCGTAATGTACATGATGTATTTGGGATTGTTTGCTGGTACCATTCCAGCAACAGAATAAAGGTAACTACTGTCACCAGAAAGGTATCCCGCTTTCCCATCACTCACTTGAGCGGTACCAGTTTTAGCGGCTACCTTATAGCCAGTCATTTTGAAGTCGGAACCAATCCCGTAAGATTTGTACACAACGTCCTCCATGTGACTACGAACTTCCTTCGCCGTCGCAGCACTGACCGGTTGACTAATAACCTTCTTTTTATTGCTCATGACCACTTTGTGTGTGTTAGGATTAACCACTTTTCTAATGAAGTATGGCTGCAACATTTTACCATCATTTCCAATGGCAGACAAAGCCCGCATCATTTGTAGCGCGGTCACCTGAACCCCTTGACCAAATGAGGTGTTCGCTTGCTCAATGCCCTTGCTAAACTGAATACTTCCAGACTGCTCACCCGCAAGACCACTCTTCGTACTCTTCAAAAACTTAAAGCGATTGATGTATTTTTTCCAAGTTTTCGAACCCATTTGTTGCTCTAAATGAGTCATCGCGACGTTACTAGACAAGGCAAATCCTTTGTTATAAGTAATTCGGCCCCAGCCTGTTTGATTCCAATCAGGAACCGTTCGACCATCAACCGTGGTTTTCCCTGAAAGATAGGTCGCATTACCATTATAGTTGCCACTATTAATTGAGGCAGCCATAGTAAAAATTTTCATAGTTGACCCAGGCTCGTAAGCATCTTGAACGAGTGTGTTTCGCCACATTTTGCTTAGCCCTTTTCCAGTCATTGGATCAAATGTTGGTCGTTGACTAGCCGCAACGATTGCCCCTGTTCTGGCATTCATCAAAATGGCACTCATTGAAGTTGGATGAGCCGAAGCGTAGACATTCGACATTTCAGTCTCAAGTAACGTCTGAAGGCGGGTATCAATCGTGGTATAGACGTTATCCCCATTCTTCGCTTGTTTTTCTTTTTTGGCGGTACCGGTCACTTGATAACCATAGTTATCCTTTTGAACCTGACTGACACCGTCACTCCCGGTTAGTTTAGCATTCAACATTTTTTCGATTCCCATTGTCCCTACCATGGACTTAGTCGAATCACTAGGCAACGTGACGTTGCCAATCAAATGAGAAGCAAAAATACCGTTTGGATACAAACGAGATTGACGCTGAATAAAGTTAATCCCGGTTAAGTGGGCAGCCTTGATTTTATTCCGCGTGGTGAGCGAAATGTTTTGTCCCGCCTCACCAAACTCGACTTGAAACGCTTTTGACTTCAGCTGCTTCAAAACTTTCGATTCATCCATTTTCAAATACTTAGCTAGAATCCGAGCAGTTTTACGCTTATGGGTCACATACAGTGGCTTGTCATCCAAGGATTTTTGACTCTTATCTAAGACCGCGTAAATCGAATAAGTACTCGTGTCTTCAGCAATTGCATCGTTGTCCGCGTCATAAATAGTCCCACGACTAGCTTTCACCGTTTGAGTTTCGGTATACAGTTTTTTTGTTCGCGCACTCAAATTAACGTGCTGAACATTTTTTCCAATTGAAATATACGAAAAACGGATGACGATTAGTCCAAACATGGCCAAAAAAACAAAGAAAAGCACAATGCCAAACTTTTTCCGGTTTTTTTGCGATTGGTTACTAGTCCCCATCCGTTCAGGTGAGTTCTTCATTTATCAACATTCCTTATTTTATCGTTTGAAAGTACCAAACCATTTGCCTTAGCAATCTTGTCTAAACGACTCCGACTTTGTAACTCATTAGCTTCTTGCCGGTGACTCGTATTCGACGTTTTCAATTGAGACACGCGGGTTTGCATGTCCTGCAAATGGTGTTGTGCAGTGGACACGCTAATTGTAACATTTATCGTCAAAATCATCATCACCGCGATGATAAATCCGCATAAAGTCATAAGGCACTTTTCAAACTTTGAAACAGGTGAATGTTTAGGTAATGTTTTAACTTGTGGATTATGTAACGGGCGCTCTTGAGGCGCTACATGTAAAGGTTCTATTGATTGTAAATCTTGGGCTAAATTATTTTGCGACATTTTGACCATCCATATTCTACAAAAGTATTAACTCTCTTTCTCAATAATTCGCAATTTGGCGCTATGTGCTCGGTGATTTGCTTCCAATTCCTCATCTGAAGGTAGAATTGGTTTTTTATTGACCAGTTTGAAATGAGGTTTCATTTCATCTGGAATAACCGGCAAACCAGCGGGTAGCTCCCCTACTTCCGTTCGCTCCTTGAACATCGTCTTAATCAGGCGATCCTCTAAGGATTGAAACGTAATAACACTTATCCGACCATGAATCGAAATCGTTTCTAAAGCTTGTTCAATCGAAGTTTCCAATGCCCCCAACTCATCATTGACTGAAATTCGAATGGCTTGAAAGGTTTTCTTAGCCGGATGCCCCCCGTGCCGCCTTGCAGCCGCCGGGATTCCTTCCTTAATGATGTCAACCAACTCCCCCGTGGTGTCGATTGACTTCGTTTCGCGATGCCGTTCAATGGCTCTAGCAATTGGTTTAGCAAATTTTTCTTCACCGTAACGGAATAAAATTCTAACCAAATCCTGATAGGACCATTTGTTAACGACTTGCCAGGCATCTAATTCAGCGGTTTGATCCATCCGCATATCGAGCGGTGCGTCGTGCTGGTAGCTAAACCCGCGATCCGCAACGTCAAATTGTGGTGACGAAACGCCTAAATCATAAAGCACCCCATCAACGTGGCTGACGCCTTCGCTTGCTAATTTTTCTTTTAGTTCTCTGAAGTTGGCTTTAATGAAAGTTAACTTACCTTGCTCCAGATATTTCTTTAAATGTTCCTGGTTGTAATCGATTGCAGTTTGATCTTGATCAAACGCATATAGATGACCTGTCTCAAGTGCTTCCAGGATTTTTTCACTATGACCGCCGCCCCCAAGGGTACAGTCAACATAAATGCCGTCCGGCTTGATATTGAGGCCGGCTACAGCCTCATTTAAAAGTACGGTACGGTGATTAAAATCCGCCATTAGAGTCCTCCTTCCTGACTGAATGAATTTAAATGTCGAAATCAACTAAATTTTCAGCAATATCGTCATAATTCTCTTCAGCAGTTTCAGAGAAGTCGTTCCATCGATCTTCGCTCCAAACTTCGAATCGGTTTGAAACACCAACGATGACACATTGCTTTTTAATCTCCGCATGCTCGATAAGTTGGTTTGGAATATTAATCCGTCCCTGCTTATCGAATTGGCAGGTTGTTGCGGCTGAGTAAAAGAAGCGGACAAACGCACGTGCATCACGTTTGTTCATCGGTAATTCCTTCAGTTTTTGTTGAAGAATTTCCCATTCCGCCATTGGATAGCCAAACAGACAGCCATCCAGTCCACGAGTGATAACAAATTCATCGTCTAATTGTTCCCGAAACTTCGCTGGAATAATTAAGCGACCTTTTGTGTCGATAGAGTGTTCAAATTCCCCCATAAACATTGTTATCACCCCCATTACATCAACCTCGTGATAAGTTTACCACAAGCCACCACTTTCTACCACAATATTTCCAAGAAATTCTCTAATTTACAATTTTTGTCAATAGTTTTTTTAATTTTCTATTAAAGGTGGCTAATAATCAGCGTTAAATCAATGATTTAATAACTCCATCCTTCAATCTCCCATGCAAAAAAGTACATCAAAAAGGTGGGGGATTTGCCCACAAAAAAGAGGCTGTGCCAAAAGTAAATTTTGGCACAGCCTCTTTCCATTTAACCGAACTATTTATTTTAATCGTGCTCCAGAAGTCAGTTTCCTCCGTCTAACTACGATCAACGAACAATTCCAGAACCAAATTATTCGCCAATCTAGGTTAGTACTCAGTAACTGCCCGACTTCTGTCACAACTTCTTTTAGCTATTAATCAACGATTATTAAATGAACGTGACACCGATTCCAACTATGTACCAAATCAACAAATAGAGGCTACTCAATCGCCAGATTCCCTTGAAATACTGCCGATACAGTAATACTCGGTTTTTTAAGCCAATGATTAGTAAGAAAATAATACAAATAATCAACCAGCCAAGGATGAACCATAGTAATAAGAATCTCAATTGCATCATGAGGCTCACACAAGCCACCAAGATAAATGGCGTAAAAATATCCAGCGCACTAATACGCCGGGGCCACCTCCGGATTCTACTTCTAATTAGGACAATTGCGCCATACACAACAATAAGCGCCGCAATCTGTACCCAGATATTTTCCAATACGTGTTCCAAATTCACCCCTCCTTAACAAGTCTTTTTTTCATACTACCAGAGAATTTGATGGTCGTAACTACCCAAAAAGTTTTATTAAAAAATTGCAATCTTCATTGAAGCAAGTTACACTGAAAAAAGTAAATTTTTTTGAAAAGAGTGTACCTAATGAAAAAGAAAAAAACAACTTTCCAAGTGATCACAATGGTCTTTGTTTGGATTATGATTATCGCAACCGTTGGATCACTCGTATTTTCCGCAATTTCATCACTTGGATTACTATACTAAACGTAAAAACCGACCCCATTCTGTCGAATGGGGTCGGTTTTTTGCTGTCACTCTTCTTCTGGTGCTTTTTGCTTATAAACCTGACGAGGCTTACTACCCTCCTGCGGTCCAATATAACCACCTTGTTCAAGGTCATCAATCATTCGAGCCGCACGATTGTAGCCAATTCGAAAATGCCGTTGCAAAAGCGAAGTGCTGGCTTTTTGCTGATCCACCACAAACGCTAGTGCCTCCTCAAACAATTCATCTTCCGAATTTTGTCCATCCTCTTGCGTTACTTCCTCATCAGAAACAAGCATACTGTCATCATATTCAGGTTCTTGCTCTGCCTTTATGAAGTCTACAACGCTTGCAACATCCTGGTCAGAAATGAACGCTCCCTGAACACGAACCGGCGTATTTTGGTCAATTGGCAGATAAAGCATATCCCCACGTCCTAGAAGCTTTTCAGCGCCATTTGAATCTAAAATAGTCCGTGAATCAATCCCACTAGATACTGCAAACGCAATTCGAGACGGAACGTTGGCCTTAATCAAACCAGTAATGACATCCACAGATGGTCGCTGCGTCGCCAAAATCATGTGAATTCCAGCTGCCCGACCCATTTGTGCCAAACGAATAATCGCATCTTCGACCTCGTTAGAGACTGTCATCATCAAATCAGCAAGTTCATCCACAATGACAACAACGTATGGGAGTGAAGGCAACTTGGGATCGTTCGTTTCATTAAATTCAGCAACAAACTTATTATATCCTGTGATGTTTCGCTGCCCATGTTGTGAAAATAAGTCATAACGACGTTCCATCTCGGCAACCACTTTATGAAGTGCTCTTGCTGCTTTCTTTGGAACTGACACAACCGGTGTCAAAAGATGGGGGATCCCATTATAAACGCTCAATTCAACCTTTTTCGGATCAATCAGCATCATCTTCACTTGACTCGGCTTAGCCTTCATCAAGATACTCGTAATAATGCCATTAATTGCGACCGATTTCCCACTCCCTGTTGATCCGGCGATTAATAGATGTGGCATTTTCGTCAAATCAGCCGTTACCACTTGACCGCTCACATCCCGTCCTAGCGGTACTTCGAGTAAACTCTGTTTCTGACCTGCAACAGCCTCAGCCATGTCTCTAAACGAAACCGTCGAAATCTTTCGGTTCGGCACTTCAATCCCAATTAACGATTTTCCAGGGATTGGTGCTTCGATTCGAATATCTTTTGCGGCAAGTGCTAAGGCTAAATCATCCGCTAAGTTGACAATTCGTGATACCTTGACCCCCACTGCTGGATGCAACTCATATTCCGTAACGGAAGGCCCCAAGCTGACGTTTTTAACCTCAGCTTCTACACCAAAACTATTAAGGGTCTTTTTCAAGACCTTCGTATTTTTATCAATTGCATTATATTCCTCAGTCTGATCAGTCTGTGGGATTTCCGTTAGTAGATCAGTTGTTGGCAATTGGTAATTTGTTTCATCAGAACCACTTGCTTCAATTTTGGGTCCCTCTTCAGTAACGGCAGGCTTAGGATCCGGTTTGGGTACTAATTTGCCATTTGCAATCTCTTGATTAGCGACTGTAATTTTATAGTCAGGTTCATCATTGCTCTTATCTGATAGCGCTGGCGTTGGTTCGTCCGGTAATAGCTCCGTTTGCTTGGCTGCTTTGGGAGGCCTAGATGTGTCCTGCTTTTCTTTAACTATAGTAGCTGGCTGCCGTTTTTTCGGCTTAGATTCCGACAGTCCACCCATTAATCTTCCTAAAGCTTGGCCAATCGAAAGGAGAAAGGCCCCAATTTCTGAAATAATTTTAGAAGCCGGAAGTTGGAAAGCAACCACTACCCCGGCCACCATCAACAGCACAGCAATTAGCTGAGAACCGAGAATAGCAACTAAGAAAGCCGTCACAGATAATACATATGCCCCAATCATCCCGCCACCAACGGACGACATAACGGTTTGTTGGGCAAAATCAGCCTTAATTAATCCCCAGGTAAAATTGGCAAAATCTACGTGTTGGTTACGCGCTAACGACAAACTGCAGGCTAGCCACAAAATGATTCCAAGATACGTTAGCCCAATTCCAGTCCAATGTCGTTTAGTTAGCTTTGGCCCATGACCACTAAAAATCATAAACACAGCCACAACAGTCAATGCATTTAACAAAACGCGATAAGTGTCCCCAACGAAGATTCGAAAAACATTGGCAAACAGGACGCCAACAATTCCTAAATTTAGGTATGCAATGAACGCCACTAGTAAAATCACTGCACCCGTAATTTGCATTTTGTATTTAGTTTGATTTGCCTTCTTCTGCTTTGTAGTCGTCCGCTTGCGCGGTTTTTTCGACTTGCTTGCAGATTTTTTTCGCTTTGCCAAAGTATGTACTCCCCACTACTTATTTTAATTTGTCGTTGTCGTACAAATGTGTTTGCTCCAAATGATTAAAGTTCTGCTGACGTAATGCTTCATAAATGACGATTGCAGCTGAATTAGAAAGATTAAGTGCCCGAATATTACTGTCATCTTGTGGAATTCGAATTGCTTTTTCTGGATGCATTCTCATGAAGGGTTCAGGCAATCCGGTTGTTTCCTTACCAAATAAGAAGTAATAATCATTTGCTTCATTAGCATAATCTGGATCAACGTAAGATTGGTTAGCAAACTTAGAAACTAAAAAGAGTTTGCCATTTTCTGGAATTGAGTCCACAAAAGCAGGCAAGTTCTGGTGAATTTTGATTTTAACCTTATCCCAGTAGTCCAATCCTGCACGTTTCATGTGCTTATCATCAATGGAAAATCCCAATGGTTCAATTAAATCTAATACGGTGTCTGTTCCCGCACAAGTTCTGGCAATGTTTCCCGTATTTGCGGGCATTAATGGTTCAAAAAGTACAATATGGTTAGTCATAGGTTCTCCTCTTTGCGATGTTATTGCTTTATGATAGCACCTTTTAAAAAGGCTATGCAAGACAGCAAAAAAAACGCAACTCCTCGGTGTGGGCACGGCGAGGAACTGCGTTAATGAAGTGCAAATTGTCAGCCACTAACGGTCAAAACCGATATCAACTGCCAAACGATTTCTCATAGAGAATATAACACTTCTATGTGCGTTATGCAATACTTTGTGAATTATTTATTTTTAATGAAAGCGTTATACTTCCGCAATTAGCAGCGTTACATCCACTGTAATTTCGCTAAGTGGTGCTTGACGTGCCTGTGTGAGCTGCGCCTGATCTGCTCCCCAACTCAATGGTGTCATTGCCAATAGGTCGGCAAATTGATCTTGATCAATTGGCACCGTATAACGAATGGGTTGCTCCTGCACGTTTGCGTAATGATCCTTAAACAAAGACACCACCCGGTCATTACTATAGGAATGATTAGCACTCGTTTCAGGATACAAAAGTTCACGTAATTCTACTAGATAATGACTATTTGGCACAACCTTTAGCAATTTTCCACCAGGTTTCAGTACACGGTTAAACTCCGCGTAAGCAGATGGCGAAAAAATATCGATGATGGCGTCAAATTGGTGATCAGTAAATGGTAACTGGGCCAAATCAGCCACACACCAAAATGCCGAAGACGTCAATTGTGTGGCTAAATTAATGCCCGGTTTGGAAATGTCGAATCCAATAGCCGTGTCATTTTTTGTTATTCTACTATCTAATAACTTTTTTAACGGTGTCCCTTCACCACTACCAACATCTAAAATGGTAGCAGCCGCGCTTGGCATTGCTTCAGAAATTGCTGCTAAAAAACCATCAAATAATCCTGCAGAAAGAATTCGTCGTCTAGAGTTTAGCATTTCTGCATCGTATTCAGTAGATACTTCATGATTAAGAAAATAGAGGGTTCCTTTCTTGGAAAGATCCATCTCATGTCCATTGTCACAAGTCATCCCGTGTTCAATAACAGTTGTATACGGTAAATGACAAACCGGACATCGAAATAGCCCTAGTTGCTGTTGTAAAAACGCAGTTGCGCGCTCAATTTTTTTCAAGATACTGCTCCTTAATATTTATGAGACTCAATTTCTTCAACGTACAAGCCTGAATACCGCTTATACCACCAGAATATCTGGGTAACGAATACTCGTAATACTGCATAACCTGGAATCCCTAAGATAACGCCTAAAACGCCAAATAGTTTACCGGCGGCTAGCAAAATAACGATAATCGTCACTGGATGTATTTTAAGCGTATTTCCCAAAACCAGTGGTGACACAAATCGCCCTTCCAGGGTCTGTTCAATCACAAATACAATCAGCACCTTGACCAACATCAGTGGTGAAACGAATGCCCCGACGACAATCGCGGGAACTAATGCTAAAAACGATCCCAAATAAGGAACTAAATTCAAAACGCCAGCTGAAATGGCCAGCAGCAAGGCAAACTTTAACCCAATAATCCAATAGCCTACAAGAAACATTAAAGCAACGAAGAAGGCAACGATTAATTGTCCTCGAACATAGTTACTAACCTGATGATTCATTGCCGTCAATACCTGCCCAATTGACTTTCGAGCACGAGTTGGGAACACCCGAACAATATAGGTGGGTAATTTGTGACCATCTTTTAAAAGATAGAACAAAATAAACGGCGCCGTGATAATTGAAACGGCGATAGTTGTCACTCGTGATACCACTCCACCAACGGAATTCAGCGTCTGATTCAAAAAATCAGACGAAACGGCAGAATACTGCTTCGATAACTGATCGTTAAAGTCATCTAACTGGTGACGGAATGAATCAAAATGTGGATTATTGGTAAACTTTGTTAGCTCCTCAATGACCTTGTTCCAATAGTCCGGCCAGTTTGCTAATAAACTGACAATCTGTTCCTGAATTATTGGAATAATTGCCACGATTCCCCAAACAATCAGACCAAGGATTAAAATGAAGACTCCAGTAATACTCCAAACCCGTTTGATTTTAAAACGTGCTTCAAGCTTATCCACCAAGGGATTAATCAAATAGTAAAACACGCCCGCAATAATAATCGGTGTACCAATAATACCGAACAGTGCCTTAAACGGATAAAAAATCCACTGAACCTTGCTCAGTGTAAATAAAATTAATAATGCTAGTAAGATGACCGTTAAAACGGAAACGAGTCGATTGTTCACTACCCAGTTATAAAACCAGGAGTGATTGGTTTTTTCGTTATTCATATTAGATAGCCTCCTCACTAGTTATTTATTGGTGAGTCCTTTATAATCATTGTAGCATAACGAAATTTGAATCTTTAGCAATAAGCAAGGAAGGATCTATACAATTGCAAATTAATGAAATTATTGTTCAGAACTATGCTGAACTACCCAGTGCCGTTGCGAACGGCGCTAAACGACTCTTATTAGCATCTGACCTAACAGCTGGTGGTGTCACACCTAGCTTTGGCACGATTGCCGAATCAACCAATTACGCTCACGATCACGGGGTCACGATTTCGGTGCTTGTCCGTCCTCGCCACGGCGAGGCTGTGTACAATGATGCCGAAATTAAAATTATGGACACCGACTTATTGCGTATTCAGCAGCTTGGTGTTGATGGTGTCGTCTTTGGTGCCCTTGATGAATCAGGAGCTCTGGATGAAGAAGCAATGGCAAACTTAGTGGCTGCAGCGGGTGGCATGAGTCTTGGCTTTTCAACTGGCCTCAACCAAAAGCCGTCCGACCTAACAGTTGACCAATTGAATTGGTTAAGCGAAAATGACTTCACTCGGGTTTACACGTCAATTAATCAAGAGCTTTCAGCATTACAATCGGCAACGACGACGCTTGTAGCACATCAACTGCAACTCATCCCTACCAGCACATCAGTCTCAACCGACCTGGCACAATTCCAAAATAATGGGGACTTTACCCAACTTGCCATTCTGCCAGAACAAGCTTAAGAATTGAAAAAAGCGAACTGCAAATTGCAGCTCGCTTTTCTTATAGTTTCGATTCTTCAGAAATCAAGGTTGCCATGTCTTGAGGTATCGGTGTAATACATTGAATAGTTCGCCCTAAAAACGGGTGATAGAAGCTGACTGACATGCAGTGCAACGCCTGCCGATTAATCCACGGATTATTAGTTGAGCCATACAGCCAGTCTCCTATGAGCGGATGACCGATTGCTTCAAAATGGACTCGAATCTGGTGTGTGCGCCCCGTATGTAATTGGATCCGCAACAAGGTTGCTGTCCGCATTTGCTTGATTCGCCAAAACTCCGTCACAGAAGGCTTACCTCCTGGAATAACCTGACGCTTTACGAACGAATCAGGTGCACGATCAATTGGTAGATTGATGACATCATGTTCACTGTCAATTTGACCCTCAGCAACCGCTAAGTAAGTCTTCTTCAGTGAATGCTTCTTCAATTGTAGGTCCAGCACCGAATGGGCAAGATGATGCTTAGCAAAAATGACTACACCACTAGTTTCCCGGTCTAGCCGTGTCACAATGTGGGTGACTTGATTCTCATAGTGTTGCCTTAAATAATAGCCCTTCACCCGATTACTCAAAGAGTCGGTTGGATACACATGTGAAGGTACAGAGGCGACCTTAGCTGGCTTATTAACCACGAGAAAATGATCATCTTCGAATAAAATATCTAACGGGATATTTGATGGTGAAATCACGTCATTACCTGGTTCGGGTGGTAAAACTAACCTAATTTCATCACCATAATCCAGATTCTCATTCACACGACGCTCGACACCATTAACCTCTACAAGTCCCCCATGATATTTAATCTGTTTTAACAACGTCCTCGTAACCCCATGTTCAGCTAGAAGTGTCCTCACTTTCAGTGGCGTTCGACTTTGGTTCTTCCAGGCGAATTCAGTCATGATTACCTTGCCCGATGAACGAGCCGCTCACTCGTTTCCAAAATTGTGTGTGCCGGTATTGTGCAAATGAAATCCGTTGCTGCGAAATCCGATACGAGATCGATTTAATGGGTCGATCAGAAACGGTCAATTGGTCACAGGTCAGCACGTCCGTATCTCCAGCTTCTGGCACGATTCTAATCCACTCATCTGCTGGCAAGATCAACGGCGAGCCAATGGTTCTGAACACCCGATTGTTGATTGACGCAATTTCGGTAACCTGAATCGCATCAAATTGGGGGTTAATGATTGCGCCACCAACTGATTTATTATATGCCGTTGAACCCGTTGGCGTTGAAATACAAAGACCATCCCCACGAAAACTTTCAAAAAATTCGCCCTTGATGTAAATATCTGCCTGCATCGTATTCGTTGGTCGTTTGATTGTGGATTCATTCAACGCCAAAATGGTATCGGTAATCTCATCGTCTTGGTAAGCCACTTGAACATCCAACAATGGGTAGCTGACACTTTGACCATCGTCGTGTTCAAGACTTTTGACGAGCTCGTTCACCTCATAATCACGCCAATCCGTGTAAAAGCCTAAATGGCCGGTATGGATACCAACAAAACGGATATCTTCCAAGCGATCGATGTAGTGGTGAAAAGCAGATAGTAGCGTTCCGTCTCCACCAACAGAAATCACGATGTCGGGATTTAGGCCATCTAGCAACAAGCTTGGACTCTTCGTTATTAATTTATTTAAGGCGTCGGCTACTTTTCGTGATGCCTCGCCTTTATTGCTAAAAATTGCAATTCTCATCTTAATCATCCTTATTTTGCTGGTTCCGTTTTCTGACAATTTCACCCTTGCCAAACGAGAACAGGTGTTGCGCCTCTTGAATTTCTTCTCTAATTT
The DNA here is from genome assembly GCF_000740055.1 of Secundilactobacillus oryzae JCM 18671. Classification (GTDB taxonomy): domain Bacteria; phylum Bacillota; class Bacilli; order Lactobacillales; family Lactobacillaceae; genus Secundilactobacillus; species Secundilactobacillus oryzae. The sequence goes on along the minus strand of NZ_BBJM01000003.1, from coordinate 10,357 downwards.
CCGACATTTCTGTATCAAGTTTAAAAGCAGCTTCGGCAGCTCGATGGAGTCGCTCGCTAAGCTCCTCAGGGAACTCTCCCTGATACTTGTAGTTTAAGGAGTGTTCGATTGTTGCCCAGAAATTCATCGCCAATGTGCGAATCTGAATCTCTGCTAAAATCTTCTTTTCGCCGCCAATCAACTGGACGGGATATTCAATCACAATGTGATATGAACGATAACCACTCGGTTTTTCATTATGAATGTAATCGCGTTCTTCCAAAATCTTTAAATCGGTTCTTTTTCTAAGTAAATCAACAACTTGATAGATGTCTTCCACAAACTGGCACATAATGCGCAATCCCGCAATATCTTCCATATCTTGCTCGAGACGTTCTTCAGCAACATGCCGACGTTGCATCTTTTCTTGAATGCTATCGATTGGTTTGACACGGCCGGTGACAAATTCAATTGGCGCCCGTTCATTTTGATTTTGAAACTGCTCGCGAATGCCCCTAAGCTTTATTTTTAACTCGCTAACAGCTTGTTTATATGGTAATAAAACATGGTTCCAATCCTCAATCATATTGTTCACCCCGCTGTATCTTCTTAAGGTTTCTTAGCCTATTCAATTCTATCATAGATTTCACTTTGCGAAAGAAACAGTGCACTTTTTCATGTCTCGTTTCATAAATTTTTCCTTGATAAGTCAAAAAACTTTACTCTGCGATTAAAATGGCGCATTATAATCTTGTTAAATCAATCAAGTGTATATTGGTTGCTTTTTTTCACGAATTCAATTATTCTGAATAAACAATTTTTGACTTACATACAAGGCGTAAGTACAAGAATGTGGGAGGAACTATTTTGCTAGAAATTTATTTATTCGTGAATCCGCTAGGGGGAAAATGTTTAGCGTCTGAGCGGACAATCCTTAAATTGGCGAGAGAATTGCCAGAAAAGATATCTTATCAATTTATACCTTTGCTGAGCATGCAAATGGGACACACCCACAATGCCAGCTTGGCTGAACGTAATCAAGCTTACCAAGATCGTTATCGTACTATTCTTGATTACAAAGCCGCTCTATTTCAAGGAAAAAAACGTGGCCGTCAATTTTTAATTCGGTTACAAGATACGATGATTGAAAATGAACTTTCCTATTCAGAAGACTTAGCTACTTTGGTTGCAGATGCCACTCACTTAGATATGGATATGTTTTTGGAAGATCGTCATTCCGAGATCGCTAGAAAATCCTTCATTACGGATCAACGTCTGGCCGCTGAAATGGGGATTCAACATCCTTCGACAGCCGTCTTCTATAACGCTTTATCGGAAGATGCCGGTTTGAAGGTAGAAGAAATCAGCTACCCTATCGTAAAAGAAGTATGTGAAAGCCAAGGCTTTTCAATTAATGAAGCACAAGAAGAATACGGTAGTCGCAATAATTTCCGTGTACTATAAAATCCTGTTAACCAGTTTTCTGGCTAACAGGATTTTTTTATCCAATAATCGATTCTAATTCATTTAATCGCTGTTCAAAAATCTTAAACGCATCTTCCAAGTAATCTGGCTTCGTCATATCGACACCAGCCAACTTCATGACGTCAATTGGGTAATTGGAACTACCTGACTTCAAATAAGTTAAGTAGGCATCGCGATTAGTCTGATCACCATTAACAACACCATTAGCTAACGCCGTCGCAGCAGCAAATCCAGTCGCATACTGGTAAACGTAGTAGTTATAGTAAAAATGAGGAATTCGACTCCACTCTAATGCAATTTGTGGGTCTCGAGCAACTGCATCCCCATAGTAACGGGCATTTAAATCACCATAGAAGTCGCTCATCATATCAGAAGTTAAGGGGTTTCCTTGCGCATCTTCCGTATGAATAAAGTGTTCGAACTCCGCAAATTGTGTTTGGCGGAAAATAGTTCCTTTAAAGCCATCCAAGTAGAAGTTCAAAACATAGGCGCGAACTTTTGGATCCTGGTATTTTTCCAACAAGTAGTCGGTTAGAATATTCTCGTTGGTCGTAGAAGCAATCTCAGCTACAAAAATGGAGTAATCACCATATTGATAAGGCTGGTTGTGACGAGTATACCAACTATGCATACTGTGGCCCATTTCGTGCACCAGTGTATACAGATTGTCTAAATCATCTTGCCAGTTGAGTAACATATATGGTGCTGTATCATATGCACCACCTGAATAAGCACCGCTACGTTTACCCTTATTTTCAGTAACATCAATCCATCGTGAATCAAATGCTTCCTTCACGTGTGAAACATAATCGTCACCAAAGACCTTGAGAGCATCTAGTGCAGTTGCTTTAGCCTCCTCATAGGTATACGAAAGGCTGGGTTCACCCGTAATTGGTGTGTACATGTCATACATATGCAAATCATCTAGCTTCAAAACCTTTTGACGTAGCTTCACATAGCGATGTAATAGGCCTAAATGATTATTAACCGAGCTAACCAGTGTTTCAAAAACTGCTTCCGGAATATGGTTATTGCTTAATGCTTGCTGGCGTGCTGTTTCGTAATGGTGCGTTTTGGCCAAATAGTTGTGGGTTTTAACCTCACCAGAAAGCGTTGATGCCAATGTGTTTCTAAACTGCCGATAAACTTCATACAGTTTTTCGAACGCTTGCTTTCTGACAGCACGATCCGTGGACTTAATCAGGGTATCGTAAACACCTTGTGACAACTGAACCTCATCGCCGGTTTCATCCTTTACATTACCAAATTCTAAATCAGAATCATTAATCATACTGAAGGTTCTCGACGAGCTGGCAAAAATATCGCCTGCTCCCGCGAGTAATTTTTCTTCATTAGCTGAGAGAACATGCCCACGTTGTTGGTTAACGGCATCAAAGTAATGGCGGTATTTTTGTAGTTCCGTATCACTATTAATCATTTTTGAAAGGTCGACTTCTGGAAGCGCCAATAATTCAGGCTCAAACCAAGCCGTATCCGCTGAAAAATCAGCAGCTAAACTTTCGGCACGACTATTTAAAGCTAGGTTAACCGAATCGCTTGTATCCACGTCACTGCGTAATGAAGTATAGACATATAGCTTCTCCAATTTGCGGTCAACGGCCAAAATAGCTTCCAGCGCATGCCGTAATGCATCGGCTCCTTGGCTAAGGCTCCCCTTCAGACTGGCTAGTTTAGGTAAACTCTCTTGAATTTCTTTAAACGCAGCTTCAAACTCCGCATCCGACTGATAAATTAAACTTAAATCCCAAGTCATTGATTCAGAAACTTCATTTCGTTTTGGTAATTGTTTAACCATATTATCTAACCTCCAATTTCTTGTTTAAACCATCATACTACTTTACATCCCCAAATTTTATTTTTAAGTCACGACTTTTTTGCAAATGCTGCCATAAATTTAAAAAAAGTTGATGATAGAGCGGCTTAGCGTGCTGAATTTGAGGAAAATGAATTGGACCACCTAGCTGCTCAATTGCTAACCAGCAGCACTTTAAATAGGCCTCAGTTGTCATACAGTCAAGACTCGTCGTTTTCATATTTAGCCATACCAGCATCGCAAAAACAATGGCTGGTTCACGAAGTAACGGCAGCTGTTCGTAGGTCCCCCATAACCAAACTGGAATTTGGTGTAAGGACATCCCATGTAGGTAAAAATTGTTTTGCAACCGGATAGACTTAGGATTAGCGCGAACAATGCCATAAGTTATTCGGCGCTGCACTTTTGATATTGCTGCAGTGGTCAGCCTCGAATCCATTATTGAAAGTTGCGATTGCTTCCGCCACTCCTGAAAATCGGTAAACGCCTTAAATCTCGCAACTCGCCAGGTCACATCATCTCCAGTATTAACCCGAATTTGGTAGTGAACTTCTAAAATTGCGGTCTGCGTACGCCAAAAAAGTAAATGCAACCCAATCGTTGTTTTATAGTAAGCGAACTGGCCGATTTTTTCGACGGTCATTTTTCGTCGCAGGTACGTTTCACCCAAAACCCACATCACAGTTAAATCTGATTGCCGGTAACCACGATTACGTTCTAGATGTCGTTGCAACCCTAATGGACTGCATTGAAACTCAACTGCTATCTTGTTCCCCTCAAACGTCATGAGTAAGTCCGGCCGCTGTTGGACACCTGATAAGTAAACTTCTAGTTCTGGTCGACCAGACTCACTTGTAAGAAATGTTTGAAGCCCTAATTTACCTTTAACATGTAGCTCTGATTCGTTCTCCAACAGCGCTTGACAACTTGCATCTCGTTCATGCGTAAAGTACGGCGCTTTAATGTTGCCACGGCGTAAGGTCACGTCTGAATGGCAAGCTGGGCAAGTAAATGGTTGTTTTTTTTCGATTAAATAATCGGCCATAACTAGCCGGTTATCTTCGTTCAATGCCATCAACATTTGCATCATCTCCAAAGATAACTACGAAAAAAACCACTGATTATCGTGAAATAATCAGTGGTTTTAAAAATCTATTTAACGAAATAGCGTCTGGTTAACTCAAATGCCGCATTTTCCATTAATCTGGTACCATGCTCCTCAAGTAAATCAATTGTAACGGGGGTTTGGTCAGCATACTCATATGCGACCGCTAATTCATCCTTAATCGACTCTTTAGAAGCAATATTCAGATCAAATACAAACTCAAGATAATAATCACCTTGGTATTTGTATAGGCTCGTTTTTGCATCAGTTAAGTGCATCAACTGGGAAATAGCGATCAAGCCGTCAAAATCATGAAGTTTAATGACGACATCATGAACTGGTGCTTCTACCTTTTCACTCGTTTGTTTATTGATTGTATAACCATCCTTATTGTGTGATTCATCGGTTTGTTCATCATTAGCAGCGTTATCCGTTGCCATTAATTCTTGTCTTAGAAAATCAGGAACCTCTTCTTCAGTGGTATCCTCCGTAAAGGTGTCAGAATCGTCATCATTCCCGACATCCCCCTTACTAATGAAAAGCTCTAATCCATTGCGATTTGGTAATACTTGAAAAGTTACCGCATCGTTTTGCTGGAATTGGTGATCAGTGTCCACTTCTTCCAGAATGCTGTAGAAGAAACTCTCAATTTGTTTGTGATTCCCAAGCAGATCAAGAACTGTGATGCCTCGTTCGGAAAGGTCTTCATTTCCAATAAGAACCCTGATTGTATTTTCGTTAATTCTTTCCATTTTCATGAATAAGCACCCCTTTCTCTGCGCCATTAGGGTATAGTCCTACAGCTACAATTCTATAAGAATTTGCAGAAAAGTAAAGGATAAGCGTCCTATTTTAGATGATTATTCTCGAATTTTTAATATTTACATCTAAATTTCAGCGCGCTGTCGTGCTTCTTCGAGTTCAAGAACCCGAATGTGTTTAGGTAGGAAACGACGAATTTCATCGTCATTATAGCCAATTTGAAGCCGTTTTTCATCAATCAAAATTGGTCGTCTAAGCAATCCAGGATGCTTTTCAATCATTGAAATAAGGCGGCCAAGAGGAATATCATCTAGGTTAAACTTTAATTCATCATACTCTTTTGATCGAGTTGAGATGATATCCTCAGTCCCGTTTTCTGTCATTTGAAGAATCCGTTTAATTTCGTTTTTGTTTAGTGGTTTGGCAAAAATATTTTGCTCAACAAAATCCACTTCGTGATCGATTAACCACGCCTTCGCTTTTCGACAAGACGTGCAACTTGGTGATGTATATAGTGTGACTGTCATAATGTGCCCTCCTTAAGCTGGGTAACTTATGCCTATGCATTAAGTATAAGTCATCAAAATCATAATTTGAACCCACTTTACAGAAAGTGCATTAACACTTCACACAATCTTCACATTCTGTTAAATCACAATTTCCTGCCGCAATTTGACATGCGCAACATTTATTTCTGAACCCGCAGTTTCTTTGGCTTGGGCCACTAATGTATCTAAATCACCAACCTGTGGTAAGTGTGTCAGTAACAGCTGCTTAACGTTTGCTTGGTGAGCCAGGTAACCCGATTCTCCAGCAGTTAAGTGCCATCGTTGACCAGTTTTATCATTAAAGAAATTAGTATCGGTCAGCAACAGCTCTGCATTTTTTGAAAATTCCACGAGATTGTCAAAGTAATTCGTATCCGCTGTAAAGGCCAATACTTTTCCTGTCTGAATTTCTTCTATCCTCATGGCAAACGCTGGTACTGGATGTTGCGTACGCATCAATTTAATTTTAAAGGGTCCTAGATTCAACACCTCATTCACTGAATAAGCATGAGCTTCTGTGGCACCAGCCCAATTTAACGCATCAAGTTGCGGTTGATCCTCTGCATGGCCGTAAATCGGCAATATAGCTTGTTTATGGCCCTCTGGATGCAGTTGCCAGTAATATTGCAGAACGCCCACGTCTGCGGTGTGATCATAATGATAATGGGATAAAATCACAGCGTCCAGTTTGAGTGGATCTAACACTTCCTCCAAACTAAGCAACGCACCACTACCACAATCAATCAACAGGTTGAATCCCTCACTTTGCAACAGGTAACTACTCGTGCCGATGCCATGATCCGGGTAGCCACCGTAATAGCCTAAAACCGTTAGTTTCATCTTCTTCGCTCCTTTAACCAATTACGCCAAGTTTAATCCGTGCATTCCAGAATGTAAACATTTACTATTAACTCGAATAATCAGTATAATGAAGTTAGATAAGGAGGTCATTTCTATGTTAAAACAAGTTTCCATCACCTTTGGCAGCTACGACATATTGTCTCGATTGCAGGCACAATATCGTGACCGTCAGCTTCGGCTGGTACAAGCTAACAATGCGACAGACAGTTTGGCGTTAGTGGACTTGTCAGGTCAGGACAACGTTTTTAAATCAGGTGCCGTCTATGATGTTAAATCTACAGCCGGTAGCGCTGAACACACTGGCGAAGTATTGGCTTTTATTTATATTAAAAATTTGTCCCCAGACGATCAGAAGGTTTTCAATGCAACCGCAAACGAAATTACGAGCTCACCGAACCTGCCACAAGAGCTAGAGTCCCTTTATTTCATGAAGGAACAAAAGAATCGTGGTAATAACGTCATCTTCTCAATTTGGGATAGCTTATCTGGTTTCAATGACTGGCTTCGAAGTCCACAATTTGCTCGCATTAAGGGATTCGATACTGCCTTACATGACTTCCGGACTATTACTTATTCCCAGTATCATCAATCTGATCAATCTAACTAATCAAAAAACATGGCTACCTGAGCTGAACTCGGGTAGCCATATTTTATTTCAATCTAAGGGTCATGGCGTTAATTGCCACAATAATTGTGCTAAGCGACATGACGACCGCACCGACCATTGGATTCAGTAAAAATCCAATTGGTGCCAAGATACCGGCCGCTAATGGAATCGCCAATATATTATAGCCAGCCCCCCACCAGAGGTTTTGAACCATTTTCCGATTGGTGGCCTTTTCGAGTTCAATCAAGGTCGTAATGGCTTCTGGATTGGAATTAACCAGTACTACATCCGCTGAATCAATGGCAATGTCGGTACCAGAACCGATAGCAACCCCAATCGAGGCCTTGGCTAAACTAGGCGCATCATTGACACCATCACCCACAAACATGGATAACCCATCTTGCTCATACTGGTTGACAATTTGCTGTTTTTCCTCTGGCAACAGCCCCGCCTTAACATCTTTGATCCCAATTTGGTTAGCGACTGTCTCGGCTGCCAACTCGTTATCACCGGTCAGCATAACTGGTACAATGCCCATGGCCTTTATTTTATCAATAGCGAGTTTGGCCGTTGACTTAATTTGATCGGCTTCAGCGACCAGACCAATCACCTGACTACCTTGCACTAAATAACTCACAGTATTACCCTTGTTTGCCAGTGTTTTAAACGTGTCCTGATTAAAGGCGACATTCTTTTTCTTCAAGTAATTGGCGGTCACAATTTGATAAGTGGTGCCATTAATTTCACCAACGATTCCCACACCAACAACCTGTTTGACATTTTGTGCTTCGACTGCTTGAATTTGGTGCTCTTCGGCGTAAGCTATGATGCCAGTTGCGAGCGGATGGGTTGCACTCGCCTCTAGTCCGGCAAATAATTGAGCAACTTCAACATCGCTTAACTTATCCGTCAAACTAACCAATTTTGAGACTTTAAACTTTCCTTCAGTCAACGTACCGGTTTTATCCATCAAAACATACTTGACCTGATTTATTTTTTCTAGAACTGTTCGATTTTGAATCAACAATCCATTTGTAGCTGCGATGGATGTGCTGCGTGCGGTTACCAATGGTACGGCTAATCCAAGTGCATGAGGACAAGCAATGACTAAAACAGTTACCGCAATGGACAAGGCCATCGCTAAGTTAGCGGTTAGCAGCCACACGACGAATGCAATTAAGCTGATCGTCAGGGCAGCATAGAATAGATAACCCGCCACAATATTTGCTCGGTTTTCCAACTTAGACTTGCTGTGTTGGGCTGCCTTAACCAAATTCATAATTTGAGCGAGATAACTATCCTTACCAGCCTTCGTTACTCGAAAACGAAAGGTGCCATTTCCGTTTAACGCGCCACCAATGACGTTATCACCCTGGGCTTTTTCTACTTCTTTGGACTCACCCGTAATCAAAGCTTCGTTAACCGTTGTTTCCCCAGTTTCAATAGTACCATCGGCAGGAATCTGTTCTCCAGAACGCACTTCTACAAGTTGCGCGGGTTGTAACTCGCTTACAGGTACCTCTTCGATCTCATTATCTTTTACCAAATGAGCCGATTTGGGAATTAAAGCCGCTAATTGATTAACATCGACGCTGGCTTTCATAACTGCATTCATTTCAATCCAGTGGCCAAGCAACATAATATCGATTAACGTAGCAAGCTCCCAGAAAAAGTCCATTACCATGGGGTGTACATGTAATAGATTATTCGCAATAACCGCGTAAAGACTATATAAATAAGCAACGGTAATTCCCATCGTAATTAAGGTCATCATAGCCGGCTTTTTATCCATTAACTCTCCCCTTGCGCCGGAGAAAAATGGATAACCGCCATAGAAAAACAGAATACTTCCAATAACCGCAACCAAGTAATCCGCCCCTGGAAAGGTCACTTGAAATGGTAAGTTCATGCCCATCATTGGTGACATCAAAATAACTGGAATTGTTAAAATAAGTGAGACCCAAAATTTTAGTTTTAAATTACCCATATGCATCATGTGCGAACCGTGTTGCATCGTGTCATCATGCATTTGATGATTCATATGCATATCTTCCATGCTAAATTTCCTCCTTACCGGCGGACATTGCTAAACAGTTACAGGTTACTTCATCAGGGGCTGTCTCCAAACGTTTTTCCAGCAACGTTATTAAGCTCTGAATATCGTTCTTACTCAATTCGACGTTATCAACTACCTTCAATAAAGTGTGGCCGGCACACATGGCGCACATATTATCAAAAACCGATAAGCCCACTTGATCATTAGATTCATTTTGCGATATAAGTGGCCGGTAAGTAAAACTATTTGCATTCTTATCGGCAGCTAAATAGTCTTTCTTTACTAATCGACTAATTAACGTTTTTATTGTGGACGCTTTCCAGTCCTTTTTTTGTGTCAGATTATCGATAATATCATGGCTTTTGGCTTCCCCTAAAGTCCAAACAATTCGCATAACTTCCCATTCTGCATCTGAGATATTTAATGTTTCGGTCAAGGCAATCTCCCTTTCTTTGTTCATTTATTTTTATCGTCTACAAGCGTAGTCTAACATTCTAGTTTACATTTGTAAATATCATGCCACTAAATGAAAAACAAAAACGCCCCCCATTGGGAAGCGTCTCTATAAACTACCACTGATTATTCCACTACAATCCTGGAATTGGTTCTGCTAGTTGAATTTGATTATCACGATCAAAATAAGAAACAACTTTTTGGTCTAAAACCGTTGACCAGTAGAGAATGCCTGCTTCTCCAGCTAATTCACAAAACGCTTCAAACGTAATTAGACCAGCTTGGGCTTTTTGAACTGCACGTTTACTTGCAATATCATCGCCTTTTAGAGCAACCGTTTTTGCAACACCGTTCATCTTCAAATCAATGGTGCTAGTTGCATCAAAATAACGGTACATACCCGACTCGACTAGATAGTCATACCTTACGACCCCTAATTTTTGAAACGCCTTCATCAAATTAGCAAAGCCACCGGCGTTCTTTTCTTCCTGCACAGCTCGTTCAATTGCTCGAAAATCCAAGGTCATTTATTTATCCTCCTATACCCATTTCCATGATGGCATTATAGCGGCTCTATACTAAATCCTGTTGATGGATATCTTAAGTGATATTCTATTAACAGGATTTTTTGCATAAAAAAAGGCCCATGGCCTCATATACTTAAAAT